>JAABRU010000040.1 GCA_011390755.1 Desulfobacteraceae bacterium | reverse complement strand
TTGAATCTGATAAAATATAAAGCTGCCATTTTTTACTGAATAAAAGTATTATATTTAACCATTTAATTTTATTTGATTCTACCTGAATAAATATCAGACATGTGTCGTTTTTGAGTTGATACCGATTAAAATGGAATGCGCCCTGGCAGATTCTCATCAGCACCGGAGATATATGATGCCGGGTCAGGGCCCGGGGACCAGCCCCGAATATTATTCATGTCCCTCCGCACCTGTGGGGATGATGCAAAAAATATAAGCATGTTTTCTGTTGACAAGTCCGGCCTTTTTCTTTACTTTTATTTCCTGTACTTTTTCAATATTAATATTTTTAGTAACTTATGCCGGTTTTTGCTTCATTTTCTCTTTGTACCGAGCAATAAAGGCAGGATACGGCATTTCATGCTGCTGTCCCGGGGAGGTTTTCCCCCATTGCATTTCATATTGCTGCGGAAAAAGCAAAGCGGCAAAACCATATGATTTTAATAAGGGAGTTTCAGGGTGGAAATTATTGTTTTGCTAAAACAGGTACCGGCAACAGAATCCATGATTGCCATTACCGGTGACGGAAAAAGTATTCAGACGGATAATATCAAATGGGTTATGAATCCCTATGACGAATTTGCTGTGGAAGAGGCTTTGCAGATCAAAAAAGCTCCGGGCGGCAGGGTCACGGTGATTTCTGCGGGAGGCGACAGATGCGCGGAAGTCCTGCGCACAGCCCTGGCCATGGGCGCGGACAGTGCGGTGCTGGTAAATGATCCGGCTGTGGAAAACTGCGACGGCATAGGCATTGCCCGGATTCTGGCATCGGCGGTAAAGGACATTCCCTATGATCTGATTATCGCGGGAATGCGGGCTGTGGATGATGATAATTATGTGGTCGGCGCGGCTGTGGCCGAATTTTTGCAGATTCCCCATATGTCCATGGTCATAAAAGAAGAAATCAGAGACGGTGTCATCCGCTGCCACTCCACGGTGGAAGGCGGAACACTTGTGACCGAGGCCCCGCTTCCTGCCCTGTTTACCTGTCAGCGGGGGCTGAATGAGCCCCGTTATCCTTCTCTGCCGGGCATTATGAAAGCCAAAAAGAAAAAAATTGAGATAAAATCACTGGCAGATATGGGTCTGGATGCCGGGGCGGTGGAAGCCAAATCCGAAATTACAGGCATGAAACTGCCGCCGGAAAGAAAAGCCGGAAAGATGATTGCGGGAGATTCCGCACAGGTCAAAGCCGCGGAACTGGTGAAACTGCTGCGGAAAGAAGCCAAGGTTATCTAATTTATCCGGATACGGAACGCAAATCGTCCGGGCCGCATTCTTGCGCAAAGCGTTAATGCCATTGAGAGCCTACCCGAAAACCTCCGGAACAGATTTTTAAACCCGGTGGAAGTAAGGGTTTAAAACATCGGAAAACAGGTTTTCCGGACAGACTCTGCCCTAAATTGAGCGTTTTTTTTCAGATAAACCGGCTGAATGTCCGGTAAGCGGAACTTTGCCTGTTTTACACTTTTCACCCGGCGGGTGAAGAACCGGAAACCGCTGACCCCCTGATATTTCCGGCCGGAAATCATTTTCAGGTCTGTGAATCGCTCAATTTAGGTCTGCGTTAAGGGCGCTGGAATCCCGGACGGAAAGTCTGGGACACTGAAATCATGCGGACAATCCGGCCAAAATTCCGTTTCACTTCATTTTGGCACTCCAAAATTTACTTAACACGGTGGCATTAACGCAAAGCGCGGGAATGAGTATCCAATTGGACTTTGCCCGGTTCTTTGAATTTACAGGAAAACATAATGACTTCCCTGCCAGATTAAAGCAGGGTATGTCAGTCAAAATCGTAACACACCGCATGAACTGTTTATCACAGAACAAAGAAACGGTGTGTTCCGTAAAATCAGAATGCAGGCCGCAGGCCGGCACAACCGGTTTCCGGCTGTAATAAGAATCTAATGTACTGTTTCAGTTAAAATTGTGGATAATCTAATTTCTAACATGCTGACATTTTAATTTTTATGAATTTTTGAATCCACAATTTTAAGTGAAACAAAGCACTAAGAGGAGAAAATACAGAATGTCTCAGAATATATTGGTCATCACGGAACAAAGAGACGGTGTGTTCCGTAAAATCAGTTTTGAAGCCCTGAGTGAGGGAAAACGCATTGCGCAGCTTATGGGAAACGGTCTGAGCGCTGTGGTACTGGGGGACGGGGTGGAAGAAACTGCCGGAGAAACCGCAAAATACGGTGCGGATAAAATCCTTGTGGCCGATGATCCGGCCTTAAAAGAATATACTGTGGAAGCCTATGTCAGTGTCATTGCTGCCGCGGCAGAACAGGAAAACCCCCCGGTCATTATCCTCGGGGCCTCCGCGCAGGGCAAAGACTTGTCCGCCCGCCTGGCTGCACGGCTGAATGCGGCCCTGGCCGTGGACTGCACGGAAATCCGAATGGAAAACGGAACCCTGCATGCGACCCGGCCCATGTACGGTGGAAAAATTCTGGCGGATGTCACACTCAAAGGCAGTCCGCAGATTGTCACCCTTCGGCCCAATGCCATGGAAATCAGCGAATCCGCGGGAGCCGGGCAGGTGGAAAAAATGGCCGTGAATCCCGGAGAACTGCGGATGAAATTTGTGGAAAAAGAGATGGAAAGCGGTAAAATGGAACTGACCGAGGCCGATATTATTGTATCCGGGGGCCGGGGCATGGGCGGCGCGGATTATTCCCTGCTGGAAGAACTGGCGCAGACGCTGGGCGCGGCAGTGGGCGCATCCCGCTCCGCGGTGGATGAAGGCTGGCGTCCCCATTCCGACCAGGTGGGGCAGACCGGGAAAACCGTTTCCCCCGGTCTTTATATTGCCTGCGGAATATCCGGGGCCATTCAGCATCTGGCGGGCATGTCCTCTTCCAAAGTCATTGTGGCGGTAAACAAAGACGAAGATGCCCCGATTTTTTCCAAAGCCGATTACGGTATCGCGGGCGATCTTTTTGAAGTTGTTCCGGCCATTACGGCTGAAATCAAAAAACTTTCCTGATGGAAGGAAAATCCATGAAAGTCCATCTGCTCAGCCTGGGATGCGCCCGGAATCTGGTTGACAGTGAAGAAATGCTGGCAGATCTGCGGAAAAATCAGCAGGAGATATGTGAAAATCCCGAAAATGCGGATGTGATTATTGTCAATACCTGCTCCTTTATTGAAAGCGCGGCCCAGGAATCTGTTGATACCATTCTGGAACTGGCCCGGCTGAAAAAAGAGGGGGCCTGCCGTTGCCTGATTGTAACGGGCTGCCTTCCGGAACGCTACCGGGAAAGCATTGCCGAAGAAATTCCGGAAGTCGATCTTTTTTTGGGAACCGGGGCCTTTGACCGGATTGCGGAAGCTGTCAGCGGCACACTGCCCTCTTCCGCCTCCCGCTGCATTCTGCCGGACCCGGATGCCATTGCCGCCCCGGGGCCGGATCTGCTGCGGATATCCACTTCCCCCCATACTGCTTATCTGAAAATTGCAGAAGGATGCAGTCGGCATTGCACTTACTGCATTATTCCCAGACTGCGGGGAAAACAGAAAAGCCGCCGTCCCGAAACCATTCTGACCGAAGCCCGGCGGTTTCTGGAATCCGGTGTAAAGGAGCTGGTGCTGGTGGCCCAGGACTCCACGGCCTACGGCACTGACCTGCGGGAATCCGGGACAGAATCTGCCGGGCTGGCATCCCTGCTGACCTCACTTTCCGATCTTTCCGCCAAACTTGCCCCGGAAAACCGGATACGCGTTTTATACGGTCATCCGGAAAGTATCCATGGGGATATTATCCGTGTCATGGCGGCGCGGGAAAATATCTGCTCCTATTATGACCTGCCCGTGCAGCACGCCGCGGACAGTGTGCTGAAAAAAATGGGACGGCATCATTCCCGAAAAGACCTCTGCCGTCTTTTTGAAAAGATCCGGAAAACCGATCCCCATGCTGTTCTGCGCAGCACTGTGATTGTGGGATTTCCGGGTGAAAGCGATACAGATTTTGCAGAACTGCTGGACTTTGTCCGGGAAATCCGCTTCGATCACCTGGGGGCATTCACTTATTCCGATGCGGAGGACCTGCCTTCCCACGGCCTGCCCCGTCATGTGCCGAAAAAAACAGTGCAGGAACGCCTGGACCGCCTTATGAATCTGCAAAAAGAAATCTCCGAAGAAAAGAATCAGGATTATCTGGACAAAATACTGAAGGTTCTGATAGAAGAACTGCCCGAAGACAACGTGGCCGAAGGCCGTACCGCTTTTCAGGCCCCGGAAGTGGACGGGATGGTATTTGTACATCACAGGGGCAGTGTGAAAACAGGGGAATTTGTGCAGGTAAAGATTACAGACAGTCTGGAATATGATCTGGTGGGAGATGCCCTTGTCTGATCTGAAAGAAAAAATTCTGAAACATGTGCAGCCGGATCTTATTGCTATCGAAAAAGCCTTACAGGAAAACCTGCACGGTCATCTGGAACTGGTGAAGGATGTGGCCGGTCATATTCTGTTCAGCGGGGGAAAGCGTCTGCGGCCCCTGCTCATGGTGCTTTCGGCCCGGGTCTGCCATTATGCGGGAAATCAGGAATATGCGTATTCGGCTATTTTTGAATACCTTCACGCAGCCACCCTGCTCCATGATGATTTGGTGGACGGGGGAAAACTGCGCCGGGGACGGACTGCGGCCCACCTGATCTACGGAAATGCTGTTGCCGTGCTGACCGGGGATTTTCTGCTGGCCCGTTCTCTTTCCATTGCCGCAAAAACCGGACTGCCCGCGGTCATTGCGGCCATTGCGGGGATTACCGAAAATATGTCCCAGGGAGAAATTCAGCAGTTGGCGCGCAAAGGAGATGACGACCTGTCCGAAGACGAATACAGGGAAATCATCCGCTGCAAAACCGCAGTGCTTATGGAAGGGGCCAGCCGGGTCGGCGCGCTGGTTTCCCATGCGGAAGAAGCAGAAGAAAAGGCTTTGACGGCCTTCGGTTTTCATCTGGGCATGGCCTTTCAGATGGCCGATGATCTGCTGGACTATACAGCAGATACGGACACGTTGGGCAAAGTTGCGGGTGCGGATCTGCGGGAAGGAAAACTCACCCTGCCGGTCATCCGCAGTCTGGCACAGGCTTCGGCCGAAGACAGGGAGGAGATGAAAAAAATTATCCGCAGGAAAAATTTTTCCCCGGCAGAATTTGAAAAACTGCTGGCACTGATGCATACATACGGCGGTATTGCCTACACCCGGCAGCAGGCCGAAAAGCATGTCCGCAAAGCCCGCGGCTGTCTTGCCCTTTTTCCCGACTCGGAAACAAAAGAAATTCTCGGTGATATTGCCGGATATGCACTGCACAGGAAACAGTAGAAAAATGATAACTATCAGATTTTTCAATATATATATATTATTTTGCATCCTGATTCCTGTCTCCGCAAACGCGCTGGCAGAAGAAAAAGGCAAAGATGATGCAGACAGAGGCAATCAGAGTTTTGCAGTTATCGGAAACGCGGCTGTTTACAAACAAAACAGGGCCGATGCCAAAAAATCGGCCATCGCGGCCGCCATGCGCGCGGCGGTAAATCAGACGGCCCTCCGCATTTTTTCTCCGGATGCGGTTTCGGACAGTTTTGCAAAATTTAATGAAATCACAGCAGATCACGCCGGGGATTTTGTCGAAAATTATCAGGTGCTGGCCGAAAATGCTTCGGACAAAGAATTCCGGGTGCTTTTGCAAATCAAAGTTTCGGAAAAAATGCTGCAGGAAAAATGTGCGGATTTTATCCGCCCGGAATCTGCAAAAACAGAGGAAGAAAAACCGGAAGAAATAAAAGATGCCGGAAACAGGACGGAAGCGGCCGGGGCAGATGCATCTGCAAAAAAAGGCCCCAAAGTGCTTTTTCTTATTGCCGAACAGAATCTGGCAGATATGTCACCTGTATTCTGGTGGGGGGAAAGCAGGGAAGAAAGAGTCATCCATACGGAAAAAGCCATGCGCGAAAATGTATCCGCCGCGGGTTTTCTTCCCATGCTTCACGGCTTCGGTGCCGGTGCAGTCCCCAATGCCGCCGGTCTGATCCTGCAGCCGGATGTGAATAATCAGGAAGCAGCGGATATTGCACGGCAGATGGGCGCGGATATTGTTATTGCGGGCAGGGCCATTGTGTACCAGGTTCCGGATACGGAAGAGGGGGAAAAAACATCTTTCAATGCCACTGTCACAGCCCGTGCGATTTTGGCGGAAAGCGGGCAGGAAATGGCCTCGGTACTGGAAACGGTAACAGAGCAGCATGAAAATCCGGCAGAAGGCGGAATTTCCCCTCTGGGGGCTGCCGGAAAACAGGCCGCGGAAAAACTGGCACCGCTTATGGCAAAAGTGTGGGAAGAGATGAAAAGCAGGGCGGAACGGATTGATCTTCGGGTTACGGGAACCCGGAATCTGGGCAGTTTTGTCCGCTTCCGCAAAGCCCTTAATGCAATGGGGGATGTAAAGAATATACAGATCCGGGCCATGAAATCCGATGAGGCCGAAATCAGTATCGGATTTGCCAAAGCAGCGCAGGAATTTATCAACAGCCTCAAAAAACTGAAGTTTTCTTCTTTTGAAATTGAAATCCGCAGCCAAAGCGGCAGACGGATGGAAATCGCCCTTATCCCGAAATAAAGAAAAAATCCGCAAAACCCCCGGCAGATGCCCTGCTTCATCTGCGGGGCGTTACCCCCTGAGATATATCAGAAGACACTGTACAGGACAAAATTTATTTGCAGTTTCAAAAATTGTTTAATACCAATATGTAAGCCATACCATTACTCAGAAAATGTAATACTGCAGCCACGAATTGCACGAATTACGGTTTGTGCGATTCGTGCGGATTCGTGTCATTCGTGGCTGATTTTAATAATATTTCGTGCAGAGATTCGTACATAATCCAATAATATCAAGCATGTTATTTTTTGTCCTGTACAGTGAGCAAATGAAAAATAATTATAGATTTATCCGTAAGAATTTGATATTTCTGTCATTCTGTTTACTGCTGCTGTCTGCTGCAACCGTTCCTGATGCATACCTGAATCGAGCGGTTTTTTTCAGATAAACCGGTTGAATGTCCGATAACCGGAACTTTGCCTGTTTTACGCTTTTCATCCAACGGGTGAAGAACCGGAAACCGCTGAGCCCCTGATATTTCCGGCAGGAAATCATTTTCAGGTCTGAGAATCGCTCAATTCAGGTGTAAAACTGATACAGGGAATGCAGAACAAAAAAGACAGCCCTCAGCAGGAATATCTTCCGTTCATAAATCCGCAGTGCCAATATCTGCCCCGATCAGTTCCGCCAAAGAAAGACCGCAGCGGTTTATCAGGGGGGGCAGGCAGACTTTCAGAAGAAAAACAGTTTATGTATGCCGCTTCCCATGAGCCATATCCCTGTCAGCCCGCAGACAATGCGGGCAGCGGATCGGATATGATCTGACCGGGCTGCGATGCCGGAAAAAAGAAAGGGAAGCAGGTATATTCCGGTGGCTGCAAAAAAGAGCAGGAAAAAAAGAACACTCTGTGCCAGTGAAGCGGATTCTGCTGCCATTCCCACGGCCATGATAAAGGGCGGACAAAGATTCATGCCCGTAAATACTCCGGCTGCGAACAGGGTCCAGCGGGAATCGGACCATCTGAATGCTGTTTTGCAAAGACTCAGATGGGGAAAGTGCATATGAACCGCGCAGATCAACATGAGCAGACCCAGCAGGATTTCACCGGCAGGGAGCAGGACCATAAAAAAACGGTGCCCCCGGAAAATGGCTCCGGCATAAAAACTGATAACTCCGAAAAGCAGGTAGGCCAGGAGACGGCCGGTCAGGAAAAGGCCAAGGGAAAGGGCATTGCCTTTCCATCCTTCTTCCGCACGGGAGAGCAGCAGTCCCATAAGCACGGGCGCGCAGAACCCCATGCAGAATGCTCCGGTGGATAATCCCAAAGCCAACGCCTTCAGGATCATTTTTTATCCCCTGACCTGAAAAAATGTCCCCACTGCTTTTTCCCGGCATCCGACATCTTCTCCGCAGTCCATGTTTGGGAATAATCCACAATAATTTTGACAGAATCCGACTGTGACACTTTTTTTACAGCCTCTTTGACACTGCCCACCAGCTTGCCCTGATAGGGACAGAAACGGGTAGTCAGAATCATGGTGACGGTGATGCCCTTTTCATCGGACTGTACATCCCGGATCAGACCCAGATCCACCACATTGATATCAATCTCCGGGTCTTTGATATGCCGGAGTGCATCATAAATAATTTTTTCAGGTATAATTTTTTCAGATATGATTTTTTTCGGAACAGCCCCCCCTTTTTCCTCCTCCGCTATCCTCCCTGCTTTTTCCAGTTCGGAAACCTGCTCCGCCTGGATGAGAGACAACTGCTTATTCATCTCCCGTTCAATAATCCGGTCGGGCAGGGTTTTGAAAAACCATATCAGCCCGATGAAAAAACAGACGATCAGGGTCTGTATAATGATTTTCCGAAAACCGGATTTTTTACCTGCCTGCTGTAAGTTCATTGTTACTACTGTTCTGTCAACATTTATCTGACGGGTTATATCACACATTATCGGAAATAAGGTTTTCACCGCAAAGACGCAGGGGACGCAGGGAAAAAACCTTTGCATCTTTGCGTCCCCTGCGTCTTTGCGGTAAATTTTTCTGTCATTTTTTTATTTCCGATAAAGTCTGCTGTAACACGGTTTTGAAAACCGTGCGTGCCGCAGAATGCGGTTCACCCGTTTTTACCCATCAGTTTAACTTTGACAGAGCACTACTGCTTTGTCACAGCTGAATTTCAGGATAAACGGATTCCAATTTATACCATTACTCAAAAAATTTCCGGTTACCCGGGTTCCCGAAAGATGCCCGGATATTGGATTCCCCCGGAAAAAATGGGGAAAATATTTTGAGTAATGGTATATAATTGCCCCGGCAATTTACTTTATGCTCAATTCTGAATTTCAGACATGACAACGCCACTACTGCTTTGTCATGTTTTGAAGACGGGTCATATTACTCCTGCAAGGGCGTACTGCATACGCCCCGAAGCCGCTCATGACGGGCCTATGCAATACGCCCTGCGGTTTTCCGCAGATATTCCGGATAACCGTCATTTTAACCTTGACGATATCACTGCCTTTAGCGGTTTGCAAAGCACCGGGTACCGGATTCTGCCTCTTAAAACCTGTTTGAAAAGTGCCCTGCGGGCTATTGATAAATTGATAACCGGCATATCCAGAAAATACGGATTTTTTGGATATGCGTATTATTTCAAAATATTGGCCGCCACCGGAGCGTGTTTGAAAAATAAGCTCTTAATAGACTTCAAATCCAGAATCCATATTGTCTTCTTCCATTCTGATATTTCCTTTTTCCACAACTTCCGGACTGTCGGCTTTTTTCACGGATTTGTCCGTTTTTTTCTTTCCTTCAAATTTTGCAATAATGCTTTTCATGGTTTCAATGTCTTCCGGCAGCAGATCTGCAGAATCCTCCCCATCCTCCTCCGCTTTCATTTCCCCGATTTGGAAAAATTCAGTCACATCCCGCAGTCGGCCGGCCTGTTCGGACAGGTCCTCGGATGTGGCCGCGATTTCTTCGGAAATGGAGGCATTTTGCTGTATGATCTGATCCAACTGCTGTATGGCCTTGTTGATCTGGGCCGCGCCCGAATGCTGCTCACTACTGGCCGCACTGATTTCCTGCACCAGTTCCGATGTTTTCTGAATATCCGGAACAATGCGGGTTAGCATTTCCCCTGCATTTTCCGCAACACTCACACTGGCTGCCGTCATATTGATAATTTTTTTGGCTGCTTTCTGGGTCTGTTCCGACAGTTTCCGCACTTCGGAGGCCACCACGGCAAAACCTTTGCCGGAATGACCGGCCCGTGCCGATTCTATGGCCGCATTCAGAGCCAGCATATTGGTTTCCCTGGCGATTTCCTGGATAACGGAAATCCGTTCCGCAATGGTCTGAATGGCCGTCACGGTTTCCGCAACGGCTTTTCCGCCTTCCGCAGCCACCCGGAAAGACTGTCTGGCGATTTTTTCTGTTTCAGCCGCGTTATCCGCATTCTGGCGGATGGCCGCGGTCATTTCTTCCATAGATGCGGAAACCTCTTCGGCAGAAGCAGCCTGTTCGCTGCTTCCCTGGGACATTTCTTCTGAACGGCTTTTCAGATCCTGACTGTTTTCAGCCAGTTTGCCGGATGCGTTTTTTACATCCGAGATGCTCCGCCTCAGATTTTTCACCATTTTACTCATAGCCGCATATACACCGCTTTTGACCCCGGTCTGAAAGGTGATGGTCAGATCCCCCTCGGATACCCGGCGGGCAATACTTTCAATGTCAGCAGGTTCACCTCCCAACTGCCGTAAAAGCCCCCTGGAAATATAAATGGCTATGGCAAGGGAAAGGAAAAGTGCTATCAGGGTTCCCCCTACAACAATATTTTTGGTAATATTTGCTGCTTTTGCCACAGATATCTGACCGACCCGCAGAAGTTCCAGTTCGGATTTACGGATTTCCTCCAGAAGGAATCGGATTTTCTCCATAATATTCTCTGATTTCCCCTGATTTACAAGTTCCGTCAGGGACTTTCGGAGAAACAGGTCATTTCCCATCCGCCCGAAAGTGGAAGCCATGACTTTCAGCAGTTCGATGGCAGCCTCCAGTTTTTCTTCAGGAACAATGGGAACCTGGTTCAGTGCCTCAATATACCCTTCTTTATCTTTGATTTCAATATCTTCAGCCTGTTTCCTGAATTTTTCCTCATCCGGTTTTTCCAGCAGAATCTGACCGCCGAGCCAGTTACCAATCTGCACTCCGTCAACAGTAATGGGAAAGCCGAAATCAATCAGGCCGCCGGAATAACAGTAATACCATGACCTTCCTTCCCTCTGTGCATCCTGCGGTCCCTGTGCATCGCTTTTCATGCACAGTTCCAACCCTTTTTTGTTCTGACGCTGGTATCCGAAGCAGAATTTTTCAAATTCATCATAACTCTGAAATTTTACCGGGGTTCCGTCTTTTTCCACCACCAGGTTGGATACACCGGTGGCCCCGTCATAAAGTTTCTGTACTTTGCGTAATGTCTCCGGATCAATAATATCCTCCACTTTCAATTCCAGAACCTCACCGGATGCCTCCCGGACGGCAGTCCGGTCTTCTTCCGACATATCAATTTTCTGACGGGCCAGAATTTCTTTTTCCACTTCCCCGTACCATTCTCCCAGAAGTCCTTCGGCATCTTTGAGACGATTCTGCTGTATCCGGGAGACCTGGTTCTTCATCAGGGAAATATGTGAAGTCAGTTTTGCTTTTATGGCAGCAAACTGTTCCAGATGCTTTTTATCTCCTGTTACCAGGAAATCCTTTTCCACAGCCTCCATATTTGCAATAAGATTATTCACAGCATTGACATCAGAAATGAGTCGGTTGGTGCGCTCTACACGGCTTCCGATGGTCAGGAGTGCTGTTATACTCTGATAACTCATAATCCCCAGGGCCACAATCAGCAACATGGGAACAGAACCGCCGGTAATCATCTTTTTTTTCAGGCTCATTCCATCAAATACATTCATAATGTCTCCTTAGCCTGCATTATTCACACGTTTTAGTCTCTGGCAGATAAGCTACTGATTATTTTGCTTATAAGAAAATACGGCTTCAAAACTCAGTTCTTTGTGTCTTCCTGTATTTACTGTAAAAAACTGATTTGTGAATAATTCAGGTCAGAAGCTGTTTTAAAAATATCCTCTCTTCCTGTTTCAACACTTCAATGCTCCTGATTAACCGTATCTTCCCATCCCCATAACCCTGTAATGAAACATACCCTTTGAGAAAATCGTTCTCGACCGGTTTCCTGGCCCGA
Organism: Desulfobacteraceae bacterium; assembly: GCA_011390755.1. Lineage (GTDB taxonomy): Bacteria > Desulfobacterota > Desulfobacteria > Desulfobacterales > Desulfococcaceae > JAABRU01. The sequence continues at coordinate 33,685 of JAABRU010000040.1, read as the reverse complement.
CTGCCGTGACCACGGAAAAAATTCTGCTGCTGACAGTCCGGCCGGAACAAACAGAGTCCGAACCGGTATTCTGAATATATTCGGCAGCTGAAAAATTTTCTCGGCAGGCTGAAAGATAAGGAGATGCTGTTACCGGACACAAATATCATCTTCTTTACAACTGCAGACTGATTATCGGTTAGGACTTCTGAGATGCAGAAGCAGGTCTGCTGCTGAAAGCGTAAAGGACCCGGTAAGAAATAAATTCTCCGGAAATATCCGGCGGATAAACAGAAACGGTGCATTCCGTCTGTTATTCAGGTGAAACGGAGCAGTTATTTTTTGCTGAGTGCCTGATATCAATAGTTCGGTAAAAAATTTCGGTTTTAATAATTTCAGAAGCTTACATCTTTACAGCCGGAAATTAGCAAAAAATACCGAACTGTTGTAATGCACCCTGCCGATATTATTCCCGCCCAAAACACTCTTACTTTCCTGATGCCATTATCAGAAGCGCATTGACCACGGCAGCAGCGAGATTGGACCCGCCTTTGCGGCCGGTATTGGAGATAAAGGGAATATCGGTCTGTATCAGTTCTTCTTTGGATTCGGCTGCATTGACAAAGCCCACGGGCAGACCGACAATGAGGGACGGTTCCGCTTTTCCCTCTTTTATCAGTTCCAGTATCCGCAGCAGGGCGGTCGGTGCATTGCCGATGACATAAATACCGCCTTTCATGAGCGGAAGGGCCGCATCCACGGCGGCCTTTGCACGGGTTTCCCCGCTTTTTTTGGCCAGTTCCCGCACTTTTTCATCCCCGATCAGGCAGGAAACACTCATTCCGAAACGGGCCGCATCTGCCTTCCGGATGCCGGAGCGGGCCATTTCCGTATCCGTAATTATGGCTTTGCCTTCGCGGATGGCCCTCAGCCCCGCGGATAGGGCTTCGGGATGAAAACGCACGGTCTGCATATATTCAAAATCAGCAGAGGTATGAATCATCCGCCGGACAATATTCCACTGCTCCGGGGGAAAATCATGGCTTCCGGCTTCTGTGTCAATAATGGAAAAACTGAGGGATTCAATTGCTTCCGGTTTCATGTTCCGATCCTTTCCTGTTGGTATTCCCGGCAGGTACGGACAAAATGACGGGCGGCCGCAGGTTCGCTGCCGAAATGAAGATGAATATAACTGCCCAGGGTCCGCCGGGTCTGAAATCCCCCGGCTTTGTCCGTCTGGCCTGCACGGTCGGATACAATATACACATTTTCCGCCTGTCCTGCATTTCCGGTATCTTCATTATCCCGGATGCCGGAATAATGGAATTCATGCCCCCGCATCCGCAGGCCGGAAGTCCCCAGAACAGTATCGGATTTCAGGCGGATTTCCCGGTATCCCAGAGCGCGCAGACGGGGAAACATGGCCGTGCGGAAGGGGAAAATACCGGTCATGGGATATGTTTTCCCTTCCGTATCGCTGATTTCCTCACAAAGATACATAAAACCGCCGCATTCGGCATATACGGGCATTCCTTTTTCACTCATGCCGCGGATGTCATCCCGCATCCGGGCGTTTTCAGACAAAGAGGCAGCAGACAGTTCCGGGTATCCCCCTCCCAGATAAAGACCGTCCAGGTTTTCCGGAAGAGTGCTGTCGGTGATGGGGGAAAAAAAAACAGGTTCTGCCCCGAAAGAGGAAAGAATATCCAGATTGTCCCGGTAATAAAAGCAGAATGCCCTGTCCCATGCCACACCGATGCGGACGGTATTTTTTTTCTCCGTTTCTGCCCGGATTTCCGGAAGCGGGGAGAAATCCATATCCGGCAGACCGGCCAGAAGCTGCCCCACATCCATATGGGATTCCACGATATCCGCCAGTTTCTCCACACGGTCTGCGGATAATGCCTGTTCCTGACTGGTCACCAGTCCCAGATGTCTTTCGGGAATGCCCACTTCCGCATCCCGGATCATGCCGCCGATGCAGGGCATGGATACATGGCCCTCCATCGCCTCTTTCAGATAGGTCAGGTGCCGGGGACTGCCGATATAATTGAAGAGGACAGCGGCAAAATGCAGATCCGCATCAAAACGCTCAAAGCCCTGCACCAGGGCGGCCGCGCTGCGGGCCATGCCGGAGGCACCCGTTATCAGCAGCACCGGAAGACCGAGCCACTTGGCCATCTGCGCGGCCGAACCGGCTTCGCTTTTGCCGTCATAACCGTCAAACAGCCCCATCACCCCTTCCACCACGGCAATATCGGCTGTTCTGGTATGTTTCCGGAAGCATCGGATATTATAATCCTTTGACAGCATCCATCCGTCCAGATTCCGGCTGACCGATTTCTGACCGAAGGCTTTGCAGACAGAAGTATGATGCCCCGGATCAATAAAATCCGGTCCGACCTTGAAAGGGACCACCCGAAGTCCTCTGCGGGCAAAGGCAGCGATCAGGCCCAGACTGACAGTGGTTTTGCCGCATCCGCTTCCGGTTCCGGCGATGAGAATTCCTTTGATGTTATCCTCCGATTTTAAAAAAAATAGTCCTTTAGGAGTTATGCAGTTGAAAAATAATCTCAATGCCGTTTCCTTAAGACTCCCCTCCCTCAGGGAGGGGCAGGGGGAGGGTGGAAAAATCAACTGATAACAGAGCATGCTTCCCCTTCCCTCCGGTGGGATTTTCTGCTTAAGGAAACGGCATTGAATATAACCTGCTGTTTTTATTGACTGTCAATTTTTAAAGCACATAATAAATTCAAACAGTTAAAATTTAAGTGCGTAACTCCCATTCTTGTGAATAGCAGAGGGAACAGGGGAAATCAAGGAGTAATTTCTCTCCTGCCGTGCTGTTTCAGAGGGGGATTAAATGTTTTCCTGTTTTTTATTTACAAAAAGAATTCTTTTCTTTAAAATTGATTGGATGCAGGTGCTGATTCATATTTCGCTGTGTGCCATGTCTCATGGCGGTATATATGAAAGTCTCCACGCGCACACCGTTCAATGGTATTAAGTTAAGCCAAAAATTCCCCTCCCCCGGTGGGAGGGGAGTCTTAACTTAGTGGCATTGACACGGAGCGCGGGAACGAGAAAACTTTCATGTTTCGTTGTGAGTCACGGCTCAATGTCATTGACTTAAGCAAAATATTCCCCTCCCCCGGTGGGAGGGGGGTCTTAAGTCAATGACATTGAGTCACGGCTCATGGTCGTTTATATGAAAGTGTCTGCGAAAAACCGGCCCTTCGGCCTAAATTTTCGCACTCCGCGCAGCTCTGATGCGTTCCCGGGCGGAGCCCGGGAACGGGTTGAAACTTTCATGCTTCGTTGTGATTGCATATCGTGGCCGTTTATATGAAATATTTTCCTGTAAATTTAGACATAAAAAACCGGATTTGTCTGGTAGTGGGCGGCGGAGAGGTGGCTGCCCGAAAATCCGGAATGCTGCTGCGCTGCGGTGGAATTGTGAAAGTGGTCAGTCCTGTAATTTCAGATGCAATGCGGCAACTGGAAAAGACGGGGGATCTCCGCATCGCGGAAAGGAAATATCGGAAACAGGATTCGGATGCATCTGTTTTTCTGATCTTTGCCTGCACCGACAATGCGGAGACAAACCGCCGGGTGCTGGAAGATGCCGCTGCACATAATATTCTTTGCAATATTGCAGACAATCCGGCGGCCGGTCATTTCACACTTCCCGCAGTTATCTGTCAGGGCGATCTGGTTCTGAGCATATCCACATCCGGTAAAAGTCCGGCTTTATCCCGAAAGATCCGGAAGGAACTGGAAGCGGATTTCGGTCCGGAATACGGTGAATGTCTCCGGATTATGGGAAAAATCCGCCATAAACTTCTGCAAAAAGGCCATGATCCCCATACCCACAGAAAACTTTTCCGGTCCGTGCTGGACAAAGGACTGCTTGAGATGTTAAAAGAAAAAGACAGGATCGGCGCAAACCGCCTGCTGGCAGAAATATTCGGTGAGGAATATACAGTAATATAAAATATATGAAAATTCTGATCAACATTACTCTTTTGTTCTATTTTATGAGCACGGCGGGATATTCTGCCTATCTTTTCCGGCAGAAGGAATATCTTCACAAATCCGGTTTTTACCTCTTGGGAACCGCCTTTGTCTGTCATACTGCTCTTATCGGGTGGGCCTATGCCAAATCCGGCATTTTCCCTATCCATAATCTGCATCAGATTCTGTCCATGAGCGGCTGGGCACTTACAGCTTTTTTTCTGGCTTTTCAGCAGCAGTTCCGTCTGAAAGTGATGGGGGTTTATGCTGCGCCCCTGGCTCTGTTTCTGATGATTGTTTCCGCCCGATTTCCTGTGGAACCCGTGCAGATCAACAGTACATTCAGAAGTTTCTGGCTGATTTTTCATGTTACACTGATTTTTCTCAGTTACGGGGCATTTGCACTGGCCTGCGGTGCGGGGATTCTCTATCTTGTGCAGGAAAACGCTATCAAAAGCAAAAAAAGAGGATTTTTCTACCGGCGTCTTCCTTCCCTTGAACTGCTTGACAATACAGGATATGCCTGTATTATTACCGGATTTACAATGGTAACGGTAGGGCTTGTCAGCGGATTTGTATATGCCAAATGGATATGGGGAAAATTCTGGAGCTGGGATCCCAAAGAAGTCTGGTCCGGTATATTATGGGTATTTTATGCGATTCTGCTGCATGAACGGCTGGCCGTAGGATGGCGGGGCCGGAAATCCGCCATCATGTCCATTATCGGTTTTGCTGTTCTTTTATTCACCTTCATCGGTGTCAACTTTCTGCTGAAAGGACATCACGGAGAATTTACACAATGGTAGGTCGGGCCGCACTGGCTGAAATAGCGGAAGAAGTATATGAACATCCGGAAGAGGGAAATATCTATCAATTATCTCAGAATATGAAAGCAAATCATGTGAGTCACAGCCGTTTTCTGCCGGAATGCGGTTTGATGCGTCAGGAAATTGTGCTGATGGGACTTAACCACAAAACCGCGAATGTGGAACTGCGGGAATGTATCGGTTTTTCCGCGGATGAGGCAGATGCGGCCCTGCCTGCCTTTCAGAAGGATCCGGCCGTATCCGAAGCCGTACTCCTTTCCACCTGCAACCGCGTGGAACTGATCCTGGCTGTTTCGGATACAGAAAAAGCCATCCTGTCTGCCAAAAACTATATATCCCGAAGTAAAAATCTGACTGTTCCCGAATTTGAAAAATCCCTGTATATTCATACCGGGGATGATGCGGTCCGTCATATTTTCCGGGTGGCCGCCAGTCTGGATTCAATGGTTGTCGGAGAACCGCAGATTCTGGGTCAGATGAAAGAAGCGTACCGCATGGCAATCCGGAAAAAAACATCCGGGGTGATTCTCAACCGGCTTTTGCACAAAACATTTTTTGTGGCCAAAAGAGTGCGGACAGAAACCGGTATCGGAGATCATGCGGTTTCCATCAGTTATGCGGCCATTGAGCTGGGGCGTAAAATTTTCGGAGACCTGGAAGGCAGAAAAGTTCTGCTCATCGGGGCAGGTGAAATGGCGGAACTGGCCGTAGAGCACCTGATTCGTCACCGGGTGGGTGACATCTTTGTGGCAAACCGAACTTTTGAAAGAGGATTGGCGATGGCCCGACAGTTTCACGGCAAAGCCATCCGTTTTGAAGAAATCGGAGATGCCCTCACACATGCGGATATTATTATCAGTTCCACGGGAGCACCCGGTTTTATCCTTACGCGGGAGCAGGTGAAAAAGGTGCTTCGCCCGCGGAAAAACCGTCCTCTCTTTTTTATTGATATTGCCGTGCCCAGGGATATTGACCCGGATATAAACCGCCTGGCCAACACCTATGTATATGATATAGATGACTTGCAGGGTGTCATTGAGGAAAATAAAGAAGACCGGCACCGGGAGGCCATGCGCGCGGAACGGATAATAGATGAGGCCGTCATCCGTTTCCGGGAATGGTATGAAGGACTGGATGTTGTGCCGACCATCGTAGGACTGAGGGAAAAACTCTGGCGCATTGCGGAATCTGAAATGAAAAAAAGCCTGGGACACTCCCTTAGTCATCTGTCGGAAGAAGACGGGCAGGCCGTCCGCCGCATGATGAATGCCATGATAAACAAAGTGCTGCATGATCCGACGCTTTTTTTAAAAAACAAAGGTTGCTACGGAGACAAGGCATTGTATTTGGATATTACCCGGAAACTGTTCCGGCTGGATGAGGAATAAACAGAGGAGGAGGCAAGAATGAAAAAAACCGCATTTCTTTTTCCCGGTCAGGGTTCTCAGACCGTGGGGATGGGTCGGGATCTGTATGATTCATCCGGGGATATCAAAGCCTGTTTTCAGATCGCGGAAAAAATTACCGGCATTCCCCTCAAAGAACTCTGCTTTCAGGGGCCAATAAAAGACCTGACCATGACTGTCAACCTGCAGCCTGCGGTAACACTTATCAACCTGGCCTGCCTGCAAATGCTGACTGCGGCAGGACTGAAAGCCGATATATGTGCAGGTCACAGCCTGGGAGAGTACAGTGCCCTGTATGCTGCAGGCATCGTTTCTTTGGAGGATACCTTCCGGCTCGTATATAAAAGAGGGGAGCTGATGCACCGGGAAGCGGAAAAGCACAAAGGGGCCATGTCGGCCATTATCGGTCTTTCCATTGCGGATGTCCGGGAACTGACTGAAGAGATCCGTTCCGAAGGTATTGTTTCTGTTGCCAATCACAATGCGGAAAAACAGATTGTCATTACCGGGGAGCCGGAAGCAGTAAAAAAAGTGGGAAAACTGGCTGCCGAAAAAAAGGGAAAAGCCATTCCTCTGAAAGTCAGCGGTGCATGGCACTGTGAACTGATTCGGGGCGCGGAAGCTGAATTCAAAAATTTTGTGGCAAATATCCCTTTTAACCCTCCCCGGGCACGAGTTATCCACAATGTCACTGCGGACACTCTGTCTTCTCCGGAAGAAATCAAAGACATTATGGTGCAGCAGTTATGCTCCCCTGTCCGCTGGTATGATTCCGTATGTAAAATGATGGATGAAAAAGTGGCGGTTTTTGTGGAGGTCGGGCCGGGGAAGGTTCTCAGCGGTCTGCTCAAAAAGATTCTGCCCAATGATTACCCCTGTGAGATATATAATGTATTTGATCTTCCCGGTTTGGAAATTGTTCTGAATGCATTAAAATCCGATTCCTGATGTCATCATTATTTTGTATTTTCCTCCGGATTCTGTGCAGATATTCCTCTGACAGAATTTCGGTTCCAAGAATTCAGCGAATTGCCACATGTTTTTATATCAAATAAAATAAAGTGTTTAAGCAAAGCTACAAATTTTGAAGTAAAAACATTACACATTTTGCAGTTAAAATATTTTGTTTTGCATTAAAAAAATCTCTTTCCCCAATATAGCATTCAACCTGGATTATCCATAAACCACACCCTGCGGTATTCAGGACTTTCATATAAACGGCCATGATATGCAATCACAACGAAGCATGAAAGCAGGGTGCGTTAGGCGACAGCCGTAACGCACCGTAATATCTCCGGTTCGGTGCGTTACGCTCCGCTAACGCACCCTACATATTCAGGACTTTCATATAAACGGCCATGACCGCAGGGTCACAACGAAGCATGAAAGTCACCGGTAATATGCAAAAACCGCTTCGCTTATTTTTTGCACTCCGGAGACTTTCATATAAACGGCCATGATATGCAATCACAACGAAGCATGAAAGCAGGGTGCGTTAGGTTCCAGCCCTAACGCACCCTGCAGTATGCTGTGTACGGGGCGGAGCCCCGGAAAAATGCGTTACGGGGCAGAGCCCCGTAACGAGTTGTGTATGACTTTCATATAAACCTGAACAGATCGCCGGATCACAATGCTCCGGATGAAAAGCGGCTTATAAAACCGGTTTGCAGCATCCCCCTTATTTTCGGAGATATGTCAGAATTTATTGAATAATGCAGCTTAAGGATGATGAACCGGTAAAAAGTCATTTTCCCGGAATTCAGTCTTAGTAAAATCAGTATGTTAAATTGCTGAAATCCCCGTATTTCGGACTTTTTGCATATTCATCTTTGCATATTCATCAAGGATAAGCTGAGGAAAATATACTTCTCCGCCTGCCCGGAATTCCTTTTCTGATCCCCTGTCCATGTCTTATAAAACATGCCTGCCTCTCTGCCTGCTTCCGCAATGTATGCAATATCTGCCAGATTTATAAAAAATATATTATTTATATATTTCAAATATATATAATCTTTACTGCAAAATTTGAAGATCAGTGGAATGCCATTTGTCAAAAAATGCAGTTTTTGACAAAAATTGTTGCTTGTTATTCATGCATTTGAATTATAAGGAATATGACTTCCAATTCCCCGTGATTATGAAGTCCTTTGCCTCTTTCCTGTTTTTTATGCCTGCGATATTTATAAACTCAGGTAACATTATTATAAGGAACACCTGATAAAGTCCTGTAACAGATATTCATGAAGTTCGGTGCGGAAGAATTGTCATATAATATAAATATCAATTTTTTTAAAATGTTATGAATAAATAATTTGTTTTTCCGCACATGTTTCCATATTTTTTTTCTTTTTCATGCAATCTGGCATTTATTATGCATTGTAAAAAAGCAAGTGCAAACAAACAGAATCAACAGAAAATACCAAAATACCAAATATAAAAAGGGAGAAAAATCATGAAAAAATTATTATCTGCAATCTACACAGTCGTAATCGTTGTTTTACTGTCCGGAATTGCCAGTGCATTACCCAGTGCCGCAGAATCATTTCCGGTAGCAGAATCAGCCTCCCTGCTGATACTTGGATTTGCTCTGTTCGGTCTGGCTGAATTAAACCGGAAATATTCTGAAAGAAGTTAAAATAGATGTATCAGGCAATAAGGCAGTTCCCCATCGGTGCATTCTTTTTCTCATATCAAACAGAAAGCAGCTCAGGAAATTCCATTTTAACAATGCCAATTAAGAGTCAAAAACTCCGGAATCAGTAAAAACAGAATATTATAAAATCAGACGTAGCAGGCAGGCTTTATTGGCAACTGATTTTACATTACCGGATTCAACCCTTAATTCGCATTAACAGTATCATCAAGTTGCCACCTATGGACGCGATAACTGAAAATCAGACAGTTTTAGCTACCTCATGACTGAAAATTGCAGGAATGAAAAAGCGGAAACTTACGTTTATAGGTGGCAACTTGGGGTAATGCCCTGTTTTGGTTCTCTGACGGTTGACAGATATTAGAGTTTATTTTTCAAACACGCTCTGCTGGCGGTCAATATCCTGGAATAATACGCAAACGCAAAAATCCGCATTTTTTGGAGATGCCGGTTGTCAATAGCTCACAGGGCTCTTTTCAAACAGGCCCTTATACGCAGCATCGGAGTAAATTGAGTTTTTGAATTTCAGATTCCGTTTTCTGTATAATAAAATCTGTTAATAGCAGAAAATCATTTCATCCCCAAATCCCACCTCTTTCCAAAAACTGCAAATTATGATGGTCATGCACTGTTTCAGTTAAAAATGTGGACAACCTATTAATTTTTATAAATTTTTGAATCCACAATTTTAAGTGAAACAAAGCAGTAGTGCTTTGTCAGAGTTTAATTGGGTGTGTCCCACCTTTTGCACAAAAAGGTGGGACACACCCTGTTTAACCCGTCATTTTAAAGTTGACAGAGCAGCAGTGTATCTGGTTCTTTCAGCTATAGTTCTGAAATAATACCCTTATTTATTGCTGTTTCTTCATTTTGGAATATTGCCATTGCAGTATTCATCTTTTTGAATCCGAGTTTTGCGTAAAAACCTTCTTTCCCCGGATTGGCATAAAGAATTATTTTTGAATGATCTTTCGACTGATTCACGAGATACTGAACAATCATTTTTCCCAGACCGATACCCTGATAATCCGGATGTACAGATATGTCACAGATACAGGAACAGTCCGCGCCGTCTGCCAACGCTCTGCCGACACCGATCAGTCTGCTGCCATCAAATACAAAGCATTTGAATCTGCTGTTTGTAAATACAAGCTCCAGATCAGCAGGAAGTTTCTGCCCAAGGGGAGCAATTCTGTAAAGCTCGGCCAGTTCGGGCCAACTGATTTTGCTTTGCTCATAACACCAGATTACATTCATTGAAACAAATATCCTTTTTCAAAGTGGGAAAAAAGATTCGCCGGACTGTCAAACATATTTTTGCACATTCAGCAGATCGGAAAGTTTTCCCCGGATACGGTTTTACGACCGTCCCGGAGTGCAAAAATTGTATTTTTGCACGGCCCCGGTTCCCTATGCAAAAATACAATTTTTGCACTCCTCCGGAAACGTTTCGATCTACCAACTTCAGAAGGTCTGCGGAGGAGTGCCGGACGGAAGTTCTGTGACTTTTCAGGCACTGCCAAACTTTCCGTCCGGCAGTCCTCCGGCAGATATTTTTGAGGAAAATCACCTAAGAACCTATCCGAAAAACTGTCTTTCGGTATTCTGAACCCCTGTTTTCGCTGGTTCCAAAAACTGGTTTCGGAGGTTTTCGGATAGGTTCTAAACCGGAGTATTCATAAACCTGAAAAATTCTCCGCATCATAATGCCTTAGCTGAAAACTGACTTGCAAAGTCAATTTTCAGCATTTTTCTTATTTTCGGAGGACTGTCAGAATTTATGAAGAATGCAGGCTAAGGCCACCGGCGGTGTTAGGCACTCAGCAAAAAAATAACTGCCCCGTTTCATCTGATTAGGGGACGGAATGCACAGTTTCTGTTTATCCGCAGAATATTTCCGGAGGATTTATTTCTTACCGGGTCCCTTAACCGGATTATCAGGGCATCTGCTTTTTTTACTGAATCAGTTCCCATGTGCCGTTTTTAATGCGTACCATAACAAAAGCATCGGCTCCCAGGCCGTTATGTTCTTCGGGACTGAAAGAAAATGTACCGCTCACCCCCACAAAACCTTTCATTTTCTCAATATTGTCCCGCAGTTTTGCTTTATCCCCTGCGGTTCCCTCCAGAGCTTTGGCAACAATCATCATGGCATCATACGCGTATCCGCCGAAACCGGAAACCGGCATACTGTATTTATCTGTATACTGTCTGGCATAATCCGCCAGAACCGTTTTTTGGGGATCTTCCGCTGGCAGCAGTGCACTGACCAGAATTTTTCCGGTCGGAAGAACAATATTTTCTGCCGAATCCCCGGCCAGTTCAATAAACTTGGGAGAGGCCACACCGTGACTCTGGTAAAGGGGAATATTCAGATCCAGCTGTTTTACATTTTTGGCAACCACAGCCGGGCCGGGATTGGTTCCCCAGCAGACAATGGCATCCGGTTCAGCGGAGCGGATCTTGGTCAGCTGCGCGGTCATATCTGTATCTTTTCCCCCGAATTTATCCGCCTGCACAATGCTCAGACCGTAATCCGCGGCCTGGGCCTCCAACTGTTCCCGTCCGCTTTCCCCGAAGGCATTGGATACGGTCAGGATACCAATTTTTTTAATATTTTCTTTTTTCATATGGGCATAAATGGCCCCGACTGCCAGAATATCACTCTGGGCGGTTTTGAATATCCAGGGATTGACCGGAGAAGTGATTTTGTTTCCGGCGGCACAACTGATGAGCGGAATCTGCGCCTTTGCGGCTGCGGGCATGACGGCCAGCGTGGTGGGAGTGGTGCTGGGGCCGATGATGGCCAGCACCCTGTCTTTGCTGATGAGTTTGCTCACATGCATGACGGCTTTGGTGGGATCCCCCTCTGTATCATAGATCACGGTCTCCAGCATACGGCCGTCAATGCCGCCTTTGGCATTGATGGCATCCACAAACATTTCCATGCTTCTTTTTTCCGGGTCCCCCAGAAAAGAGGCCCGGCCGGTTACGGCAAATATACCGCCGATTTTGTAAGTTTCCGCAGCCATCACCTGCGCTGTGAACAGCGTGGCGGATACAAGGAACATCAGGGACATGATTCTGACTTTTTTCTGCATGAACGGTCTCCTTTTTGAATTATAATTACATTTTAAAAATTTCGTAGGGTGGGTGAAGCGCAGCGTAACCCAACGTTTTCCTGAATCCGGTGGGTTTCATTCCTCACCCCCCTGCTGATACTGTCGGGTTACGCTGCGCCAACCCGACCTGCGATTACGATTCCCAATATTTATCACATGGAATACAGGCGGCTGCCGTCAATGATGGACAGTTTGTTCTGTTCCAGCAGGCGGATGGCGGCTTCTGTATTGTCAAAACGGAAAATCATTACAGCATTATCACCGCTCTGACGGACAAAGGCGTACATATATTCCACATTCACATGGGATTTATGCAGTATGTCCAGAATATTGCAGAGTCCTCCGGGTTTATCCGGCACTTCCACGGCCACAACATTGGTTTTCCCTACGGTGAAACCGCTGTTTTTGAGTGCCTCCCTGGCTTTTTCGTTGCTGTCAACAATCAGACGCAGCACACCGAAATCGGAAGTATCTGCCAGGGCCAGGGCACGGATATTGATCCCGGCTTCCGAAAGGATTTTTGTAACCATGGCCAGTCGTCCTGATTTGTTTTCCAGAAAGACGGATATTTGTTCCACATGCATATCTGATCTCCTTTTCTGACTCAGATTTTCCGATTATCAATCACCCGCACGGCTTTTCCCTCACTGCGCGCAATGGTTTTGGGTTCCACCAGTTTTACTTTCGCGGAAACACCGATGGTTTCCTTGATATTTTTGGAAATATTCTTTTCCAGTTCCTGCAGCGGTTTGACCCGGTCAGAAAAGATATCTTCTCCGACTTCCACCATGACCGTAAGGTTATCCAGATTTCCTTCCCTGTCCACCAGCAGCTGATAATGGGGTTCCACACCTTCCATTTCCATGAGCACACTTTCAATCTGCGAGGGAAATACATTCACGCCCCGGATAATGAGCATATCATCGGATCGTCCGCTGACTTTTTCCATCCGGACCAGGGTACGACCGCAGATACAGGGTTCGGGATTAATGGAAGTAATATCTCTGGTGCGGTAGCGGATCACCGGAAAGGCTTCCTTGGTGATGGAAGTAAACACCAGCTCTCCGCTTTCACCGTAGGGAAGCACTTCTCCGGTTTCCGGATGGATAATTTCCGGAATGAAATGGTCTTCGGCTATATGGAGTCCTTTTTTGGCCTCGTAGCATTCAATGGCCACACCCGGTCCGATCACCTCACTCAGACCGTAAATGTCCACTGCGGTAAGCCCCAGTTTTTTCTCTATTTCTTCCCGCATTTTTTCCGACCAGGGTTCCGCTCCGAATATACCGAAACGGAATTTCAGATCTTTGAAGGAAACCCCCATTTCCTCGGCCACTTCCGCAAGGTGGAGTGTGTAAGAGGGGGTGGCCGTAATAATGGTCGGCCCGAAGTCTTTCATAATAATGATCTGGCGTTTGGTATTGCCGCCGGAAACCGGGATGACGGATGCCCCCATTTTTTCCGCACCGTAATGGACACCCAGACCGCCGGTAAAAAGACCGTAGCCGTATGCATTGTGAATAATATCCCCCCGACCCGCGCCGCCCGCGGCCAAAGACCGTGCCATGAGAACAGCCCAGGTATTGACATCCCTGGCAGTATACCCCACTACCGTAGGTTGTCCGGTGGTGCCGGAAGAGGCATGAATCCGCACCACATTGTCCATGGGAACTGCAAACATGCCGAAAGGATAATTATCCCGTAAATCCTGTTTGGTGGTAAAAGGAACTTTGCGCAGGTCTTCCAGAGAGCGGATATCTCCGGGGGTGATTCCGGCTTCCTGGAATTTTTTCCGGTAAAATGGAACGGTGGCACAGACCCGGTCCAGTGTGCTGCGGAGACGCCGGAACTGTATGGCTTCCATCGCCTCCCTGGGCATGGTCTCATACTCAATATCATAAATCATGCTGCTTTTTCTCCTTTATTGGGGATTGGGGATCGGGGGGGTGGGGATCAGGGTTCAGATGTCTGAAATCTGACACATACTCCCTACCCCCCTATCCCCCAATCCCTATCCCCCCTTTTCCTTATTTCAGTTTCCCGGTAAATACGGCCTTGCGTTTTTCCAGAAATGCAGTGGTTCCCTCTTTGGCATCCTCACTGGCCATGCACAGGGCAAAGGCATCGCATTCCATATTCAGCCCGGTGCCCAGATCCGTTCCCAGACCGCTGTTGACCACCTCTTTGGCAGCCCGCAGGGAAACTTTGCCTTTGGCAGCGATCATTCCCGCGGTTTTCATTACTTCTTCCATCAGGGATTCAGGGGCGCAGACCTTATTGACCATGCCGATCTTTGCGGCTTCGGCCGCGGGAAGCTTTTTTCCGGTAAAGATCATTTCTTTGGCCATATTGGCCCCCACCAGTCGGGGCAGACGCTGGGTTCCGCCGAAACCGGGAATAATGCCCAGAGTAATTTCCGGCAGCCCGAACATGGCATTTTCCGAAGCATAGATAAAATCGCAGGCCAGGGCCATTTCACTGCCGCCGCCCAGGGCAAAACCGTTGACGGCGGCAATCACGGGGATGGCCAGTTCCTGCAGTCTGCTGATAACGGCCTGGCCTTTTCGGGCAAACACTTTTGCCTGAAGAGGGCCGAAAGTGGCCAGTTCGGTAATATCGGCCCCGGCCACAAAGGATTTGTCTCCGGCTCCGGTCAGCACCAGCACCCGAATATCCTCATTTCCCGAAATTTCATCCAGAGCCAGGGAGAATTCATCCAGCAGTGCGCCGTTTAAGGCATTCAGTGCTTTGGGGCGGTTGAAAGTAATGGTGGCGATGCCGTTTTCTGTCTCAAAAAGAATATTTTCATATGCCATTGTGAATATACCTCCTTAAAATAATATATAAAGAATCTCAGTATATCCAAAAGTTTCCGGAGGAGTCCAAAAATTGTATTTCTGCATGGGGCAAGCGGGGACTGCGGCCGTGCAGAAATACAGTTTCTTCACTCCGGGACAGTCACAAAACCGTATCCGGGGGAAACTTTTCGATCTGCTGAATCTGTATTTCATCTACATCACCCTGTCCTTTATGTCAACCGACTTGCTTGTGCCGGTATGAATTCAACAATTCAGGATGCAGGATTTGGGGGCCGGGAACCGGGGACTGGGGGCAGGGTACTGGGTACTGGGGACTGGGTACTGGGTACTGGGTACTGGGTACTGGGTACTGGGTACTGGGTACTGGGGACTGGGTACTGGGTACTGGGTACTGGGTACTGGGTACTGGGTACTGGGTACTGGGTACTGGGTACTGGGTACTGGGGACTGGGTACTGGGTACTGGGGACTGGGGACTGGGAACCGGGAACTGGGAACAGAATTCCTGACACCTTGACACCTGACACCTTGACACCTGACACCTGACACCTTGACACCTGACACCTTGACACCTTGACACCTGACACCTGACACCTTGACACCTGACACCTGACACCTGACACCTGCCACCTGACACCTGACACCTTGACACCTGACACCTTGACACCTGACACCTTGACACCTGACACCTGACACCTGACACCTGACACCTTGACACCTGACACCTTGACACCTGACACCTGACACCTCCCACCTGACACCTCCCACCTGACACCTTGACACCTGACACCTGACACCTGACACCTGCCACCTCCCACCTGCCACCTGCCACCTGCCACCTGCCACCTCCCACCTGCCACCTGCCACCTGCCACCTCCCACCTGACACCTGACACCTGCCACCTCCACCGAACCGGATTCCCCTCTTCATCCGCGCAGATAATGAAAAACTGTAAAATCCCCTTTCCGATTTCCCTAAGAATGTGCTATAAATGTTTTTAACAAAATATTATGGAAAAAGGCGGACGGTTTTTTATATATATTCAGCAGATCGAAGAGTTTCCGGAGAAGTGCAGAAACTGTATTTCTGCATAGGGGAACCGGGAGGTGCTGCGGTGCAAAAATACAGTTTCTGCACTCCGGGACAACCGTGAAACCGCATCGGGGAAAGTTTTCGATTTGCTCTGACATTCATCTGCAACTGTTTTCAGGATAACAACGCATGTCGGAATTATCACCATCTTCCCCAAAAATCAATCATGCCCTCCGGGAACGGCGTATCCGAAATCTGATAAAAGCCGATCTGCAGCTGGCAGCCGAGGCATTCGGAGCGGAACTGGATGAAGAAACCGCGCAGAAAGTCCACACCGCAACATGCCCGGAAGATTTGTTTATTCAGAAAGTCACACAGATTGCCGAAATCAGCGGAGACAGACTGCTGGCAGAAAGAGCCCGGCAAAGGGCCGCATATCCCGGATTAAAGCACTATCTTCCCCCCGCGGCAGTTTCGGTGCTGCATGTCTACACCGAACGTTTCTATTCTTTCTGGGATGAGGGAAAGCAGTTTTTTATCAAATCCGAATTGTCCGATTTTCCCCAGTGGTATGAAAAATCATTGCAATATAAAGAAGAAATTTTTTCAGATCAGGACATGGAAAGCATTCTGGCCATGTCCTGCAGCCGGGACCAGATAAAAAAAACCCCTTTGCTGAAAAAACTGCTGGACAATATACTGGATTCGGAAATTATCCGCACGGGCTATCTTTATCCTGTCCGGGATACCGCATACGGCATTCTTTCGGATTTCTTTATGAAACTCAAAGAACTGCTGCTGATTCGGGGGCTGCATAATTCCGCCCTGCAGCTGGGGGAACACCCCGAAGATCTGCTCCCCTATGTATGGGCCAATATTATTAAAAATATCCTGAGTTTTCAGACCGGCGAAATTCTGGAAAACATCAATGTGCTGGCCTATCTGCATTACGGGGCGCACCATACGGAAAGCAGAATTACAGGCAGTGATGCCTATACCAAACTCAAAAAAGAATTTGTCCTGTTTAACAGGGAAATGCAGCGGAACTGGCCCAATGAAATCCGGAAAATGTACCTGGACCCGGCAACAGCAGAAGAACTGACGCGCTGCCGTTTTGCCCACGGCCTGACAGCTTTGAATACACTGCTTGCCTACCGCTATGCAGATAAAAAACAGGATATCTTTCTGGAAGAATGGGAAGAAGACAGCATTGTGCGCAACGGTCTGATTCTGACGCAGACCGGTTATGTCAAATCATCGGGATTTGATGACAGTTATATCAAAGAGCAGTTTTTAAGAGACATTGTATTTTTCAAAGAAATGCAGAAAAATGAAAAAAGTCTGATTTCCTCCCGCTATTTCCACTGGCACCGCACAATGAAAAAGAAACAGCAGCGGATTGAAAACAGTCTGCCGGAAAATATGCGGATAACAGAAAAGATAATAGAAAGCATCCGGGAAACGGCAAACAGAAAACCGGAAACAGAAAAAGAAGAAAAATCTTCCGCCCCTTTTTCTTTTACTGCTTTTCTGAAAGGAAAAAAAGAGAGGGAAAGGGAAAACTGCGTTCCGGAATCCGGACCGGATGAAAATCTTCTGCATGAACTGAATGAACTCAGAAATTTTCAGGAAACGGTTTCCGAATATATTAAAGATATGAAACTGTTTTTTCACTGATACGGAAGGGGCACTCCGAAAATAATGTTTGCAATGCTGTCTCTGAAAAAAACGGAAATCCGTAAAATTGTTATTTTTCCTGCGGCAGTGCTGCTGCTTTCCTGCGGGCTGTTTTCGTCCGATCCCCCGCCGCCCCGGAACGAAACAAAAAGTATTTTATTCAAATGTGATAAATATATTAACAGCGGAATGCTGCTGCCAGCGGAACTGATTTATGTGACAGCGGATGATGACCTGAAACAGATTACTGCCATCGGGCCGGATGCCTGGTTTGATTCAAAAGAAAGAGAGAAATGGCCTTTTAAAGAAACCTTTATGCTGCGCAGCGGTCAGGATTATCTGCTCCGGCTTACAAAACCGCCTGACTGCAAATCCCTTGTTATTTTTACATCTTTTTTTCAGGTGAAAGAAGCGGAAGCCCAGCAGGTGATTCTGACTACGGATGCCAAAGAAAAAGAAGTGATATGGATCGGGGCAGAATCCTTATACCATTAATTCCATATTCTGACGGAGCATTTTCATGAAAATCCCCCGGAAAAAAACAACCATGCAATTCTTCCTGCTGCTCTTATTTTCTTTTTATGTCTTATCCTGCGCGTCAGCAGAAAAAGAGGTGATTGATTACGGTCTGATTCAGACAGAAAGCATTACATTTTCCTGTGACAGGCGTATCAATCAGGGGATGCTGCTGCCCGTGGACATTATCTATATCCAGCGATTTCATATGCCCGGAGAAGTGATTTCCCTGGGGCCGGATCAGTGGTTTAACCATATTGAGCGGGAAAAATGGGAAGAAAAGCAGACCCTGAGTCTCAAAGGCGGGGAGGAGATACAGGTGAAACTGAATCCCCTGTGGATGGAAAATACAAAATTTCTGATTATTTTTGCAGACTTCAAAGATGTGAACAATCCCTATTCCCAGCAGATCATTCTGGATGAATCCGCGGAAAGCAGGGTAAAAATCCTGGTGATGCCGAGTTCTCTGACCCCGGGCAGGGCAGACTGGTCCTGGGTTCCCTCCTGTCTTCCGGGATTTTGACAATCATTTAAAATAATGGCTGATTTTTATTAATGTATCATTATGAGAAAGGTGGGTTCATGAAAAAAAATCTCTTTTCCCTTCTGTGTCTTTTTTCTCTGCTGCTGATTCCCCTGAACAGTTTCGCGGGTATGAATTTTATTGCGGGGCTGAATCCGGGGGTTTTCCTGTACAGTCCGGATGCGGACGGCCACAGGGTGAGCGATGGCCGTATCAGTGAGGAAATTGACGGTTATATCAGCAATATTGCCACCCTGAATGCCGGTATCGGATGGGAGGCGCCCCAGTATTTTCTTGATCTGACCGGAAATATCGGTTATCTCTACAATTCCTCTTTTACCGGCATGGTATACGGAGGGGATATTGCCCTTCGTCTGAAACTTCCCAGCGAGGTAATGACGCTGGGGCCTCATGTGGGGATTATGGCATATGACATGGACTGGGACGGAGAAACCGATGTTTCGCTTTCTGACACAACAGGTTTTGTGGCCGGTCTCTGCTTTACTGCCGGAACCAAACCTTTTTCTTTTGCCGCATCCCTGGATTATTTTGATGCATCCTTTGATGTGGAAAGCGGAAATAATGCTGTGCGGAATGAAGAACTGGATATTTCCGGCATTGTCCTGCAACTGGGTGTGATTTTCAGATTTTAGGGGACTTCCCAATAAATTTTCGATCTGCTGATACTTTGTAAATGACGGATCGGAAGTTCCGGAATACAGACTTCCGAAGTTTCCAAAACTTCGGAAGTCTGCATGGAAAAATTTTAGGGCCGGATACTTATTTTTTCCGAAAAATCTTCATCTGCAATACAGAGAGGTATGAATGGAACTTGAAATCAAAGAAATAAAAAATACAGCGGTTATCACAGTCAAAGGCAATATGCATGCAGACAATGCCTTTGAGCTGGATAAAACACTGGAAGAGCAGATCCGTTTGGGAAAAAACAGGATAATTCTGAATCTGAGTGAACTGCAGTATATCAGCAGTGCCGGACTCGGTTTTGTTATGAAGGCCACCAAAAAACTGATGGCGAAAAACGGAAAAATATCTATTGTCGGTCTGCACGGGGTGGTGGAAGAAGTTTTTAAAATAACCGGGTTTTATTCAATTTTCAGTGTTTTTGATACAGAAGAAGAGGCCCTGGAGCAGTTATAGCATGGAGATTCTGTCTCAGATTACACTTCCGGCAGATTTCGGCAATCTCCTGGCACTGATCACATCTGTTGCGGATTCCGCAGCAAAGCAGGGTTTCAGCTCCCGGATCATCAGCAGGATTTCCGTAGCTGCGGAAGAAGCCATTGTAAATATTATCCGATATGCTTACCCGGATACAAAGGGAAATATCCGGGTAACATGCATGAAAGATATCTCAGATGATCTGATCATTGAAATTGAGGACAGCGGCACTCCTTTTAATATTCTTGAAAAAAAAGATCCGCATCTCTCCTCCGGCATAAAAGATCGGGAAGTGGGAGGATTAGGGATTTATATTATAAAAAAATTTACGGATGAACTGTATTACCGGCGGGAAAACGAGAAAAATTTACTGCGAATGATTCTGAAACAAAAGAAATGACCCGCGTTGCCACCTATCGTGTTTAAGAAAATATTTTTGGGGTTTTCTGCAGGCCGGGGTGAAAAACGAAGCCCGGCAGATTCAGTATACCGGGGTTCACTGCGTTCACCCCAACCTACCCCAAAATAATTATCTTAAAAACTATTGCTCTGTTTCATTTAAAATTCTGAACTTGCGCAGCTATTTTGCGGTTTAATCATTTTAACTACCTGAAACAATAATATATTATGTCTATATTTATCCAAATGATTATTTTTGGATATGTTGTAATTTCAATATGTTAAAGATTTGTAAATTTGGAAACTTTTAAAGATTCAACAGCATGATAATATTGTATTTTTTGTTCAATCATAAGATTTTGCCTGCACAGGTTCAGTAAAATTGCAGGTCGGTTTAGCGAAGCGTAACCCGGCATTCGGATGTTCTGCTCCGAAATACCTGCACAATTTTAAGTGAAACAAAGCACTGTATCGGGGCAGCAAGCAAAAATCAGGCAGTTACAGTATAATGCGGCATAACCGTTGAGAAAATTGTTTCATACTGATTATATTCAGTATTTTATTCAGAGAAACCCGGAGTGCGAAAGCCGGGCGGAGCGGTCTTTCACCAGGGTTCCTTCGGAGCGCGGGCGAAAAATAATTTTCGCACCCCTTTCTCAAAGAATATGTTACATGCCCCCCTTTCCACCGGATTTAAAAATCTGCTTCGGAGGTTTTCGGGCAGGTTCCTAAGGCAGCAGCACTGAGCTTAATCATGCACTGTATTTCAATACTGCGGTAAAAAAATGCTCCTTTTTTCGGAATTTGGATTATTAAATGAATGACATGTATTTTATTGCCCTGTTCCAAATAATTCTTGCAATTATACAGAAAATCATTTAAATTTTAATCTGCTAACATGAAAGGAATTCTGTACCGATACGTAAGCTGCATTATTCACACGTTTTAGTCCCCGGAAGATAAACTGCTGATTAATTTGCTTATACGAAAATACGACTGCAAAACGCAGTCTTTTTGTGTCTTCCTGTATTTACTGCAAAAAACGGATTTGTGAATAATTCAGGTTAAAAGATTTCCGCTCATCGGTATCAACGGAAAGCCGGACGGACCGGAATTTTCTCTGATGAAAGTAAACCCGAATCTTTTACATAACGGCATATATTTGCCGAATCCATGATAACAACAATTCGGTAAAAAAAATCGGTATGAATAATTTCAGCAAGTTATAATACTCAAATAAAACATTCGGATTTAATGATTTCAGATAGTTAAATTTTTATGTTCTGCAAATCAGAAAAAATTACCGAACCATTGTGATAAAAGAAAGGTATAAAATTGCAACTGCTTATCCCTGCAACGGCACTTGGTATATAATCGATTGAAATTATTGATTTTCAGCAGGCAGAAATTCCCTATTGCAGAAACGGACCGGAGTGAAAGGAAGCAAAATTTCCGCCCGGCGGGAACACTGCCGGAATTCCGCTCCGGCACTCCTTTTGCATTTTTTTCAATCTGCTGAATTTATCCTGCAGGTGCCGCTGCCGGGGTATTTTTTCCGCCTTTCAACTCTTCCCCTGATGAATCGGGGAAAAATACGAAGACTTTTCTTCCACGAACAATCAGGATTGTATCATGTCAGATATTACTGAATTAGGGAAAAATCCCATCCGGCAGGACATGCCTTCCGGAGAAGATGTACGCTATGACCCGGTATATGAAGACCTGCTTTCCGAAATTGAAAAACTGGCTTCCCCCACCAGTCAGGGGGGGATAGACTGGAATAAAATTGCAAAACTGGCCGAAGAACTTCTTCGGGAAAAAACCAAAAATATCCTGATCGCCAGTTACCTTTTTGTGGCAGTGCTGAACAGCAGGGGAGCGGAAATGCTGCCGCCGCTCATGATCATGTACCGGGGCATTATTGAAAATTTCTGGGACAGTCTTTTCCCTCCGAAGAAAAGAAAAAAAGCAAGAATCAACGCACTGGACTGGTGGCTGGAAAAACTGCTGACCGCGATAGACAGTTTTCCGGAAGATACGGCCCTGGAAGAAGAAGACAAAATATCCCTCATGGCGGAACTGCAGGGACTGGATGATTTTCTGGCGCAGAATCTGGATGATGCCCCTCTGCTGCACCAGTTGAGAAACCGCCTGGATGCAATTGCCATTATTCCCAAACCCGAACCGGAAATCCCGGCACCGGAAAAATCGGAAGAAGCATCTGCACCGGAAACGGAAACCGCAGCTTTGGCAGAAAACGGAGGCGAAGCTGCACGGACAGAATCTGAAAAAGATTCTGCCCCGGAAAAAGCCCCTGAAGCCGAATCTGCTGAAATCAAAAAAGCCCCCCCGCCCCCCGCGCCCCCGAAAACCGCCCCTGCCGAAAATGCGGAAGATTTACAGGGCGAACCGGAGCAGATACTCAGAAGAGGGTTGGATATGCTTCGCAGGGCAGCAACCCTGCTGATGCAGAAAAACCCTTCCGATCCAACATCTTATCGCCTAAACCGCATCAGTGCCTGGCTGAATATCAAAACACTGCCCCCGGCCCGGAAGGGGGAAACCCATCTGCCTCCCCCAATGGATCAGGAAAAAGAAGCCCTGCGCGGTCTGTATGAAAGGGGAAATTTTTCTGCTCTTCTGGAATCCGCGGAAAGCCGGGTGGGACAGTATCTGTTCTGGACAGATCTGAGCCGCTATGTTGCCGAATCTCTCATGCATCTGGGCCATACGGCCGCACAGAAAGTTGTGGAAGAGGAAACGGCCGCGTATGTAAAACGGCTGCCCGGCATTGAAAATCTCACTTTTTCAGACGGAACAGCTTTTGCCGATGAAGAGACAAAAGAATGGCTCCGGGAAATTGTTTCATCTGCGGAAGGCAGTGCCGGATCTGCCGGAAATACCGGGGATGAGGAACAGGTACGGATTGCTGAAATCTATAAAGATGCCATGTCCCTGGCCAAAGAGGGAAAAGCCGCGGAGGCATTGGAACTTTTACAGAAACACAGCAAAGAAACAAATTCCCGGAGGGCCGGACTCCTGTGGCGGATTCATTTTGTCCGCCTCCTGCTGTACCTGAAAAAACCGAGACTGGCCATACCCCATGCCGAAGAATTACTGGCGGAACTGGACAGATATGCCATTGAAATATGGGACCCGGATCTGGCCCTGAATGCACTGATACAGATATATGAAACCTTCCGCCCCCGAAACGGGGAACCGGAAAATGAGGAAAATGGAAAACAGTGTTCCGAAGCAGTGCTGGATCGTATCAGCCGTTTACATCCGGCCGCGGCCCTCCGGCTGACCTGATTTTCCGCTGTAAAGGATCAAACACTGCAGGCACTACACCACTTCGTAAGTTCGTCACCCCCTTATGACGTTGGCTGATCATGTAAAATCAGACTGTTAAAATCATGAGGGGGGGGTACGGATTTAAAAAGTGCTGTAGTACAAAGAATGACGAAAGCGGGGGGCGGGGAAAAGATTTTTTGCCCCTGCCCGCCAATCCCCTACCCTTTTTCCAATACATAAACGGTGGTGGGTCAAATCCGTTGATTTTTTTCTGTAAGGGCGTATTGCATACGAACCGGAGCCGCCCGTGCCGGGCGTATGCAATGCGCCCTTACAGTCAGATATTTAATGCATCAGCCTTTTTGACCCACTGCCACATAAACAAGGAGGATTGACATGGCAAAAGAAAGTTCTGTTGCGCCCAAAGAGCGGGTCAATATTGTGTACAAACCGGCAACCGGAGATGCCAAAGAAGAAGTGGAACTTCCCCTGAAGGTGCTGGTAATGGGCGATTTTACGCTTCAGGAAGATGAAACCCCGGTAGAGGAACGCAAAGCACTCAATATTGATAAAGATAATTTCAATGATGTCCTGCAGTCCCAGAATCTTTCACTCAATGTCAATGTGGATAATAAACTGTCCGACGAGCCGGATGCACAGATGAGTGTGAATCTGGATTTCAAAAATCTGAAAGATTTTGAACCGGATGCCGTTGTGCAAAAAATTCCGGAACTCAAACAGCTCCGGGAGCTGCGGGATGCCCTGACATCCCTCAAAGGCCCGCTGGGCAATGTACCGCAGTTCCGGAAGAAAATCCAGGAGCTGGTGCAGGATGAAGGTGCACGGGAACGGCTGCTGGCGGAGCTGGGCATTAAAGATGAATAATTAAAATGGTCCCGTAAACAATCAGAAGCGAAAATGCTGACCGCAGTAATGATAATGCGGCAGATTTTTTTCCGGCCGGCTTTTTACGGGTTCATCCGTTACAGATGAATAAAATTTTGAAATTATAAAACAATTCAGAAAGAAGGAGAGTATTTTATGGCTGAGGAACAGGAAAAAGAAGTCCAGCAGGAGGCGCAGGAAGCCGAAGATTCGTCCCTATCTCTTCTGGATGATATTGTCCAGGCCACACGGCTGAAACCCTCTGATGAAGCCTATTCGGTCACCCGGCAGGGAGTGCAGGCTTTTATTGACGAACTGCTGAAACCCGGAAAAGATACCGCGAAAATATCCGCATCCATGGTGGATGAAATGATCGCGGAAGTGGACCGGAAACTCAGCACACAGCTGGATGCCATTATGCACAATGAGGATTTCCAGAAACTGGAATCTGCATGGCGTTCTCTCAAGTATCTGGTGGATAAAACCGATTTCCGGGAAAATGTCAAAATCGAAATGCTCAATGTCAGCAAGCAGGATTTGCTGGATGATTTTGAAGATGCGCCGGAAATCACCAAATCCGGACTGTACCAGACAGCCTATACGGCAGAATACGGCCAGTTCGGCGGCCAGCCCTACGGTCTGATGGTGGGCAATTATGAATTCAGTCCTTCGGCCCCGGATGTGAAACTGATGCAGTATGTGGCCAGTGTGGCCACCATGTCCCACGCGCCCTTTGTGGCCGCGGCCGGCGCTCAGTTTTTTGGTGTGGATGATTTCAGCGGTCTGCCGGGACTCAAAGACCTCAAGGCCATTTTTGAGGGCCCCCAGTATCTCAAGTGGCAGTCTTTCAGAGAATCCGAGGACTCCCGCAATTTTGCGCTGACCGTTCCGCATTTTCTGCTGCGCACCCCCTATGATCCCCTGAACAATCCGGCCAAAGGCTTCAATTACCGGGAAGATGTCAGCGACGGCAATTCCTCCTATCTCTGGGGCAATGCGGCTTTTGCCTTTGCCAGCAGAATTACCGACAGTTTTGCCAAATACCGCTGGTGCGCCAATATTATCGGGCCTATGGGCGGCGGGGCAGTGGAAGACCTGCCCCTGCATCAGTATGAGTCCATGGGGGAAATCCAGACCAAAATTCCCACGGAAGTGCTGATTTCCGAGCGGCGGGAATATGAGCTGGCCGAAGAGGGTTTTATTGCCCTGACCATGCGCAAAGGCAGTGACAACGCAGCTTTCTTTTCTGCCAATTCCGCGCAGAAACCCAAGTCCTTCGGTAATACAAAAGAGGGGAAAGATGCCGAACTCAATTACAAACTCGGCACACAGCTTCCCTATATGTTTGTCATCAGTCGCCTGGCCCACTATCTCAAAGTGATACAGCGGGAAAATATCGGCACCTGGAAAGAACGGGGCGATTTGGAACGGGAGCTGAACCAGTGGATCAAACAGTATGTGGCGGACCAGGAAAATCCCGCGCCGGGTGTCCGCAGCCGCAAACCCCTGCGCAAGGCCCTGGTGGAAGTGCATGATGTGGAAGGCGAGCCCGGCTGGTACAGAGTTTCATTAAAAGTCCGTCCACATTTCAAATATATGGGCGCATCTTTTGAACTTTCCCTGGTCGGGAAACTGGACAAAGATTAAAAAATTTTCAGAAATCATTTTCCTGTTTTTCGCGCGAGGGAAACCGGGAACTGTTTTCTGAAATATTCATGATAACCTTAAAAAAAAGGAGAATGTACCATGCCGATGACATCTTATCTGACCCTGGAAGGAACCTCCCAGGGGCCTATTGAAGGCGATTGTGATCAGTCGGGCCGGGAGAAAAAAATTCTCGTCTACGCCCTGGATCACCGTATCGAAATTCCCAGAGATACCCATACCGGTCTGGCAACCGGTCAGCGGATTCACCACCCCCTGACCATTTCCAAAAGACTGGACCCGGCCTCACCGCTCATCGGAAGGGCATGTGCCACCGGAGAGCGCATGTCCAAGTTCGAGCTGGATTTTTATCAGATTGATAAAGAAGGAAAGGAGGTGCTGTATTATAAAATATCCCTGTCAGATGCCATTGTGGTGGAAGTCAAGAATTATTTCCCCCTGACCTTCCTGGATTCCAGCAAGCCTTATCCGCATATGGAGCAGGTTTCTTTCACCTATTCCAAGATTATCTGGAGTCATGAAACCGAATCCAAACAGGCCGAAGATGACTGGAAGGCCCCGGCATCCTAAAAACAGCATTCTGATACTTGTCCCTGTCCTTTTCCCTGATTCGGGCAAAGGGCAGGGCATTGGGGATCTTCATGAGAGAAGAACGACTGCTCGAGCGTTTCCGGGCCATTGAAAAAGAACCGCAAAGACGGGAAACCATGGATCCCAACCGCCAGATTCTCTCCATTCTGCGGCATATGGAATGCATACTGAATACCCGTCAGGGAAGTGTTATCATTGCCCCGGATTTCGGTATGCCGGATTTTACCAACCTGAAGATGTTCGGGGATGAATCCGCGCGGGAAATTGAGCAGACCATCCGGGACATTATTACAAAGTACGAACCGAGACTGGTTCAGCCCAGAGTGGGTTTTACACCCCAGGAGGAAGATCTGCTTGCACTGCGTTTCAGCATTTCGGCAAAACTGGCCATTGATGAAAATATACCCGTTGTCTTTAACACCATTGTCAGGGATGACGGGAAAATCCAGGTGACAGATTGATAAAAAAATATGTTTAACCGATATTATCAGCAGGAACTCTCTTATCTGCGTGAACTGGCCGCAGCATTTTCCAAAGCCCATCCCTCGCTGGCTCCCAGCCTCAGCGGGCCCAGTTCCGACCCGGATGTGGAGCGGCTTTTGGAAGGAGTGGCTTTTTCCACGGGACTGCTGCGCCAGAAACTGGATGATGAATTACCCGAAATCATACACGGCCTGACGGATCTGGTCATTCCCCATTATCTGCGTCCCATACCCTCCGCCTCTGTGGTCACATTTATCCCCAAACCCGCATTAAACGGAAAGATCAGTGTTCCCAAAGGCACAACAGTCGCTTCCGTACCCGTGGAAGGCACTTCCTGCATTTTTCAGACGGCCTTTGATATAGAGGCCTGGCCCATGCATCTGAAAAATGCCGTCATTTCCGAAGAAAGCGGCCGGCTGATCCGCATCCGCCTCGATCTTTCCCTTTCCGGTATGGGACTGAATGCATGGGATACCGATAAACTCCGCTTTTATCTGGGCGGGGAATATGCACGGGCTGCCGATCTTTATCTTTTGCTCAACCGTTATGTGCGCAGCATCAGTCTCAGTCCCAAACAGGGAGGGGAGACAGTTACCCTGGGGCAGGAATACCTGAGACCCGCGGGATTTGCACCCCATGAATCCCTGATTCCCTATCCGGGGCAGTCATTTCCCATCTACCGGATTCTGCAGGAATATTTCCTGCTGCCCCAGAAATTTCTTTTCCTGGATCTCAGGGGACTGGACAAATGGAAAAACCGCGGCAGCGGCACGGAATTTGAGATCTGTTTTGAATTATACGATCCGCCCTTTTTTCCGCAGCAGATCCGCCCCGACAGTTTCAGTCTTTTTACCTGCCCGGTGGTGAATATTTTCAGACATTCGGCAGATCCGATTTCCCTGGATCACCGCATGCCCGAATATCCGGTGCGGCCTTCGGGCAAAAATGACAAACATTTTCAGGTCTATTCCATAGACAATGTCACCGGTATTGTGCAGGGAACAGTACAGAAAAAACATTATGTTCCCTTTGAACTTTTTCCCTCGCAGGAAGAAGGATATGCCGCATATCAGGTGGTGCGGAAAATCTCGCCCGTTGACAACCGGGCCAATGTATACCTGACACTGCCCTATACCCGCGGCGCGGAACCGACTGCCAGGGAAATTCTGTCCATTGAACTTTCCTGCACCAACGGAAATCTGACGGAAAACCTGCAAATCGGCGATATATCCAGACCCACTTCGGATTCGCCTATTTTACTCGATTTTAAAAATATCCTCACGGTGACCCCTTCGGTGCAGCCGCCCCTGGGCAATGATGCCCTCTGGCGTTTTCTCTCCCATCTTTCCGTCAATTATCTGCCCCTGGCCGATGCACGGAACCTGAAGGAGATGCTCAACCTTTATATATTTCCCGGCAGTCGGGACAAAGCCCGTGTGGCCGCCAACAGCAAACGCATCAGCGGAATTGAGAATATCACGGTGACACCCGAAAACCGTCTCATATCTGCCTATATGATGCGGGGGCAGAAAATCCGCATGGATCTCCGCCTGGATCATTTTGCCTGTATCGGGGATATGTTTCTGTTTGCATCCGTGCTGAACCGTTTTCTGTCCGGATATACCAGCATTAACACCTTTACCCGTCTCAGTGTGCGGGATATTATCAGCGGAGAAGTCTATCAGTGGAAACCGAGAATCGGGATCACGGCCCTGCTTTAAAAAAAGAACTGCTGGCACAGGGGAAAAAATTTTCTTTTTTCCAGGCTCTGAGACTTTTGCAGTATTATGAGCGACATTACGGCGAAGCCGAAAAACACCCGCCGCCAAAGGGTGAATCATCGGATTCTTTGCGGAATATCATCAATATCCGTCCTGATCTCTCCATGCATTTTCCGGGCACGGATATCGTATCTGTGGAAGCACCGGAGGAAGCAGCAGAAAATGAACTGCGGCAATACCGGATTACAGCCACTTTTCTGGGTCTTTACGGCGTATCCTCCCCTCTCCCCAGTTTTTACACCGAAGAGCTGATGGAAGAACAGCGGGAGGACAGCAGTGTTTCGCGGGATTTTATTGATATTATCAATTCCCCGCTTTATCCCCTGCTCTTTGAGTGCTGGAGCAAATACCGCCTGGGCATACGGATCAATGAAAACAAATCCGCACGGGATATGGAACGGCTGTTCTGTTTCATGGGACTGGGCGATCCCCAGGTGCGCAGGCGCGTGGAAGACCCCGAATCCCTTTTGCGTTACAGCGGCCTTTTTGCCCATTATCCCCGCTCCGCACCCGGCCTGGAAGCCCTGCTTTCTGATGCATTTCAGGCCCCGGATGTGCGGATCATTCCCTGTATTCCCGAAAGGGCCGATATACCCGATGACCAGTTATGCAGGCTCGGCATGTCCGGCTGCCGCATGGGAAAAGATGCTTATCTGGGCCGCAGTCTCAAAGATCGCATGGGAAAATTCCGTGTATATATGGGGCCTTTGGAGGCGGATACTTTTCAGCAGTGGCTGCCGGACACAAAAAATTTCAAAAAACTGACTGCCCTGATCCGTCTGTATACGGATCAGCCCCTGAAATGGGATCTGGAAATTGTTCTCACAGAGGGAGCGGTCAGCACCACCCGCCCCGGCAACAGCCCCTGGGCAAGACTGGGATGGAATACCTGGCTGTTTTCGGATGATAACAGAAAACATCGGACAGGGGTTGTGTTTCGGAGGAACCGGAAAATTGAAACTTGAAAATTGATGAATCTGTAAAAAGTCCGAAATCCGGGTTTTTCGGCAATTTAACATGCTGATTTTATTAAGACTGAATTCCGGAAAAATGACTTTTTACCGGTTCATCAAAATTGAAACTTGAAAATTGAAACTGGAAACCGGGAATTTGAAACTGGAAACCGGAAACCGGAAACCGGAAACCGGAAACCGGGAATTTGAAACTGGAAACCGGAAACTGGAAACCGGAAACCGGAAACCGGGAATTTGAAACTGGAAACCGGAAATTTGAAACTGGAAACCGGGAAACTGGGAATTTTATCTTCGGATAGTTGGATTTGTTTATGAAGGAAGTTTATGAATTGGATGTATACAATCTTGCGGAAAAACTTTCGGATCTGATTTGGTATGCCTATGATAAATGGACGGAAAAAGCCAAAAAAACAATGGGGTATCAGATCATTCGTTCGGCTGACAGTATCGCTGCAAATATTGCAGAAGGGTATGGGAGATATACTCCGTCCGACAGGAAAAATTTTTACCGTTATGCACGAGGGTCTTTTGAGGAAACCAAAGCCTGGTTGAGAAAGGCCATCCGGAGAGGCATTATTCCAAAGGAAATGTTGATCAATATACAGCAATCATAAATGAACTCGGCCCGAAACTCAACTCAATGCCTTCATCAAAAGCACTCACAAAAGGAAAATTGGCACCCAAATCTGAGTCAAAGTTTCAGGTTTCAAATTCCCGGTTTCAAGTTTCAAATTTCAACTTCCAAACAAACAAAGGCAGGTGAGATATGATCAGTGTTGATATTAAGTCCCTTCTCTTGCATCTTAACCCTTTTTGCACCAATTCTTTGCAGGATGCGGCCGGTCTGTGTGTTGCCCGCACCCATTATGAAGTGACGGTGGAGCATTTTATTGCTAAAATACTGGATAAACCCCAGTCGGACTGGCCCCTGATTTTCCGCCAGTTTGATTTGGATCCGGGCCGTGTGGAAAAAGCCCTGGAGGAAACCCTGGAAGGATTTGCCACCGGCAATGCGGCCCGCCCGGCTTTTTCCCCTTTGCTGCTGGAACTGTTTCAGGATGCCTGGCTGATTTCCTCTATTGATCTTTCGGAAAAGAAAATCCGATCCGGGGCCATTTTATTGGCTTTTCTGGCAAAACCCACTTTTTTTGCTTCGGGCCGTTATGCGGATCTGGTGAAAACAATCGGCAGGGAAGCCCTGATGAAAGAGTTCTGGACCCTGGCCAGGGCTTCTTCGGAGCATGAAACCGCGGAAAAAGCCGAAACGCCCGGCAAAGCAGCGGCACCCGGAAAAGCAGGGGGGGAAAATGCCCTGAGCCGTTACTGTGTTGATTTTACACAGAAAGCCAAAGAGGGCGGTATTGATCCGGTTTTCGGGCGGGATGCGGAAATCCGTCAGATGGTGGATATTCT
Source organism: Desulfobacteraceae bacterium (assembly GCA_011390755.1). GTDB lineage: Bacteria > Desulfobacterota > Desulfobacteria > Desulfobacterales > Desulfococcaceae > JAABRU01. The sequence continues at coordinate 2,454 of JAABRU010000040.1, read as the reverse complement.
GGCAAGACGGCGGAAAAACAATCCCATCTGCGTGGGGGAACCGGGCGTGGGAAAAACCGCTGTTGTGGAAGGTCTGGCCCTGCGGATTGTGGAAGATGATGTGCCGGATATCCTGCAGGGTGTCACCCTGCTGGGGCTGGATATGGGGCTTCTGGAAGCCGGTGCCGGTATCAAGGGGGAATTTGAAAAACGGCTTAAAGGCGTTATTGATGAAATCAAGGCATCGGAAAAACCCATTATCCTCTTTGTTGACGAAGCCCATACCCTGGTCGGAGCCGGAGGATCTGCCGGAACCGGTGATGCGGCCAATCTGCTGAAACCGGCTCTTGCCCGCGGAGAGCTGCGGACAGTTGCCGCCACCACCTGGACCGAATACAAAAAATATTTTGAAAAAGACCCGGCACTGGCCCGGCGTTTCCAGCCCGTGAAACTGGATGAACCGGATGTGAGTACAGCGGCTCTGATTTTGCGGGGACTGAAGAGAAATTATGAAAAAGCCCATAAGGTCATTGTGCAGGATGATGCCATACAGGCAGCAGCGGAACTGTCCGACCGTTACATTACCGGCCGTTTTCTGCCGGATAAGGCCATTGATTTGCTGGATACCAGCGCGGCACGGGTAAAAGTGAATCTGACCTCCAAACCGGATGTGCTGGAAGACAAAGAACGTTCCATCCAGGCGCTGGAACGGGAAAAAGAGGGACTGCTGCGGGATAAGATCAACGGTGTGGTCATTGATGAAGATCGCCTGAAAGAGGCCGAAGAAAAGATCGAAGTGCTGAAACACGAAGTGGCAGAACTGCGGGAACACTGGGAAAAAGAAAGGGATGCCGCGCATCGGGTTATTAAACTGCGGGATCAGCTGTTTGCCCTTCGGGAAGATCAGGCACCGGAAACTGTGAATGTAAAAGCAGAGGCAGAAGAAAAAGGGAAAGACGGAGCCGAGGCAGCGGAAGCGAAAGAAAGCATGAGTGAAGAAGAAATCATGAAAGAAATTGAAACTGCCCGCATGGAACTGAAATCGCTGCAGGGCGAATCCCCCCTGGTCCGCATTGAAGTCAATCCCGATATGGTGGCCAAAGTGGTTTCAGACTGGACAGGTATCCCCCTGGGCAAGGTTATGCGGGATCAGGCAAAGAATGTCATGGAATTTGAAACGCGCATGAAAGAGCGCATCCGGGGGCAGGATCATGCCGTCGAAGTTCTCAGTGAGGGTATCAAATCCGCCAAATCCGGACTCAAAGACCCCAGTCAGCCCATGGGGGTGTTCCTTCTGGTGGGGCCCAGCGGTGTGGGAAAAACCGAAACAGCGCTTTCCGTGGCCGATATTCTTTTCGGCGGAGAACGATCCGTGGTCAGTATCAATATGAGTGAATTCCAGGAAAAACACACGGTCAGCCGTCTTATCGGTTCCCCTCCCGGTTATGTGGGATACGGAGAGGGGGGAATGCTCACCGAGGCCGTGCGCCAGAAACCCTATGCTGTGGTCCTGCTGGATGAGGTGGAAAAAGCCCATCCCGAAGTTCTGAACCTTTTTTATCAGGTGTTTGATAAGGGAATGCTGTCGGACGGGGAAGGCCGGGAGATTGATTTTAAAAATACGATTATGTTTCTGACCAGCAATCTGGCAACAGATGTGCTGACGGAAATGACCAAAGATGATGAACGTCCGCCCGATGATGTGATTGCCGGGGCAGTGCGTCCCATCCTGTCCCAGTATTTCAAACCCGCACTCCTGGCCCGCATGACCGTGGTTCCCTACTACGCGCTCCGGGCAGATGCCATGCAGGGCATTGTCCGCCTTAAGCTGGATAAACTGGCCGGGCGGCTGCTGAGGAACAATAAAATCAGGATGAATTATTCCGATGCCGTAGTCGGGCAGATCACGGCCCGCTGCACAGAAGTGGAAACCGGGGCACGGAATATTGACTTTATCCTCAGCGGCAATGTCATGCCCCGGATGTCTCAGGAAATTCTCACCTATATGACCGGAGGAGACATGCCCGGCCGCGTGGATCTGGATGTGGGAGAAGAAGGGGATTTTGTGATAACATTTAAAAATGAAACCTGAAGATTTGAAACCGGGAACAGGGACTGCCAAACTCACAGTTTGGCACAGTAATGTCCGGTTAGGTTTTTGCATGCGTATTTTCCCCGTTCTTTGATAACAGCAGGAAGAAAATCAGTGGTGGGGCAAATCCGTTGATTTTTCTGTAATGCGTATTGCATACGCCCCCGGACACCCCGCGGAGGGGCGTGCAATACGCCCCCTGCGGTTTAATAAGCAGATGTTCCGGATACCCGTCATTTTAATATTGACAGAACACTAGTGCCTTGTCAAAGTTAAACTGACGGGTTGAATTTTTTGTAGGGTGGGCACATGTTTTTCCGTGCCCACCTGAATCGGTGGGCAGCGCTGCGCTTTTGCCCACCCTACAAAAAAATTCAATATGT
>JAABRU010000153.1 GCA_011390755.1 Desulfobacteraceae bacterium | reverse complement strand
TGTCCGATAACCGGAACTTTGCCTGTTTTACGCTTTTCACCCAACGGGTGAAAAGGCGGGAACCGCTGAACCCCTGATATTTCCGGCCGGAAATCATTTTCAGGTCTGAGAATCGCTCAATTTAGGTCACAATCGCCTTGTTTGCGCTCAGGGAACCGGCAGCGCCCGGAGTCGGCAGGGTGAGAATTGCATCATATGTGCCTGCGGTATTCTTTATGATTCCGCCGTTCAGGGCAAGAGCGGCGGCTGAGAAATAATCCAGATCTGCGCTGGTATGACCTGCCAACACCGTGTAGCCAAAGGTCAGGGTGGCTGTGCCGGTTCCGCCGGTGTAATTCACTGTGTACGGAGTTCCGGGGTTCAGCGTGAGCTGTGGGGGACCGCCGACTACATTCACGGCTTCGGAAAAGGTTACGGTGACGGAAACCGTGCCGCCTGCGTTGTAAAAGCCGTCTGCGGGGGAACTGACAGCGGTTACAAGCGGCGCGGGAATCACATACTCATAGGCCCCGATGTCGCAGAGCGCATCCCGTGCCACCCCCCGCTGGTCAAGCGCCTCGCATGTTCCCCCGTCTCCTGCATCAATTGCCGGGCTGGGGGTCTGCAGGGCCATTGTCTGCGTGGGGCCGCCGTTGTCGGCCAGGGGGGCCAGCATGGGATCATAGGCGGTCCCGATCTTATTGCGGTTGACACCACCGTCTGTCAGACCGCAGGCATTGACCGCATCCTCAATCAGATTGTTCACAGACGAAGAAGACACTGTTCCCAAGTCATTAACACAGTCCCCGCCGGATGTGCTACTGTCGGCCAGAATGCTGTTGCGGAGGGTCAGGGTGCCCATGCTGTTATTATAAATGTTGCCGCCGCTTATGGTTGCTGAATTTCCCGAAAATGTGGAATTGCTGACGGTCAGGGTGCGAACATTATAGATGCCGCCGCCGAGGCGGGCTGAATTGCCGGAAAAAGTGGAGTTGCTGACGGTCAGGGTGCCGCCGCCGATATTATAAATGCCGCCGCCATATATTGCTGAATTACCCGAAAAAGTGGAGTTGCTTACGGTCAGGGTGCCGCCATTATAGATGCCACAGCCCTGGGATTTGCCGAGTGCAATATTACCCGAAAATGTGGAGTTGCTGACGGTCAGGGTGCCGACATTATAGATGCCGCCGCCATTTCCTCTTGCTGAATTTCCCGAAAAAGTGGAGTTGCTGACGGTCAGGGTGCCGTTATTAATATTAAAGATGCCCCCGCCGCTTGCTGCTGCTGTATTTCCCGAAAATGTGGAGTTGCTGACGGTCAGGGTGCCGCCGCTATTATGAATGCCTCCGCCGACAAAGCCACTATATCCGTTGATAATATCCACATGACTGATCGCGACAGTCATACCTGCATTTATTTTAAACACCAGAACACCCATAACATTATCCCCGCTGATTTTCACATTGGAAGCCAGCGCTGAACCGTCAAAGCTGATGTTGCTATCCAGAAAGGGCAGGCGTGAACCCAGCGTGATGGTCTGCCCTGACAAAGCCGCATCAAAGTTGATGGTGTCATCCCCGGAACCTGCGGGGCAGCCGCCTGCGGCCGTGTCGGTATTTGCCGAAATAATGGCATCCCGCAGGGTGCAGATACCCGCATCGCCGGTGGAATCGACAGTTGAATTCACCGTAATGTCAGCAGCAGAAACCGGAACCGCAGAAACCGCCGTCAGCACAGCCCATAAACAGAAAACACACAGAAACCTCAGTACATTTTTCATACATACCCCCCTTTTTTTTAGCTTTTCGGAGTGCTAAACTTACAGTTTAGCACGGTCAGACTGGCACGGAGTGCTAAACTTACAGTTTAGCACGGTCAGACACAGGCCAAACTGTAAGTTTGGCACTCCAGCGGGAGTGCTGAACTTACAGTTTAGCAAGGCCAGACACAGGCCAAACTGTAAGTTTGGCACTCCGCCGGGAGTGCTGAACTTACAGTTTAGCACGATCAGACACAGGCCAAACTGTAAGTTTGGCACTCCCCAGCACTTTTAAAAGCCGAACAGAATCTCGGAAATATTGATATTTTTTCCGGACTGTCTCTCAAAAATATATCAGATTATTCCTGGAAATTATAAACTTTGTAATATCGGTCTGTCAAGCATTTTTCTGAATAAAATTCAGTTTTTTAATATTATAAATTTATTATTGATTTAAGGATGTTGCAGCAGGTAGGAGTGTCAGGACGTATGTTGGGGTGAGGAACGAACCCCAACATCCCCAAAAAAAAACATTTTAATTATCCAAAATTACAAAATCCTTTTTTGCCGGGCTTCGTGCCTCATCCCGGCATTTCAATCATCTCAAAATACAAAAACCTGTTTTTGTTGGGGTTCGTGCCTCACCCCAACCTGCATCATTTTCGTTGTATCACAGTGTTTCCAGTTCATCACAGAGATTTTTAAGCAGTTTCCCAATCTCATCCGGGCTTATATCTTTTTTATCTCCTTTGAAATAAACTGTCAGAAGATAAACTTTACGGTCATTTTCCTTAAAAAAATAAATGATGCGGAATGCGCCGCTTTTCCCTTTTTTCATATCAGTACTGGCAGCTCTTATTTTCCAAATCTCTCTGCCCCAGCCAGGAACAGGATCGCCGACAGTCGCATCGGATTCCAGTCTGCAAATCATATCAATGATGTCATCCTTGATATGCCGGTATTTCTTTTTCAGGATTTTCAGACATTTCTGAAATGTATGCGTCAGATAAACTTCATAATTCATCCCATACTTCCTTCCAGTGACTGACTCTGTTCTGTCTGACATCATCCAGACCCCTGCGGATCAGCCGGACAAACTCCGCTGACTGTGAAAGATGTTTTATTTCCCGGTAATCCTCAATCTCCGCAAGCATGGAAAGAAAATTTTCCACCGGAATAATGACTGCTGTGGGATTACCTTTTTTATCAACAATATACTGTTCCGCAGCCGTTTTTAAATGCGTTTCCATGTTCATGGGAAAACCCCTGTTTTCAGAGATCATATTTTATTTTCTCCTTATGTAAATTTCAGAAAGCCTTTCCGCCCGAATCCCACTGCATCCGGGCGCAGCTCTGAGCCCGTAGGTTGGGGTGAGGTACGAACCCCGGCATTTCAATTATCCAAAAACACAAAATCCTGTTTTTGCCGGGCTTCGTGCCTCATCCCGACCTGCACCCTGACGTAAATCATTCGTGCATTATTTTTTCCTGTATTCTCTCAAAATAATTTTTAGTGATAATAAATTTTTTTGTCAAGTTTTTTATGAAGATAATTTATTCTGCGAACCCCGGCATTTCAATTATCCGAAAACACAAAATCCTGTTTTTGCCAGGAGTTCGCTCCTCATCCCGACCTGCATCTGACATTTTCGTGATCCGGAAAACAAAAAACGCCGGGCGTTCTCCTTATATTGCAAAGGCGGAAAACGACCGGCGTAAAATAGGCGTGGGGCCTGAGCGGTTTTTACAAAGTGCGGGCGCACCTCCGGGAGTGAGTGAGTGAGTGAGTGAGTGAGTGAGTGAGTGAGTGAGTGAGTGAGTGAGTGAGTGAGTGAGTGAGTGAGTGAGTGAGTGAGTGAGTGAGTGAGTGAGTGAGTGAAAGTGGCTGATTTTTATGGAAAAGTCAAGTCTTTTTTTAAAAAAATCTGCGGAGTCTGCGGGACAGCCTGTGTTCCGTGACAGGATATTTGTCTGCGGGATATTTTCCGATAAATTCTGCTCTGAAGACTGCGGCATGACACACCTCCTGATTTTTTTACAGTATCAAGGTTGACCTGACCCCAAGGTATCGGGCTGAATCATCAAATTTTTTATCTGCTGTAAGAACCGTAAGACTGTTTGAAAAAGCAACAGCAAGATGCAGAGCATCCAGAGTTCTCAGAGATGTCGCAAAGCGGGCAATCCAGTCTTTTGCAATCTGATAATGCAGGGAACTGACAGGAATCATCAGAAAGAGATTTTGCCCGGCATGGGACTGAAATGCCGCTATGATTCTGTTTCCGTCTGTCAGTGAAAGATTTCCTTCCCGGATTTTTCTTGAAACCGCCGAAGCCGGTTCCACTTCTGTCAGGCTGCTGATTCCCGGCATTACTGATTTCATAATAATTTTTTCAATTTCTTCACTGTTCGGCTCCGGGCAGTAATAAGGAACCAGTACACTGGTATCAAGATAAATCATCAGTAACGTTCCTCATCTCTCAGGTCAGCAAGGGTCTGACTCACCGGTTTTCCCTTTATACTGACAGATGAGCGGAATTCAGCGAGGCTCGGCAGGGGCAGTTTATCTTTCTTTTCATGGGAATCCGCGCCGGACATGAAAAAATCAGACTGTTCCTTTTCAGGTTCCGCAAGAATGATGATTTCCACATTTCTGCCGATCATATCTCTGAATTCAGGCAGATACAATGTATCTGAATCTATCTTTTTTTTTATTTTCAATGCATGCATCGGCGTTTCTCCTTATTTCCGGTTTTCATATTTCACGGAGTGAGTGAGCACTCACTGATTTTTATGGGAATATCATGCGTTTTTTTTAAAAAATCTGAAGATGGATCCATAGATGCGCCTCCCTGTCATCAGGCAAAAATTTCCTGATATTTCATGCCGCCGATGCCTTCTGTGTTTTTTCTCGGCATAAGCAGAAAATAATATCCGTAATCCAGCAGAATATCGGTTATTTTATCACCTGCGAATTCGATTAATTCATCTTCCCGCTCCTCATCTTCGGGAGCAGTAACATTTATCCAAAGATCAGCAGGATTTTCAGGACCTTCCGTAACACTTATAAATTCGATTTCAGGAAATTTCTCTTTCACCGCATTGAAAAGTTTCCTGATAATTTCTTTCTGTTTGAAATTTATCATCTGTTCAACTCCTTTTTAATCAGTCCGATCAGTTCTTTTATTCTGGCAAACCATCTGCCCGCTCTCTGCTGCGTGATATTGTCTCCCGAATAATCAGCCATGTTTCTGACCAGCTGCATATCGGGCAGATAAGATTTCAGTTTTGCCGGATAAATTTTCCGTCTCTGAATAAGTTCGGCGTTAAAATCAGCCTGAATCTGTCCGTGATCAATCTTATCCCGCTTTATTCCTCTGTGGGCAAGCGCAGCAACTGCTGCCTGCAACGCCGCATAATAAACCCGGTTCGCACAGGCATTGTAAAGCCCGCTGTCAAAACACACCTGTGCGGCTGTGAGATTTTCATCTGCTTTTGCCAGAAATTGTTTTCATCTGATTCGGATTTCCCTGACTGATTCACACAGTCATGAAAGAGGATAACGGAAAGTGAAAAAAATTCAGTGATTAAAAAGTTTTACTGATTTTTATGGGAAAGTCAAGGGTTGTTTTTAAAGGCCCCGGGCTGGTTCAAATCTCCCGGTTTGAACCCCGCTGACATTACCCGCACTCCGTGCGGAACGCAGCGGAGCTGCGGTAAGGCCAGTGTGGTTCAGGTCGGAGACCTGAACCAACGGGGGGAATGCGGATTTGACGTTCCGCGTCCTTTTCACACGGGACGCGGAGTGTCCCCCACGGCATTCCCGCGCGGAGCGTGGGAACGAGACCAATCAATTATCCGAAAATACAAAATCCTGTTTTTGTCGGGGTTCGTACCTCCCCCGGCCTGCTATTTCACCTTACCCGGGAACGGGTCAGCCTCCCCGGGAGTGCCAAACTTGCAGTTTGGCACTCCATTATGTCAGTATCAGGCTTTTTAACTGATTTCTTCCGCTTCGCTTGGCCTGGTACAGTGCCCGGTCTCCGCCGTTGATCAGGGTGGAGGAGGAGGTGTTCCGGGTGGGGATAATACTGGCGGCTCCCAGGCTGATGGAAAGGAAGTCTCCGATTTCCGAATGACTGTGGGGAATGCGGAGCTGCCGGATACAGCTGTGCATGGTATCAGCGATAAACAGTGCACCCTCCGGATCGGTTTTGGGAAGAACCGCCGCAAATTCTTCTCCGCCGTAGCGGGCCACCAGATCCGAAGGCCGGTTCACAGATTCGGAAAGTGTGATCGCCACCCGGCGGAGGCAGTCATCTCCGGCACAGTGACCGTAGTTGTCATTATATTTTTTGAAATAATCAATATCAATCATAATCAGAGACAGATAAGAGGCATCTCGGACGGCCTGTTTCCATTCCAGCTCAAGAAATTCATCAAAACGGCGACGGTTGGGAATGCCGGTCAGACCGTCCAGCGAAGAAAGATTTTCCAGCATATCCCGGTGCCGCTTCAGTTCCAGATGCGTCCGCACCCGTGCTTTGACAATGGCCATGCTGAAAGGTTTGGTAATATAATCCACAGCCCCGATTTCCAGACCTCTGGTTTCATCTTCCTCATCATTCATGGAAGTGATAAAAATGACGGGGATATTTTGTGTTTTACTCTCTTTTTTCAGTTTTTCGCAGACTTCATAACCGTTCATCCCTTTCATCATAATATCCAGAAGAATCAGATCCGTATCTCTGTCTGCAATTTTCAGCGCATCTTCGCCGCTGGTTGCAAAAGAAATCTGATACATATCCCGCAGAGCATTTCCCAGTATTCTGATATTTAAAGGCTCATCGTCTACAATCAGTATTCTCTGCTTTTTATTTATCATTCTTCTTTTTTCTCCCAAAGCATTTTCTGCCCCTGCGCAATATTTTTCAGTATTTCATAGGCGGCCCTGAAATCAAGCGACCGGATGCGGTTTTCCAGTTGTTCCCATTCCTGCTGCTGCCGGGAAGCGCTCATTTCTTTTTTCAGCACATTCAGGCAGTTTTCGGCTTCCAGATCGTTTTGGCGGAGATATCCGGCCAGTGCCTGTATCTGTTCCTGTATTATTTTTTTATCAGTATATTCTTTTTTTTCAGAACTGTCTGTTTTTTCTGCTTTCAGGCTGCTGCCGGACCGCAGCACAGTATCCAGGGAATTTTTAAGTTGCAAAAATGCTTCCGGAAAACGGATTTCATCATTTTTATGAAGTATATTTTCCAGGGCAAGCGCGCTTTCATGCAGATGCACAGCCGAAAGATTTCCGGCCACCCCTTTCAGATTGTGGATAAGACGCAGGGCCTCTTCTCTTTTGCCTTCCTGCACGGCCGTCCGGATTTTTGGGGCCGTATCCGCATGTTCTTTTGCAAAATCTTTCAGCAGACGGAAAAAAACCTCCTTTTTCCGGATACGGCGGAAAGCCGCATCTGTATCAATGCCGGGGATTGCGTCTTTCTCTGCCGGCCATGAACAGACATTTTCTTTTTCTGAAGAAGATGCACTGTCTGCTGAAAAGGGCCGGGTGATAGCTGACAGATCTTTGCAGTCCCCGGACAAATGCGCGGACAGAACAGAGAAAAGCTGATCATTTTCAATGGGTTTGCTAATATAATCATTCATACCGGCTGCAAGGCATTTTTCCCGGTCTCCTTTCATGGCATGGGCCGTCATTGCAATGACCGGCAGTTTTTCCCAGCAGGAATATTTCCGGATGAGATGTACGGTCTGGTATCCGTCCAGTTCGGGCATCTGCACATCCATGAGAACCGCATCATAGGATTTGCTGCCGAGTGCTTCCAGGGCGATTTTCCCGTTATCGGCCAGATCCACAACTGCCCCTGCATCCTGTAAAATTTCCGAGGCCACCTGCTGATTGATCAGATTGTCCTCTGCCAAAAGAATCTTTTTGCCCCGGAGAAAGGAGGTATCCGGAATTTTTTTCGGGGCGGCCGCGCGAATCCCTTTTCCTTTTCCGCCATGATCGAAAATATCCATGATGGTATCAAAAAGCAGGGACTGTTTTACCGGTTTTATGAGAAAGGCATTCGCGCCCGCTGCTTCTGCTTTCTGCATAATTTCATCCCGGCCAAAGGCCGTCATCAGCACCACCGGGAGCCGGGACAGTTCCGGAATGGCACGGATCTGTTTTGTGGCTGTGATACCGTCTGTTTCCGGCATACGCCAGTCCATGAGCACCATGTCAAAGGCATTTTCTTTTGCTGCCTCTCTGAGCATCTCAATGGCATCTGCCGCGTTTTCCGCGGTTTGGACGCGGCAGGAAAAGGAATGCAGAATTTCCGCATAAATATTCCTGGATGTTTCATTATTGTCCACCAGCAGAATGTTCAGACCCTGTAATATTTCAGGGGGCCGGGAATCCGGTTTTTCTCTTTTCGTATCCGCTCTGAATTCTGCGGTAAAATAAAACGTACTGCCTCTGCCCGCTTCGCTTTCCGCGCGGATATCCCCTTTCATCAGCCTTACCAGCTCCCTGCATATGGTCAGTCCCAGTCCGGTTCCGCCGTATTTGCGGGTGGTGGACGGGTCCGCCTGGCTGAAAGAAGTAAAAAGACGCGGCAGATAATCCCGGTCAATCCCGATGCCGGTATCGGATATTTCAAAACGCAGCCGTATCTTTTCTTCATCCCTGTGCAGCAGGGAAGTGCGGACAATGACCTCTCCATTTTCCGTAAATTTGACGGCATTGCCGGTCAGGTTAATCAGCACCTGACTCAGCCGCAGGGAATCGCCGATAAGGGCGCATGGTACATCCGCATCCGTGTGAATGGCCATCTCAATGCCTTTTTCCGCAATCCTGCCTGAAAAAATATCTGCCAGATTGTCCATGACATCCCGCAGATGAAAAAGACTGTTTTCCAGTTCCAGTCGACCGGCTTCGATTTTGGAAAAATCCAGCACATCATTGATCAGTCCCAGCAGACTGTGGGCGGAAGCATTGATTTTGGACAGATAATCCTGCTGCCGGGGGCTCAGATCGGTTTTCAGTGCCAGGCCGGTCAGACCGATAATGGCATTCATGGGGGTCCGGATTTCATGACTCATATTGGCCAGAAAATCACTTTTGGCTCTGGTCGCGGCCTCGGCGGTTTCTTTGGCAATTTTGAGTTCTTCGTTCCGCTTGCGCTGGGTAATGTCCTGGATCATCCCCTCATAGCACAAAAGATGTCCCTTTTCATCCCTTACCGCACGGGCATTGATGGAAACATCAATAATATCGCCGTTTTTTCGGAAATAACGGGTTTCAAATTCCCGCACATGACCTTTGGATTCCAGCAGTTTCCGGTATCTGTCCCGGTCTTCGGGCCGGACATAAAAACGGCTCCGGACATCCTGCACCTGCGTGATGTCTTCTTCGGATGCATATCCGAGGAAACGGACCATCGCGGGATTGGCGGTGAGAATGCGGCCTTCCGGTGTGCTCTGAAAGATTCCCTCAGTGGCGTTTTCAAAAAAACCCCGGTATTTTTCTTCCGAATGGCGCAGGGCTTTTTCTGCCAGTGTGCGCTCCCGTATTTCTGTTTCCAGCTCTTTGTTGATTTTTGCCAACTGCGCGGTACGCTCCCGTACCCGGCGCTCCAGCTCGTTATGGGCATTTTTCAAAGCGGCCTCGGCCTCTTTGCGCTCGGAAATATCACTGGCAATGCAGAGCATTCCCCCGATATCCCCGTCCGGATTCCGCAGGGCATTGAGTGTCATGGAAACAGGAAAACGCCTGCCGTCTTTGCGGATAAAGGTCCATTCCAGCTGCTCACCGCTTCCCTGCAAAGCATATTCAAACAAAATTTTGGCCGCGCCGCTGATACGGGACACATATTCCGGAGGGGGGGTGCCGCCGGATGTGTCCAGTACGGATTCCAGAAAAATTTCGGGTGTTTTTTTTCTCACCAATTCTTCGGCTTTATAGCCCAGCAGATTTTCTGCCCCGGTGTTGAATATGGTGATAATCCCGGATTTATCGGTGGAGATGATGGCGATCTGCGTGGCCGAGTTGAGTACGGCCTTGCGCTGCTGATTGGCAATCTGAAATCGCCGCAGAATTTTTTCGGTTTCCTCAAACTGACGCACTACAAGATTTGCTGTTATTTCAGCGGCTTCACGGGAAACCCGGATTTCTTCCCGCAGCAGCTCATTTTCTTCCATAAAATGGCGCAGGGTATCCCGGTAGGATATGGATGAAACAAAATTGCTCATGGTTTCGGATAATTCCGTTTCAGTAGCGGAAGCAGCGGATATTTTCGGATACACCGGCGGCATGGACCGTGCAGACAAGGCAGGCATCAAAAGATCGGATAATATGCCCCACTTCCACGGGGTTTTCCCTGTCTTTCACCGGGGTTCCGATGAGTGCCTCTTCCCAGACCCCCCGGATGCCCTTTCCGTCCCGCGGGGATGCATTCCATGCTGTGGGTGTAATAATTTGATATTTCTCGATTTTTTCATTTTTAATCCGGATCCAGTGTCCCAGGGCACCGCGGGATGCCTCGGTCAGTCCGAAGCCTTTTCCATAGTTGCGTTCCTGATAATTCCGGAAAAACAGTTCCCGCTCCCCCACAATTTCTTTCAGCCACTGATCCAGCACCGGAATCAGAACAGCGGGCCGGATGATGCGGGCCATCTGCCGGAGCAGTACATTGGAACCTTTTAGCCGGTGCAGATCTGTAAGCAGGGGATGCCGGGCAATCAGCATCTCGGCCAAAGGGCCGGTTTCCGCAGGGAGTCCCGCATAGCGGGGAGCTTTGGCCCATGTGTATTTTTCCCCCTCCCTGCCGGTGGCATAGGGAACGGTCATTCCCTCAAAAGGATGCAGGGGACTTTCCGCGTCCCGGAACCAGGAGCAGGCCAAATCCTCGCTGATTTTTTCCTGATCAAAGTCTTCCGTGTTTTCCCCCTTCAGAAATCCGGAAGGAAGAAAGGTGCCGCCTTTTCCCATTGGCAGAATTTCCGTCTGCTCCGGCATTTCCATTGAGCCGAAAGAAATAAAATTGCCATGCCCCCGGCCCAGTTCATCCAAAGCGGCTTCCTGTGCAAAACGGATAAAAAAGCCCAGCTCACCTTTGCGGTGATTTTCGGAACTTTCCAGCCACTGCTCCAAATCCGCAGCATTTTTCACCGCGGCCCAGTGTTCCAGGCTGCATCCCAGCACCTCCTCTTCATACCAGTTCCGGTAATCCGAGAGCAGATAGCGGCACTGTATAATGTCCGCAGATTTGGGTGCCGAGACCACACCGCCGGGAACCATAAAGGAGGAATGGGGCCACTGCCCTCCCAGAATGGCAATGATTTCAATTATCCTCGCACTTTCAAGCGCAGCCCTGCGTCCGCCTGTGCCCTGCAAAGGTGTATAACGGGCTGCCGCTTCTGCATACAGGGAATGCGGGCGGTACGCGGGGTTGGCAAAATCGCACATAAACATAAGAATGCTGTGGCGCATGTCATTCTGGAGTTTTTCCACCCCCAGGGCGATATTCCGGATGCGGCGGGCCGTATCCGGTATGCTGACATGATAAAACATATCCAGGGCCTTGGCCGCGGCCAGCAGATGGGCCGTAGTGCAGATTCCGCAGATCCGGGGGGTAATCACCAGGCCGTCAAGTACGCTTCTGCCGATGAGGATATTCTCAAAGCCCCGGTACATGGTTCCCACACTCCGGGCATCGGTGATGACATTATCTTCCAGTTCCACCCGGATTTCCAGGTCGCCTTCCACCCGGTTGACCGGGAAAATATCAATTGTTTTGGACATATCAGATTCCTAAAACTGCACAGGTATTGGTTTAACCTGTTTCTTTAGCATTGATGAAGGCAGTCTGTATTGTTTCTGCCTCTCAGAAATCCTCTGCACTGAGCAGAAAATCAATAACATGCATCCGTTTAATGCCATTGAAATCATCCCCGAAAAACTGATCCATGCTGAGAACATATTTGGGATAATTGTCGGGTGTCTGCAACAGCGGGGAAAATTCCCTGTCTATGGTTTTTTCCGATGCCAGCAGATAGGTCACCTGTAAATATATCCGGCTTTTTTCCTTTTCAGCAATAAAATCAATTTCCGTATCGCCGAATTTTCCGATATACACATGATACCCTCTGCGTTTCAGTTCAAGAAAAACAATATTTTCAAGTAATCCGGAAATATCACTTTCCCGGTATCCCAACAGGGCATGACGCAGGCCGATATCCCCCGGATAATATTTTTCATGCAGTTCAAGTATCCGTTTTCCCTTAATATCATAGCGGAATACCTTATGTATGGCATAAGCGGATATCAGGTGTGATATATAATTCTGAACCGTCTCAACGCCGACACTGATTTTCTGGGATTTTAAAAAATCGGAAACTTTTTTTGATGAAAAAATATTTCCGGTATTGTCGAAAATATAGCGGGTAATATCCTCAAAAAGCCGGACATTGCGAATATTGTTTCTTTGGATAACATCCCTCAGGACAATGGTATCATACACAGAAGTGATATACTGCCAGATAATCGTTTCATTCATGGGAAAATGATGGATTGCCGGAAATCCGCCGAATTTCAGATAATCGGAAAAATCTGTGGAAAGATTCTTTCCTCCTCTTTGTCCGAAGGTCAGAAATTCATCAAAACCGAGGGTATAAACCGGAATTTCAATATATCTGCCCGACAGAAGTGTGGCAATTTCTGATGAAAGCAGGCCTGCATTGGAACCGCTAAGATAAATATCCGTATCTCCCTGGGAAAAAAAAGAAGTGACGGCTTTTTCCCATGAATGAATTTCCTGTATCTCATCAATAAAAAGATATTTCCGGCCATCCACAGTGCTGAATTTTTCTCTGACGAACGAATACAGTGACTTATAATCCCTGATAAAATCGTATTCCAGGGATTCCTTATTGATATACACAATCCGTTCTGAATCCACCTGGCGCCCTGTCAGTTCGTCCATGATGAGTTTCATCAGACAGCTTTTTCCTGCCCGCCGCATTCCCGTAATGACTTTGATGACAGGGGTATCAACCAGGGGAATTATTTTTTTCAGATAAAGGTTTCTTTTATACATGAATCTTTTTCCTTAAAGCCATAAAGTTTTCTGTATAGAAGAAACTTTATCATAGCGGATACGGATTGTCCAGTTTTTCATAGTGCATTGTCAAATTTGATTTTATGGTTTTAACCGCAGATAGAAATCGGATTTTTTGAAAAAATCCGATTTCTTTAACTCACAAAAACAATACTGACAAAGCAATAGTCCTGCATACGATTTGTCAGGATGAACCCTGTATCGTTCAGGGTGCATCCCAATGTCACTGACGTAAGAAAAAACGGAGTGCCAAACGGAAAGACTCCGGCGAGATCAGTCGGGTCGTCTGGCAGTGTTTTTCTGAATTATTTCAGTATCCCAAACTTTCAGTTTGGACTCCGCCAGACCCTTAATGAATGAGATTGGGGTCAGGCCTGTAAGCAAAGAAAAAATGTTTTGGCAGAGATTAGTTCTGCAACGTCACCCGGCTATGTCTCATAACATATTCAGCCTGTTCGGCAGTATATCATAATCAGCAGATCGAAAAGTTTCCCCCGGATACGGTTTTACGACTGTCCCGGAGTACAAAAATTGTATTTTTGCACCGCAGCATCTCCCGGTTACCCCATGCAGAAATACAATTTCTGCACTCCTCCGGAAATTTTTCGATCTGCTGATAATTATAAACATATCAAATTATGATGAATCGGTAAAAAGTCCAAATTTCAAAAATCGCTATTAATAAAATCAGAGTATTAATATGTATCAAAACCTGATTTTCGGACTTTTTACGAGACCATCAAATTATCACAGGTTCAATTTTTTCAATTTCCCCCGCATTTCTGCCATGCAGAATATGCCATATATCCCATGCAATCTGTCCGTTTATCCACAATTCCGGCGATGTGGAAAAAAGTCTGGAAAATCTCAAGGCCATATCCGCATCCATATTTTTCTTTCCATCCACAATATCCTGAACCAGTTCCTTTCTGATCCCGGTGCGTGAGGCAGTATCCGTAACGGTCATACGATAAGGTTTCAAAAATTCTTCCAAAAGTATTTCGCCGGGATGAATCGGCGGACGGTCTGTCGGCAATCCGGCAGGAAATTTTTCTTGCCTGTTTTGTGTTTTTCCCATTGCAAATGTCTTGTGTACCTTTATCGGAAAAAGTAACGATCATAAGATAATTATCAGATTCCTGTAATCCGCCTTCGCAGACGTTTGGGCGCGGCCGCAGCGGCAATGCCTTTATAGGCCAGATAATGGGCGCGGTTTACGCCGTCCGGCAGTTCAATGGGAATACCTTCGATATTCCGGGTGCGGAAAAAAGGATACTGCTGGGGAAAATCCGGACGGGTGCAGCCGAAGCAGGGAACCCCAACCCTGGTTTTGGAAGATCGCCGGTTCCACAGCAGTTTATTGCAGGGCCCGTACACCAGAGGGCCGTGGCATCCCAGATAGAAAAAAAGGCAGCCCTTTTCCCCGAATTTTTTTTCTTCCACCCGGTATTCATGATATTCGTTCCGGGTGCATCCCTGATGCACCATGGTATCATACCATTCCAGCGGTTCATTTAATTTGTCCAGTTCCAGGGGCAGACCGCTGATAATTGATGATAACGCGCCACTGATGACCCCACCGTGACAGGGGCAGCCCGGCAGATTGATGACCGGCAGACCGCTGCGGGTTCTGAAGTCTTTTCCCAAAAATCCTCCGGCTTCCCATTTATGAAACTGCATCCCTGTGGCTTCAATTTCGCTGTCTCCCCCGATACCGCCGAAACTGGCGCAGGTTCCTATGGCCAGCACATAAGTCGCCTGACGGGCCAGCGCGTAGAGCAGGTCTTTTTTGGGTTTGCCCAGTACAGTGTCAAACATGCCTGTTCCCCCCGGTCCCCGGATCGCCGAGCCTTCAATGCAGAGAATGTCGAGCTTTTCTTTTCCGCTGATGAGATTTTTATTCAGACGGTGCAGATCTCCCGCGCTGATATGGGAAACAGAAGGATGCCAGAGCAGTTCCACATGATGATTGGAAAAAAAATCATAGGTATCCGGAGGATCTGAATTAAAAAAAGCCCAGGTGTCTCCCCCGCATCCGCCGCACTGCAGCCAGTACAGTTTTACAGGGCCCTCCGGGCGAAGCAGACTCTCATTTTCTTTCGGATTTCCCTGTTTCAGCAGAGGCAAATCCGCTGTTTCAGTTTCCGGTGGAAGGATTTTAAAAAGATGGCCGCATTTGGGGCAGCGGACTTTTGCCCCTTTGGACGGAATCCGTTCTGCTGCAATACTGACAGAAAAGGCGCATTCTTTACAGATGATTTTCATGATGTGAATTCCTGCGGATTTTGCTAGTGTTTTAAAATGGTTAAACTGACGGGTAATTTGTCAGGGTATGTTTTGGGGCAGAGAGGGAATTGCCTTTATCAGCATTTTCATATGTCCCTTTTCCGCCTGGGCAATATGCAGAAAAATATCTTTGACCTCCTCTTTCTGCTCTGCAATTGTGCGGTACAGATCATAGGCCCTGTATTCAATATCCAAAGCCAGTTCTATGATATGCAGCGGAGAAGCGGATTCGGCTGTTTTCAGTTTTTCCAGAACAGTTTCCAGCTGTTCTCCGCCTTCCAGGATATTTCCCCGGAGATCCGCAAAAAGGCTTTCAAAATCCGGCGCGCCGTTCTGTGTTTCTTTCCAGTACTGATACACAGACTTGGCATGGGCCTCTTCTGCTTTGGACAGCTGCTCCATAACCGGGAAAAAATCGGCACCGGCATGATGATCTGTAATATAGCGGTAAAAGCGGAACGCTCCTTTTTCCAGTTCCATCGCGGTCATCAGCAGTTCCGGCAGACTCCGTTTTTTATCAAATACCTGCACCCTCGGAAAATCGGCCAGGGTTTTCCCCTCCCAGGTCATGATGCCGCCCGGAAGATTATATACATTTTTTTCTGTTACCTCCGCCTCAGATACCAGATCCGATGCAAAGGTCGATCTGCCGCCGCTGTGACAGTAAAAAATCAGATCCCTGTCCGCGGGCAGTTCATATAATCGGGTCTGCAATTCCGAAACCGGCATCAGCAGAGCACCCGGAATATGCCCGGCCCGGTATTCCGAAGTCTGACGCACATCAATGAGCAGATACTCTTTTTCTTTCTTTTCTTCTCTTAATTTTGTAAACGCCTCAAAATCCAGATTGATAAATCCCTTTTCTTCCATGTCGGAAACCTCCCGCAGATTATTTGGAAAAACCCGATTGAAAATTTGCTGAAATTCTGCTGCCCCCGGATGCCTGTAAGTTTTCGGAGGATTATAACAGATGGATCGGTAAAAAGTCAAAAAAATCGTCACACCGGCGAAAAACGGAGTCCGGAACCGGCTGAAATTACCGGATTCCGCCGGAATACCGCTTTAGGTTTTCCAGGCACGAAATTTGCTTCAACTGTCAACCGCAGCTGTCCGCGGACAGGTTATAAGATTTTGTGTATTTTTTTGGAAAAAGCAAAACCGGATCCGTATATATTTCTCTCTGATTTATTCTTTGTATTTACATTTATATCATTTTATCATATTCTTGTTTATCTGAATTTTTCCGAAGGAGTGCAGAAATTGTATTTTTGCATGGGGAGTCGGGAACCGGGGCCGTGCAAAAATACAATTTCTGCACTCCGGGACAGTCGTAAAAACATATCCGGGGAAAACTTTTCGATCTGCTGATAATATGCCCTTCCGGGCAGATTCAGATGATGAGTGCTTTGTCAACATGAAAATAACGGGTAATTTGTGATTTTCATTTCAATGTCATTGACTTAAGCAAAAAATCCCCCTCCCCCGGTGGGAGGGGTTAGGGGAGGAGGGGTTTAAGTCAATGACATTGATTTTCATTTTCTGAAAATTCATATAAAAAATACTGTCATATAGTGTTTAAGAAAACAGATTTGGGGTTTTGCAGGCTGGGGATGAAAAACGAACCCCGGCAGATTCAGGATGCCGGGCTTCACTGCGTTCACCCCAGTCTGCCCAAAATCATTATCTTACACCTAAATTGAGCGGTTTTTTTCAGATAAACCGGCTGAATGTCCGGTAAGCGGAACTTTGCCTGTTTTACGCTTTTCACCCGGCGGGTGAAGAGCCGGAAACTGCTG
>JAABRU010000152.1 GCA_011390755.1 Desulfobacteraceae bacterium | reverse complement strand
TATATTCCCGGTTGCTGAAGCAAGCTTCGCAAAAGAGTATTAAAACATTCACCCGCTGGGTAATAATGACAAATTTAACAAGCCTTCGGCTTGTTCCCGATGTCTCGAATTTATCTTGGCACAAGGAACGCCGGGTTACACTGCGGTTACTGAGCAAAGCCGAAGTACGCTGACACGACCTGCAATTCAATGTCATTGACGTAAGCAGAATATTCCCTTCCCCCGGGGTGGGAGGGGAGTCTTACGTCAATGACACGACCTGCAATTGTAAATGAAACAGAGTACTATTTGACTGTGATGCAAATGACGATCTGTCTATCTGTTCCCCCCTGACTTGTTTTGCAGACGGAACAGAATACAAGTCCGGCATCTGTTTATCCAAATAAACAAATTATCCATGCAGTCGGGCCGGGAATGCCCGGTTTCGGGAGGGGAATTCCGGAAGCAGGATTCGGGGGACTGAGTCACCTCCGTTTATTACAGCAGAATAATTCAGAGACGGTTACAGGGAATGGCGGCCAGTCTTTCTTCCAGCTCATCATCCATGGCATCAGCGAACTGCGATAAAGAATATCGGGAACTGCAGGACCTGCAGTGCAGATATGTCCGCCGTCATTTTTGTCTGATGTGAAGCGGACTGCCGCATTTCGGGCAGTTTTGTGAACTGGGTTTCTGCTTTCCGGCAGAAGAAAATAATCGTTTTTTCATTTTCTGTCTCTTATCCCTGATGAATCAGTAAAAAGTTCAAAGTCCAAAAAATGCTATTAATAAAGACAGGTGGCAGCTTGGGTTATATCAGTTTCCCAGATTCAGGGTTTGCCCCGCGTTTTTGTATTTGGCCCGCAGTTTGGGTTTTTCGATTTTCCCGGTGGGGTTTCGGGGGACATCATCAAAAAAGATTTTTCTGGGTCTTTTGAATCGGGCAAGTCCTTTGCAGAATTCATTGATTTCGTCTTCCGAAAGCACAGCCCCGGGCTTTACCCTGATCACTGCGGCAACGATTTCCCCCAATCGCTCATCCGGAACCCCGATAACGGCCACATCCTGTATGCGGCTGATGTTCATGAGAAAATCTTCCACCTCCACCGGAAAAATATTTTCCCCGCCGGTAATAATCACGTCCTTTTTCCGATCCACCAGCCAGATAAAACCGTCTTCATCCATGCGGGCAATATCACCTGTGCAGAGCCATCCGTCCACCAGCACGGCAGCCGTTGCTTCGGGATTTTTATAATATTCATCCATCAGTGCAGGCCCCCGTACCAGGAGTTCCCCTTTTTCCCCGGCAGGAAGAATTTCACCCTCTGCTCCCACAATTTTGCACTCCCAGTCAAACCCGGGCACACCGATGGCACCGACTTTATGGGTATTTTCTATACCGAGATGAACACATCCGGGGCCGGTGGCTTCGGTCAGTCCGTAATTGGTATCATACTCATGATTGGGAAAAACCTCTTTCCATTTGCGGATCAGGGCCGGGGGTACAGGCTGCGCACCGATATGCATGAGCCGCCACTGATCCAGTTCATAATCTTCCAGGCGCAGTTCTCTGTTTTCAATGGCGATGAGAATATCGTGGGCCCAGGGAACCAGCAGCCAGACCACGGTTGCCTTTTCTTCGGAAACAGC
This sequence comes from Desulfobacteraceae bacterium, assembly GCA_011390755.1. GTDB lineage: Bacteria > Desulfobacterota > Desulfobacteria > Desulfobacterales > Desulfococcaceae > JAABRU01. Next base: position 15,306 of record JAABRU010000152.1, on the reverse strand, counting down.
TTCCATAATCCAGTGGGGTTTGACTCCTTTCAGGATAATGGCTTTGGCCCCCACCATAAAATTGCCGAACCAGTGCATTTTGGCCCCGGTATGGTAGAGGGGCGGAATGCAGAGGAAGTTATCTTCATGGGTCTGGTTATGATGGCGGTTTTCCACATAGCAGGAAAATTCCAGGGCACGGTGGCTCAGGCGCACGGCCTTGGGTTTTCCCGTTGTGCCGGAGGTAAAATACAGCCCCGCTGTATCGTAGAGGCTGATTTCCGGCTGGGGAATGCCTTCCGGGGCATCTGCAATGAGAGACGGATAAGACTGGGCATAATCCGGACAGAGTTCTTCCGGCCCGGAGAAAATATAATCAAACACCGTCTCATCCAATTCACTTTTGATTTCTGCCAGACGATCAATAAATTCTTCTCCGAATATCATCACCCTGGCTTCCGATATACGGGTACAGCGGGCAATGGCCGGAGACAGAAAGCGGAAATTCAGGGGGACAGCCCAGGCACCGCTGCGGAGGATACCGAAATAGATGGGCAGCCATTCAATGCAGTTGGTCATTAACAGGACAACTCTGTCCCCTTTGCGGACACCTTTGCGTATCAGCACCGCGGCAATGGCATCGGCCTGCCGGTCAAACTCGGCCCATGTGATCTCTTTCCGCAGATTTTTTGCGGGTTCTCTTTCGATCAGAGCCGTTTCTCCGGCATAAAGTCTTGCGTTTCTGCGCAGTATTTCTGTGATAATCATATCATTCCTTATCCTTTTTCTGTAGTGGATAGGGAATTATCAGAAACGTGTAAAAAGTCAACTGTTTTCAGGAAAGCGGATGCAAAGGCGGAGAATCCGCCTCCGTTTCCGTTTTTTTCCCGCTCCTGTCTTATCCCGATATCCCGGCCATGCAGAGATATTTGATTTCAAGATATTCTTCGATGCCGTATCTGGAGCCTTCCCTGCCGATCCCGGACTGCTTGATGCCGCCGAAAGGGGCCACTTCGGTAGAGATAATCCCGGTATTAATGCCCACCATGCCGTATTCCAGTCCCTCGGAAACCCGCCAGATGCGTCCCATATCCCTGCTGTAAATATAGGCTGCCAGTCCGTATTGGGTATCATTTGCCATCCGCAGGGCCTCCGTCTCTGTCTGAAAACGGAAAAGCGGGGCCAGGGGACCGAATATTTCTTCTTTGGATACGAGCATATCCGGCCGGACATTTTCCAATACGGTCGGGGTGAAAAATGTGCTTCCCAAAGGATGACGTTCACCTCCGGTGCGGATTCCCGCTCCTTTGGATACAGCATCCCGGATATGTTTTTCCACTTTTTCCACCGCAGGCATATCTATCATGGGGCCCTGTTCTGTGTCTTCTTCCAGGCCGTTGCCCACTTTGAGTTTTTCCACTGCTTTTGTAAATTTTTCGGCAAAGACATCATAAATGCCTTCCTGAATCAGCAGACGGTTGGCGCAGACACAGGTCTGGCCGGAATTGCGGTATTTGCAGACCATGGCCCCGGCCACCGCCGCATCCGTATCCGCATCGTCAAACACGATAAAAGGAGCGTTTCCCCCAAGTTCCAAAGATATTTTTTTTACCGTATCCGCACATTGCCGCATGAGGATTTTGCCCACCTGTGTGGAACCGGTAAAAGAGATTTTGCGCACCAGCGGATTGGCAGTGAGTTCCCCTCCGATACGGGAGGCATCTCCGGTGACAACATTGAAAACCCCGGCAGGAATGCCTGCCCGATGGGCCAGTTCTGCCAGCGCGAGCGCGGAAAACGGAGTCTGGGAGGCCGGTTTGACAATAATCGTGCATCCCGCGGCCAGGGCCGGAGCGGCTTTGCGGGTAATCATGGCAGAAGGAAAATTCCAGGGCGTAACAGCAGCGCATACCCCGACCGCTTCTTTGAGTACCAGGATACGGGCATCACGGAGATGGGAGGGAACAGTATCTCCGTAAATCCGTTTTCCTTCTTCGGCAAACCATTCCACAAAGGATGCCCCGTATGCGATTTCCCCCCGGGATTCACTGATGGGTTTGCCCTGTTCACCTGTCATCAGTCTGGCCAGATCTTCCTGATGCTCCATAATCAGATCAAACCATCTGCGTAAAATCACAGCCCTTTCTTTGGCTGTCCTGCCTTTCCACGCGGACAGGGACGCATGGGCGGTTTTTATGCAGCGATGCACTTGGTCTGTGCCCATATCCGGCACAAATCCCAGGGTTTTCCCGTCTGCCGGATTGGTCACCCGTATCTGTTTGCCGTCATCCGCATCAAACCACTGACCATCCATATAAGATTGCTGCCGAAAGAGTTTTTTGTCCTGTAACCGCATATCCCCTCCCTTACCTGCATTATCCATAAATTCTCAGCAGATCGAAAAGTTTCCGTAGGAGTGCAAAAATTGCATTTTTGCATGTAACCGGAGGATGCTGCCGTGCAAAAATTATATTTTTGCACTCCGGAACAGTCGTAAAACCGTATCCGGGGGGAATTTTTCGATCTACTGATTCTGACAGATCTCCGAAAATAAGGGAAATGCTGAAAACAGGCTTTATAAGCCGGTTTTCAGTTGGGCGATTTCCAAATATGAATGTACCGCTTCTGCAGGAGTCACAGACGGAAAGTCTGTAAGCGGACTGCCGTCTGTCAGGCACTGCCGGACTTTCCGTCTGGCACTCCTCCGGTACATTTTTTTGGCTGAAATCACCTTATTGCATTGTGATTCGGGGACCTGTTCAAATTTATGAATAATCCGGACGAAATATTTTGATAAAATTATAATGAGATAATATTGCTTAAAACAATTTGCCAAATATATGAACCAAGCTATCTTACCTGTTTATATGAAAATTTCTGCGAAAAACAGGCCCTTCGGCCTTATTTTTCGCACTCCTCCGCAGCTTTGACCCGTTCCCGGGCGGCCATTACGTTAAGAAATTTTTGGAGTGCCAAAATGAAGTGAAACGGAATTTTGGCCGGATTTTCCCAGTCATTTCAGTGTCCCAAACTTTCAGTTCGGGACTCCTCCGCCCTTAACTTAATGCCATTGGGGCGGAGCCCGGGAACGAAGTTGAAACTTTCATGCTTCGCTGTGAGTTATTCCTCATGGCGGTTTATATGAAAGTCCTTCTGCAGAGACGCACGGCCGTGCGTCTCTACGGTGTATTTTTATGCTTCGTTGTGATTGTATATCATGACCGATTATATGAAAGTCCCCTGTAGAGACGCACGGTTAATGTAGAAAAATTTGTATCGAAGGACTTTTTTTTGTATCGAAGGACTTTTTACGGGTTCATCAAAACGCGTTTATCCCATTTTATGGATTTATAAAAACAAACAGTTATAATGAGCAATTTTAGTTTTGCAGGAGGTCTGACAGGTGGCAACCCGGGTTAAATATTGTAAGGATTGCTTTGCAGCCATTCTTTCAGGCGACTGAGCCCTTCTTCGGTGGAGACCGCAGGCCGGTAACCCAGGTCTTTTTTGGCAGCGCGGATGTCAAACCAGTGGGCAGTGGCCAGTTCCCGTGCCAGAAAACGGGTCATCGGAGGCTCGGACTGCAGGCGAAGCAGTTTGTACACGCCTTCACAGACTGCCCCGATAAAAAAAGCACTTCCGGCGGAAATGCGTCTGTGAATCGGCGGAAGACCGCCCGCAGCCAAAATGGCATTGACCATATCCCATAAGGGAACCGGAGCATCCTGACTGATAAAATACACCTTTCCGGATAATGCGGAATTTTCCCGCAGACGATCAGCAGCCAGAATATGGGCATGTGCGGCATTGTCAATATAAATCGTATCCACTTTCTTCCGGTCTTCCCCCACAATCCGCAGTCGGCCGGCACGGGACAGAATCCGGGGAACCAGATGATTGTCCCCCGGCCCCCAGATCAGATGCGGGCGCAGGATAATCACTTTCAGCCCACAAGCGGCCGCACGGCGCACTTCCTGTTCGGCCATTGCCTTTGTCCGGGGATAATGGGCATGATAGGAAGGCGGATAGGGGAGGGATTCGTCCGCTCCTTCGACATCGTTTCCGTCGAAAACCGCACTGGGGGAACTGCTGTGGATCATCTCGGAAACACTGTATTTCCGGCATGCCCGGAGAACATTCCGGGTCCCGGTCACATTGGTGCTGAAATAATCCGCATAAGGACCCCATATTCCTGCCCTGGCGGCGGTATGGAAAACGGTGCGGACACCTTTGCAGGCTTTTTCCACAGCGGTTTTGTCCGCAATATCCCCCTGCACCTGTTCCACAGAAAATTTTTCCAGTTCCGGATAATAAGAACGGGAAAATGTTCTGACTTTTTCGCCGCGGGAAATCAGCCGGCGGACAATGGCTTTGCCCAGAAAACCGCCGCCGCCGGTGACAAGAAATAAATCTTTTTCCGGTTCAGGAAAAGTGCGGTTCCCGGCATTTTTCTGATGCTCCGCCTCTGTGCTCATGAAGCCCATTCTGTCAGTTTTTCCCGGAAAATTTTGGAATTATGGCGGACATCCACCGGAAAACTTTCATGGAAAAGCAGGGTTTTGATTTCTTTGGTCATACCGTTTTTGGCGGCCATATTCAGCAGTTCCTGTTTGACCGTATCCGCATCAATGCCTTTGCCGCCGTTTTTCAGTTCAATACAGATTACCGGTTTCTGCCGGGGGGGATCGCCCAGACCGATGAGGGCACTGCGGTACACAGCCGGATGACGGTTGAAAATGGCTTCGCAGGGAACCGTGAACAGAGAACCGTTTTCGGTAATCACCCGCTGGCTTTTGCGACCGCAGAACCATATTCTGCCCCGGTTGTCCCGCCAGCCCAAATCGCCCATACGGTGGCGGACTTCATTTCCGTCCCGGATTTTGGACAGGGCATCTGATTCGGGCCGTTCAAAATACTGCTGTGTCACCACATCACCTTTGACCGTAATTTCACCGATTTCTCCGTCCCCCACCAGCAGATGATCACTCCATTCATCTATGGGATCATCTGTAATTTTGATGAGCTGCACTTCTACATCCCCCAGGGGACGGCCCACACACAGACCATAGCCCTTTTCACTGAATTTCCGGGTTTCCTGCAGAATTTCCCGGCTCCCGATGGAAAGAACCGGCATGGCTTCGGTAGCACCGTAGGGGGTAAAAATTTCCGCATTTTCCAGCATACGGGAAAACTGCTCCAGATTATCCGGTGTAACGGGTGCGCCCGCAGAGATGACCCGGCGCAGAGTGGGTAAACGGATTTCCTCCGCACTGCCGAATCCCCCGACCCGGTTCAGCAAGGCAGGGGAAGCGAACATGTTGGTAATGCCCTGATCCATAATGGCTTCGATGATTTTTTCCGGGTCTGCCATGGCCGGGCGGGTGGGGTCCATGTCCGGAATCACCGCTGTCATTCCCAGGGCCGGATCAAAAAGGGAAAAAAGCGGAAAGGTGGGCAGATCCGCTTCATCCGGCCCGATACCGAAATGGGATCCGATCAGACTGACCTGCGCGTCGAAAATGCCATGGGTATACACCACCCCTTTGGCCGGGCCGGTGCTTCCGGTTGTAAAAAGAACGGCCGCCATTTCATCCGCACGGGTTTCTGCCGCGGGATAGGGTTTCCAGGGCAGATCCATCAGCTGTTTCAGAGAATAACCGCCCCAGAACCAGCGTCGGCCGACCGTAACCCGGATCCGCACGGTTTTAAAATAAGCCGGATAAAGAAATCGGAGCAGATGGGCCTTGGATATGCCGATAAAGGCCTCCGGCATACTTTCTTTCAGACAGCGCACCATCCGTTTGGCCCCCATGCCCGGATCCACAATCACAGGAACAGCCCCGGTTTTGAACAGAGCAAAGGTAAGGACAAAAAATTCCAGACTGGGATTCACCATCAGAACAGTACGGGTTCCCCGCCGGATACCTACCCGATCCAAACCGCGGGCCAGACAGTCGGATTCTCTGTCCAGCTGCATAAAGGTAAGATGCGTATAGGCCACACGGCCGTTTTCATCCCAGCCTGCCGGATACACCACAGCACGTTTGTGCGGCTGCCGTGCGGCCATATCTTTCATGCGGTTGGCAATATTGACTGTTCTCCGGCTCCGGGGCATGGAAACGGGACCGCTTTCCGTCTCCGGCGGCACTTCTTCGGAAGTATCACTGTTCGGAGGAATTCTGTCCTGCTGAAGATTATCATTTTCCTGCTGCATCTGCTCACTGCCTGTCTGGTCTGCTGTATCCATTCTCTGACCTTATTTTGTGTGAAAGGGTTGCCGGGTTTTTCTCAGATATTTATATATCATATCCTGTGTTTTATCAAGAAATCTTTAAGCAGAATCGTCAATTCCGCGGCTTTGTCTTCCAGAATATAATGTCCGGCATCAGAAAAATAATGGCTTTCCGCATGGGGAAAACGCCGCCGCCATTCATCAAAATAATCCCGATCAAACACAAAATCATGCGCGCCCCAGCAGATCAGTGCGGGAAGCCGGGAAAAGGAATGCAGGTTTTCATCTACCTGCCGGGCAGTTTCATAACTGCTGTCTTTGGGATGCAGGGGAATATCCTGTACAAATTTTAATGTGGCCAGACGGTGGCCGGGGCAGTTATAGGGAAGTGTCAGCCCTTTTTTCACTTCCGGGGACAGTTTTCTGTACGGAGCCATATACAGGGCAGCACGGGAAAAAAGATTCAGCCCCAGAACTGCGGGAACGGCAAAAGGAAGAATATTGCGGATTACAGCCAGGCGCAGGGGAATTTTCTTTCTGCCGGGCGGAAAAAAAGCAGCCGTATTGCAGATTACCAGGCGGGAAATGCGTTCCGGATGACGGAGGGCATAGGCCATGCCTATCATCCCGCCCCAGTCATGGAGGACAAGTGTTATTTTTTCTCTGATCCCCAAATGCTCCAGCAGGGATTCCAGATCATCCGTCCGACTTTTCAGGCGGAAGTCGTATTCTGCTGTTCCCGGTTTGTCAGAAAGGCCGCATCCCATATGATCCGGCACGATCATCCGGTACTGCGGAGACAAATCCCGCACCAGATGGCGGAAATAAAAAGACCAGGTGGGATTGCCGTGCAGCAGCAGCAGCACTTCCCCTTCCCCTTCATCCAGGTAATGATAATGCAGTCCCCGTATTTTGAGAAAGCGGGAGGTAAAAGGATATAAATGACGAATGGCAGAAATATCCTTTTGTTTAAAAGACATAAAATTCATTATTTCCTGTAATCTGAATATATTTTTTCATCATTGACATTCCGGAGGCATTACAAGCGGTGCATGGGTAAAAAGTCCGGATTCATACTTGCCGGAGTGACGGAAATTTGATTTTTGGGCAATTCTTTAATAAAGGCAGAACTCCCGGTTTCCGGTTTCAAATCTTACATCTCACCATTCCAGCCCCAGCATCATGCAGTTGAGTCCGCTGCCGATGCCGAAAAAACCGACCATATCACCGGGAAGCAGGAATTCCCGCTCAGAGGCAATGGCCGCTGTGATGGGCAGGGAAACCGTGCCGATATTGCCGAGAAAGGGATAGGTAATAAAATCTTTCTCCTGGGAAATCCCGACCGTTTCCAGAATTGTTTTCTGGTGGGCCGCCCCCACCTGATGGCAGATGACCTTATCCGGCTTGTCTTCGGGCCATTGCATTTCCTTCATAAATGCCCCAAAGGTTTCGGCACCCAGTCTTACCCCGTTGCGGAGCACCCCCACAGAATCGGTTTTCATCACATGAATGCCGTCCACGCACCGCCCGGCATCCGGCCCCCAGAGACAGAGGCGGTGATGTTCTGCCGCATTCCTCAGTGTCCCTCCCAGCAGGCGGTGGCCCCGGCTGTGCAAAGACTCATGTGTCAGGAGAACCGCTACTGCCCCGGCCCCTCCGGTCAGGGTGGCAATGGTATCTTTAAACATCTCCATATCCCTTGTCTGCAGCAGGCGGTCAATGGTAATATCCACCACTTCCCTGGCTGTTTCACAGGAAATGACCAGACCGGCGCGGATTTGCCCCATTTCAATGGCATTGGCCACCTGCAGCATTCCGTTGAGCACTCCCAGACAGGCATTGGATACATCGTAAATCTGTGTTTCCGGAGACAGAGCCAAAGCATGGGTCACAGAACAGGCCGTGGCCGGTTCCAGGTTATCCCGGCAGACACCGCAGTAAATAAGCATCCCGATATCACAGCGTGCGATATCGGATGCTGCCAGGGCTTTTCTGCCCGCGGCTGCCGCTCCGTCCGAAACTTTGAATCCCACGTCCCAGAACCTTCGTTCATAAATCCCCGTAATGGCCTCCAGCTGCCCCGGTTTCAGGTGCAGCCGTTCATACATGGGGGCCAGGCGGTTTTCCAGATCCCTGGACAGAATCACATTGGGTGCCAGTTCATAACCGAAAGCATGAAGGATGACATGATTGTATTTCATAAGGCAGTGGATACTTTCCGGCATCAGTGCAGCCCCTCACCGACGTAAAAGAATAATACTGCATACTGCCGGATAAAAAAGTTAAAAGGATAATTCTGCCGATCATCCGGTTTTATTTGCTTTGGCAAAATAAGCGGATTTTTTAACCGGCAGATAAATATCATATACAAAATTGAATATTGTAACACAGATTTGCAGAAAATAATACGCTTTTTTGTAAAAACCGTATCAGAAGTTAGGCATCTGAATTTTAACCGCCTGAATTTACCAACAGTTCGGTAAAAAAACCGGACTGAATAATTTCAGCAGGATGTGAAACGGATGCGGAACATACGGGTTTAATGATTTCAGGCAGTTATAATTTTATGCTCTGTAAACCGGAAAAAATTACCGAACCATATCACTCAAAATCACTCAAAATCACTCAAACGGTATACACTCAATGTCATTGACTTAAGCAGAATATTCCCCTCCCCCGGTGGGAGGGGGAAGCAGCGGACTGTAATGAAAGACCCTTTTCATCCTCCCCCTGCCCCTCCCTCAGGGGAGGGGAGTCTTAGGTCAATGACATTGGGTATGCACTAAAAAACTTTCTTTCTTGACAGAAAGCAATTTTTTGAATAAAAATTCGGATTTATTTGTTGATTATTTTAATAATCTCAAAATTTATCGGATTTTCAGAAATCAAACTGCACAATGTGCCAACATGAAATCTCGGTCTGAGCGTCCGGCCGGGCTTACACTGAAATCTCAGCCGGGGGGTGTCAGGGAATAGCAGATGCATATATCTCCGACTGACAGGGCTGTAAAAATTTATTTCCGGAAGTCTGATGCTTTCATGTATGCCAAAGGCAGCCGCTTTTGGCAAATTTTTTTGTGAAGGAGATTGTATGGGATTAAAATTCAAAGGATTCGGAGGAAGCGGCAGTTTTCCTCATGGTGTGCATCCGCCGGAAAGGAAAAATTTTTCCGGGGCTGCGGTCATTGAGGTGATTCCGTCGCCCGGACAGGTGCTCCTCCCCCTGCTCCAGAACGTGGGCGCTCCCGCCAAAACTTCGGTAAAAGCCAAAAGCGAAGTAAAGATGGGGGATAAAATCGCGGATGCGGGCGGTTTTGTTTCCGCTCCGCTTCATGCGCCCATTGCCGGAAAGGTGGGAAAAACCGGGGTATGCACCCTGACCAACGGCCGCCATGTCCCGGCCATGCCCATCAGGGCCGAAGGGGAGCAGATCGAAGGAAAGGAACTGTGGGAGAAAATCTTTGGCGGGCAATGGCCGAAAAATGCGGACAAATATTCGCCCAAAGAGATTGTGGATGCCATTCAGGCTGCCGGGATCGTGGGGCTGGGCGGAGCGGCCTTTCCCACCCATGTCAAATATGTGCCCAATGAGGAAAAACCGATTGACACGGTGCTGATTAACGGCTGCGAGTGCGAACCGTATCTGACATCCGATTACCGGATGATGCTGGAAGTGCCGGATCCGATTATCTGCGGCTCCCTGCTGCTGGCAAAAGCCTCCGGGGCCAAAGATGTCATCATCGGGGTGGAGGACAACAAACCCGAAGCTGTGGAAGTGCTGAAAAAAGCAGCGGCCGGAACCGGCATTCAGATTGCGGTACTGCCCACCAAATATCCCCAGGGCAGTGAAAAACAGTTGATCCTGGCCGTTACGGGCCGGGAAGTTCCCCTGGGCGGACTCCCCCTGGATGTGGGCGTGGCCGTGAGCAATGTCAGCACGACCGCCGCCATTGCCGGGGCCGTGGTAAAGGGAAATCCCCTGACCCACCGTGTGGTGTCTGTTACCGGGGCAGGTGTCCAAACTCCCAAAAACCTGCTGGTTCCCTTTGGTATCAGCATCGGCGAACTCATCGAAGCCTGCGGCGGACTGACAAAAGACGCAACCCGTATGGTGGCAGGCGGTCCCATGATGGGTTTTGCCTTTTCGGATATGAACTCCCCCGTAACCAAAGGAACCAGCGGTATCACTATCCTTACCCATGAGGATCTGAAAAAAGAGGATGAAACCAGCTGTGTCCGTTGCGGTCGCTGCGTGGATGTCTGCCCCATGAACCTGGTTCCCACCAAAATAGCGATGGCTTCCCGGCACAGGGATACGGAACTGGCACAGCAGTATAATATTATGGCCTGCTTCGAGTGCGGGTCCTGCGCGTATATCTGCCCGGCCAACCTGCCCCTGGTGCAACTGGTGCGCACCGGCAAGGCCGAGGTTATTGCCGCGGGCAAGAAATAAGGAAGAGAAATATGGCAAAAGAAATTCAAATAAGGGAATCTGCTGAAGCACCCGTTATCCATGTCGCGCCGTCTCCGCATCTTTCCCATACAGCGCAGACTACGCGGACCATGATGCGGGATGTGCTTATCGCACTGGCTCCGGTAACGGGAATGGCTCTGTATGTTTTTCAGGCATATGCGCTTCGGCAGCTGGCCATCTGCGTTATCGGCTGTCTGGCGGCAGAATGGATATTTACCGGGATGCGGGGCCGCAGGGCCACACTCTGGGATTTTTCCGCGGCGGTCACGGGGGTCATTCTGGCCCTGTCCCTGCCCGGAACCGCCCCCTGGTATATCGGGGTGATTGCTTCTTTTACGGCCATCGGCATCGGAAAGGTGATTTTCGGCGGCCTGGGCATGAATATTTTCAATCCGGCCATGGTGGGACGGGCCTTTGTCATGATTGCATTTGCAGGTGCAATGGGGGCAGCCGGGTATCAGGATGCCAGCAGTGCGGTGGATGCCATCTCCCAGGCCACACCCATGGACGCTTTCAAACAGGGCGGAGCCATTGCTCCATTATCAGCCCTGTTCTGGGGAAACACCAACGGCTCTTTGGGGGAAACCAGCGCGATTGCCTGCCTTATCGGCGGTCTGTACCTCTGCATCCGCAGAACCGCCTCCTGGGAGATCCCGGCCGGTGTCATCGGGGCCGTGGTTGTTCTGGGCGGCATTGCCAACCTGCTGAATCCGGAATCCCAGTGGACCGTGCTGCATCATATCCTGGGCGGGGCACTGCTTTTCGGCGCGTTTTTCATCGCCACAGACCCGGTGACCAGTCCCCTGACCCCCAAAGGCAAACTGATCTTCGGCACAGGTGTCGGGGCTTTGATTATGCTCCTGCGTATCTTCAGCGGCTATCCCGAAGGTGTGATGTTTGCGGTGCTGATTATGAACAGTATTACACCGCTCATTAACCGTTGGACCATTCCCAGACCGTTAGGGGGGAAATAGAATATGAAACCGATACAGCAAATGGAACCTTTGTCGCCGACCGCGTTCGAGCGACTGAGAAACAATAATATCATACAGGCCTGGCTGGTGCTGATTCTGACACTCTGTTTCGGCTCATCCCTGGCCGGTATTCAGATGACCCTCGGTCCCAAAATTGAGGAAAACAAACTCAATGAAACCCTGGAAAAAATTCCGGAACTGATACTGGGTGCGGAAGGCGCACAGAAACTGACGGAATCCGGTGAAAAACTGGACGTGATTCCCCGATCCTTTGTGGTGGACAAACCCGGCAAAAAGGCCGTGTATAATGTTTACGAGGCTTTTGACAAAGATAAAAAACGTCTGGGCTGGGTGGTCAAAACCGGCGGGCAGGGCTATGCGGACCGGATTGAACTCCTTCTCGGTGTGGACCCGGAAGTGAAAACTGTCAGCGGTATCTTTGTGCTGGAACAGAAAGAAACCCCCGGACTGGGAAATAAAATTACCTTTGAAGAATGGCGGGGCCAGTTCAAAGGCAAAAACACGGAAACCCCCATGGGGGTTGTCAAAGGCGGCAAAGCCGGAGCCGGTGACATCAATGCCATTACCGGGGCCACCATTTCCTCCCGTGCCGTAACCGATATTGTCAATATGGCCGTGGCCGATCTCAAAGGCCCGCTGACTGCAAATGCAGAAGGAGGTAAATAATGGCCGATCAACCGACTGCTGCGGAAAGATTTATCCAGGGCATACTGCCGGAAAACCCGGTGTACCGCCAACTGCTGGGGCTCTGCCCCACCCTGGCCGTGACCAACGGCCTCAAAGCGGCCATTACCATGTCCGCCGCTGTGCTTTTTGTTCTTTTCTGTGCCAATGTCATTGTCAGTCTCATCCGCAACCTGCTCAAACCCCATCTGCGGATCGTGATTTTCACCCTGACCATTGCCACTTTCGTAACCTTTGCAGACCGTTTCCTGGCAGCCTATGTCTATCAGATGAGCAAGGTGCTGGGGCCCTATATCCCCCTGATTATCGTCAACTGCCTCATTATCTGCCGCTGTGAGGTCTGTGCATCCAAGCAGGGGGTGGTGACAGCCGGGGCCGATGCCATCGGCCAGTCCCTGGGATTCTGCCTGGCCCTGTGCAGCATTGCGGCCGTGCGGGAACTGCTGGGAACCGGAATGCTTTTTGATATCCGGGTGCTGCCTGTAGTATGGCCGGACTGGGTCATCATGGTACTGCCGCCGGGCGCATTTCTGACTTTCGGCCTGCTGCTGGGTCTGGTCAACTGGTACAGCGACCGCCGTGCAGCGGCCGCGGGAGGTAAATAATTATGATAAGTTATCTGATTGATATATTTCTCATCGGTATCGGTGCTGCCCTCATCAACAACTTTGTGCTGTATTATTTTGTGGGTATCTGCCCCTTTGTGGGAGTCTCCCGTAAAATCAGCACGGCCTTCGGCATGGGCTGCGCGGTGATCTTTGTTATCGCCATTGCAGCCGTTATCAGCTGGGCCATCACCACCTATGTCCTCATGCCGGGCGCACTGCTGTCCAGAACTGTGGCAGGGCTCTTTGTACCACCGGAAACCGCGGCCGGAATTGATCTGACCATTCTCAGTTATATTGTCTATATTTTTGCCATATCCTCCTCGGTGCAGTTTGTGGAGATGTATGTGCGCAAATTCTTTCCGCCCCTGTACAAGGCCCTGGGCGTGTATCTGCCCCTGATTACCACCAACTGCGCGATTCTCTTTGCCTGTCTGGTCATCATGAGCAAAATCACAGGTGTGGACAATCCGGCCGATGCCTGGGATCTGGGCCGTGCCCTTACCCTGGCCGTGGGCGGGGGTATCGGTTTCACCATCGCCATTGTGATTATGGCCGGTATCCGGGAGGAACTGGATCTCTGTGATGTGCCCAAACCCTTTAAGGGCGTGGCCATTTCTCTGATCGTGGCCGGTATTCTTTCCCTGGGATTCATGGGATTCACCGGTGTGGATTCCGGACTGCGGAAGGCAATGATGCCCAAGCCGGAAGTCGTGGCACAGGTACAGCCGGAAGCGGAAGCGGGGAAATAGGATTGCTGGGTACTGGTGACTGGGTGCTGGGTGCTGGTGACTGGGTGTGCTGGGTGCTGGTGACTGGGTATTAATTACCAGAACCCAGAACCCCGGAACCTAGAACCCGGAACCTAGAACCCGGAACCTAGAACCCGGAACCTAGAACCCGGAACCTAGAACCCGGAACCTAGAACCCGGAACCTAGAACCCGGAACCTAGAACCCGGAACCCGGAACCGGCTGATTAAATAACTAAGGAGACAGAATCAATGAATATTGTTACCATCGGACTTTCGGCCGCCACGCTTTTTGCTATGGCCGTGGTCATCTGTTATATTCTGGGATGGGCCAGCAAGGCGTTTTATGTGGAGGTGGATCCCCGTGTTGAGGCCATCGGAGCGGCCCTGCCCGGTGCCAACTGCGGCGGCTGCGGTTTTGTGGGCTGCAATGACTACGCGGAAGCCGTGGTTCTCAGCGGCGCACCTGTGGACAAATGCCCGGTGGGCGGAGCGTCCTGTGCGTCCGAAGTAGCGGGCATCATGGGCGTGGAAGTGGGGGAAAGTTATCCCCAGCGTCCTGTGGTTCACTGTACAGCGAAATACAGCGACCGCAAAGGACGGCACGAATACCGCGGGGAAATGACCTGCAAAGGTGCCAACATGGTGGCCGGTGTGCAGGGCTGCACTTACGGCTGTCTGGGATTCGGAGACTGCACCCGTGTCTGCAAATACGATGCCATCCATGTCATTGACGGCGTGGCCACTGTGGACTATGACAAGTGCATCGGATGCGGAGCCTGCGGCAGTGTGTGTCCGAGAAACATCATCACCATTACCCCTTTCAAAAAGTCACAGATCCTGGCCGTGGGATGCTCCAATAAGGACAAAGGCAAAGATGTCATGGCCGTATGTGAGGTGGGATGTATCGGGTGTAAGGCATGTGCCAGAAAATCCGAAATTTTTAAAATCGTGGATAACCTTCCCACCATCAACTACGATAACTGGGATGCGGAATGCAGTCTGGAAGTGCTGGAAGCCTGCGAAAAATGCCCCAGAAACCGGCTGATTTTCGTTGGAGAACCCAGTGATGCCGACATCGTGGCCACAAAAGATAAGGAAGCCCCGGAAATCATCGAAGCCGACTTCAAAACCACCGTGGATGATACGGAGTGGCGGGGATAATTTTTATATTGAACTCGTTACGAGGCTCTGCCCCATAACGCATAAGGGGAGGCTCTGCCTCCCCTTTTATTTGTAAATCTATTATCAATGCCGTTTCCTTAAGAAAATTATGGAGTGCCGAACTGAAAGTTTGGCAGTATTTTTCTGAATCATTTCAGAGTCCCAAACTTTCAGTTCGGGACTCCGTCACCCTTAAGGAAACGGCATTGAACCTATTATTTTATCCTTATTTTCCAATAATCCGGTTCACGTTTCAGATGAGCAACAGCTATAATCAGCACCGTTTTTCTTCTGACACTCAATGTTCAAGTATTTTTCTGACAACATGGCATAAAATTTGCTTTTAAGTTTTATGCTGCATTTTTATACTTCAATGAAGGCGTCGGCTCAAATCTGCCAAGTTTCTTATCTGCCATATGTTTA
>JAABRU010000332.1 GCA_011390755.1 Desulfobacteraceae bacterium | reverse complement strand
GGTGTTACGGGGCGGCGCCCCGTAACGAGTCCGGGTTGAAACTTTCATGCTTCGTTGTGAATGTAAATCATGGCCGTTTATATGAAAATATCTGCGAAAAACCGGCTTCGGCCTTCATTTTCGCACTCCGTGCAGCTTTCATGCTTCGTTGTGAGTCATGGATCATGGCCGTTTATGTGAAAACATATTCCGCATGACGCGATCCGCTTATGCCTCATTCTTTCTGTACAGAATGACATGAAAAGCGCAGATTGCGGCAGGGGGAAGATATATACTGATCCAATTTTGATGGTCTCGTAAAAAGTCCGGAAATCAGGTTTTGATACATATTAACACTCTGATTTTATTAATAGAGATTTTTGTAATTTGGATTTTTTACCGATTCATCAATTTTGGTTTTTCCAAAAACAGGCACAAAATCTTATAAGCTGTCCGCCGGACAGTTGCAGCAAATTTCATGCCTGGAAAAAGCTGAATTGGAATAGTATAACAAAATCAATTGATAAAAAATTTACAAAAAATCTGCTACTGCATCGAAGTATAGTCGGGGATTGGGAAGAGGAATCCCGCCACTTTTTTCCCGGATGAAATAACCATCCTCAGGGCGGTGTCAGACAGGCAGGCGAAAACGGTTTTTTGAAATACCTGAGATCAATATCATTATTATCACACATGATTTTTCAATAGCATATTATATGACAATTTGTCAATTCTGTTAAAAATATTATTCCTGCCGCTATCCCCCGTCCGGTTTGCGGGATGGCGGAACCCGGGGCATTGACATCCGTTTGAAAAAAAATATGGAGTAAAAACAGTTGCATTTTTTTATCAGTCTGCTGTTGTATACCATTATTCTGTAATGTAACATATTCTTTGAGAAAGGAGTGCGAAAATTATTTTTCGCCCAGGCTCCGAACCTGCATTATCCACACATTTTAGCCCCTTGCAGATAAGCTTCTGATTAATTTACTTATACGAAAATACGGCTTCAAAACTCAGTTTTTGTGTCTTTCTGTATTTACTGCAAAAAACTGATTTGTGAATAATTCAGGCGAAGGAACGCGGGCCAAAGACCGCTCCGCCCAACTTTCGCACTCCTTTCTCAAAGACAATGTTACATTACACCCTTACGGTTTGGCAGATGTTCCGGATACCTGTCATTTAAACCTTGACAGAACACTGGTCAGTATTCAATTGTCCGGCAGATGAATACTTTTTTGTAAACGGACCGATTTTCAGGTTGACATCGGAAAACAGGAGTATTAAACTGCAAGAATTATTTCGTTATATGGCGAAATATGCTATATGATCATGCCGGGGCTTAGAGCCTATCCGAAAACCTGTTTCCCGATGTTCGGACCCCCTGCTTTTACCGGGTTTAAAAATCGGTTTCGGAGGTTTTCGGATAGACTCTTAGTGAATTTACATGGAGCTCAACCGACGGAAAGGAAAGAGGAATGTTTGAAATCATGGCTGTCACCAGGGCGATGGCAGATGAAAACCGCGTGCGGCTGCTGGCAGCGATGGATCGCGGGGAAATTTGCGTGTGCCGACTCATTGAACTGACCGGGCTTGCCCCTTCCACCGTATCCAAACATCTCTCCATTCTGCGCTCTGCCCGCCTCATCGAAGGCCGGAAACAGGGCAGGTGGATGTACTACCGTCTGACCGGCGGTAATGCCCCGGATGTGGCAGCATCCGCGCTGGCATGGCTGCTGGAACATATAAAGGACAGTCCCCGGATTCTGGAAGACCGGCAGCGACTGGAAGAGATTATGAAAACGGATCCCGACGTGCTGTGCCGCAGGCAGACGGGCTCATCCAAAGATCCCTTGAAACGAAAATCAAAACCCAAAAACCTGCGAAAAGGAGTGAATAAAACATGAGCACAAATGATATTGCAGGCGATGACCGTAAAATGACCAGTGTATTTGAGCGGTACCTGACCCTGTGGGTGTTTCTCTGCATCATTGTCGGCATTGCACTGGGCAAGATCGCTCCGGGATTTGCCCGTTACCTGGACGGAATGGCAATTCATGTCAAAGGCGCGCCCGTAGTTTCAATACCCATTGCAATATGCCTGTTTTTCATGATGTATCCTATCATGGTCAAGATTGATTTCGGATCGGTCATCAGGGCAGGCAAAAGCGGCAGACCGGTATTTCTGACCCTGTTTGTCAACTGGTGCATCAAGCCCTTTACCATGTACGGCATAGCCCTGTTTTTTTTAGGAACCCTGTTTTATCAGTTCATCGGGCCGGATGCGACGGATCTGGTCAAAATGCCCTTCGGACTGGATTTGCCGGTGGGCGCAAAGCACGGTGCGGGAACCGTTGTAATGGCCGATGGGGTTAAAATGATGGAAATTCCCCTATGGCGGAGCTATCTGGCCGGATGTATTCTGCTGGGCATTGCCCCATGCACGGCCATGGTGCTGGTGTGGGGTTATCTGGCGCGCGGCAATGACGGGCTGACCCTGATCATGGTGGCGATCAATTCCCTGACCATGCTGGTGCTGTACGGTGTTTTGGGAGGATTTCTGCTGGGCATGGGCAGGCTGCCCGTCCCCTGGCAGGCCCTGCTGCTCTCCATCCTGATTTATGTGGCACTGCCGCTGCTTGCCGGGTACCTGTCCCGGAGGTGGATCATTTCCGCCAAAGGGGAGACATGGTTTAAGGAGAAATTTCTCCATGTGCTGACACCAATCACCATTATCGCACTTCTCCTAACCCTGGTGCTGCTCTTTTCCTTTAAAGGAGAGGTGATCATCTCCAACCCGCTGACCATTCTTTGGATTGCCATACCCCTGTTTATCCAGACAGTCTTCATCTTTACCCTCGGTTACGGACTTGCCGGAAAACTGAAACTGTCCTATGAAGATGCCGCGCCTTCGGCCATGATCGGCGCGTCCAACCATTTTGAGGTGGCCATTGCCACTGCCACCATGCTCTTCGGTCTCTCCTCCGGGGCGGCGCTGGCAACGGTGGTGGGTGTGCTCATTGAAGTGCCGGTGATGCTCATACTGGTCAAAATCTGCACCAATACACAGCATTGGTTTAAGGGATCGTAAGGGAATAATCTGAGCATCAAATCTTTTCAAACCGCTCTGCAGCAGTTTCTGGAACTGAAAAACGGTTCAATTTACTTCGTTACGGACACTAAGAGCCTATCCGAAAACCTGTCTTTCGGTATTCTGAACCCCTGTTTTCACCGGTTCCAAAAATCGGTTTCGGAGGTTTCCGGATAGGTTCTAAGGATTTCCTAAAACGGCATGAACTGTTCCCGAAACCATGACCCGTATCATGGCGATCCTGAACGGCATTGAGGAACAACTGAACCGGCTAAGTCCGTAAAAACAGGCCGTGACGATATTATAGTGTTTAAGAAAACAGATTTGGAATCCCCTTAGCCCGGGGCGAGGAACAAACCCCGGCATACTGAATCTGTCCGGGTTCTTTCCTCACCCCAGCCCCCGATGCCATTAGGTTAAGACACCCCTCCCCTGATACCCTTCGTGTATTTTTCCCCAGACTGCTACCATCCGGCCCCAATGCCATTAGGCTAAGACTCCCCTGAGGCATTCCGGTCTTTCCATTTATGCGGGAAGGCGGGCACGGGAAAACCCGGCTGTCAAATTTTTTAAATAATTCTTATAATACCCGCATTTCGCTTGTCTCTGTAACACTTTGAAAATTAAATTGTTTTTTCGATAGCTTTTTACATGAACAAAAAATCGGATTTAATAAATTCAAATATTTGGAGTGCAAAGAGCGAAATGTGGGATAATACTGCGGCATTTCGACAATACTGTCGGACATTGCGTCACTTTGTCGAAACCGGAGATGGGTTTTTATATATAAGAACCTGATAATATAGAAAAAGATATTTTGGCACGATTATTGATATATAGATAACCAGAAGTTGATGATCCCGTAAAAACGTCAAATTTTGAATACCGTATCCTGTATGGCAAAATTTTTCCCGACGGACTTTTTACAGGTTCATCAGAAATGAATTCATATTATCAATTTTTTTGAGGAGGAAAAATGTTTAAAAGAATGTTTCAAATCGGATGTGCGGTACTTTTTATCACGGTGCTGAGTTTTCCTGCATGGGGCGGAACTGATTTTCACACTGACAGTACAGAGGTGATGGCAAGGGGCGGAAACGGCCCCGGTGACGGCAGCGGTAATGGCGGAAGTGGCCCGAAAGACGGCAGCGGGCACGGACTGCGCGGGGGCGACTGTCTTTTCCCTGATGCCCATATGCCGGATGCGCCTTTTATAACGGCCCGCGGCGGAAACGGCGGCGGAGGCGGAGGCGGCGGTGGAAACGGTGGCGGAAACGGCGGCGGAACCGGCGGCGGACAAGGCCCCGGCGACGGAACCGGTAATGGAGGAAGCGGCCCGAAAGACGGCAGCGGACACGGTTCCAAAAGCGGTACATGTATTAATTCCTAAGCAAATTTTTCCTTGACTATTGCAGCCCGTACAAATATTACCGTTTATATGAAAGTCTCCGGAGTGCAAAAAATAAGCGAAGCGGTTTTTGCATATTACCGGTGACTTTCATGCTTCGCTGTGACGGTCAGTCATGGCGGTTTATATGAAAGTCCTGCACAACTCGTTACGGGGCTCTGCCCCGTAACGCATTTTTCCGGGGCTCCGCCCCGTACACAGTATGAGGCGGAGCCTCACCT
>JAABRU010000151.1 GCA_011390755.1 Desulfobacteraceae bacterium | reverse complement strand
CGGGGCAGAGCCCCGTAACGAGTTGTAAAGGACTTTCATATAAACGGCCATGAATCATGACTCACAGCGAAACATGAAAATACACCGTAGAGACGCACGGTGTGCGTCTCTGCAGAAGACGCACGGTGTGCGTCTCTGCCGGGGACTTTTCATATAAATCTGATAGAACAGTTTTTCAGAATTACAGTGATGATAATCCGGTGATTGAACTCTTATGTCCCGCTTTCCGTATTCAGCAGCATATTGTCAATCAGGCGGGTGTTTCCTATTTTTACAGCAAGTGCCATGAGAACCTGCCCTTTAATATCAGAAATAATTTCAAGTGTTTCCGGATTGCAAAGGGCAATATAGTCAATCTGTGCATCCGGGCAGGTTTTGATAATCGCTTTTGCAGCGGCGGATATTTCGGCTGCAACCCGAACCCCGGCGCTCACCATTTCCCCTGCCTTCTGCAAAGACTGATACAGACACAGTGCCTGCCTGCGATGCGCGGGTGTCAGGTAGGTGTTCCGTGAACTCATGGCAAGACCGTCCGGCTCCCGCACAATAGGGCCGCCGATGATTTCAATATCAAAGTTCAGATCCCGCACCATCTGCCGGATAAGCAGAAGCTGCTGATAGTCTTTCTGACCGAATACGGCAGTATGGGGTTTGACAATGTTGAAAAGTTTCGTCACAACAGTGGCCACGCCCCGAAAATGCACCGGCCGGGAAAGACCGCAGAGATGCGCGGGAATCTTTTCCAACTCCACAAAGGTCTGGTAATTTTTTCCGTACATCTCTTTTACATCCGGAAAGTAAATCACATTGGCCCCGGCTTTTTCCGCGACCTTCCGATCTCCGTCAAAATCCCGCGGATATGCCTCCAGGTCTTCCCCCGGGGCAAACTGGGTGGGATTGACAAATATGCTGAGTACCACATCATCGCCATGCCGGGCAGCCTCCCGAATCAGAGAGGCATGTCCTTTGTGGAGAAAACCCATGGTCGGCACAAAAGCGATGCGGCGACCCATTTTCCGGTTCCGGTCTGAAAAAATCTGCATTTCTCTGATATTGTTAATAATATTGATAAGCGCACCTCCTTTTCCACTTGGGGATTTTTTAATAAACGGTCATGACTGACGGTCACAACGAAGCATGAAAGTCTTTTTATACCGGACGCGGAGCGTCCCGCAGCCCGTTCCCGCGCGGAGCGTGGGAACGAGGTGGGCGGGGAGACTTTCATATAAACGGCCATGAGTCATAACTCACAACGAAGCATGAAAATCTTTCCCGGACTCGTTACGGGGCTCCGCCCCGTAACGCCGGAGGTGAGGCTCCGCCTCATACTGTGTACGGGGCGGAGCCCCGGAAAAATGCGTTACGGGGCAGAGCCCCGTAACGAGTTGTGCAGGACTTTCATATAAACGGCCATGAGTTATCACTCACAACGAAGCATGAAAGTTTTTTGTACGGGACGCGGAGCGTCCCCCATGCATTCCCACGCGGAGCGTGGGAACGAGGTGTGCGGGAAGACTTTCATATAAACGCCCATGAGTCATGACGCACAACGAAGCATGAAAGAAAATTGGTATTACCAATTTTAAAAGCTGTAAGTTATCAGAATAAACCTGTATTCTGAAAATGTCAATTGAAAGATGTGCAAAATCCGGCGGGCAGAATGCTTTCTTTTTCTGTATGCGGATTTCGTGAAAACAGGGGAGGTGTATCGGATTGAAGATGATTCGGAATCCGTCATTTCAACTTTGTTTATATTCTGAAAACAAAAGGGAATATCTTCAGTCTGTCTTCTGTGAGCTGAACTCCCGCAGGAAAGAGATGCTTTCTTTCACATATTCTTTTTCCATATGATGCACTTCAGTCTTTTTTCCGATACCGTCCGGCAGTGTAAGGGTCAGCTGCCCGCCCAGATGTTCCCGGAAATTTTCAATGCCTTCCATAATTTCCGGTTCCCCCCCTTTTCCTGTTTTTTCCAAAAGAGGATGCCATACCGGCAGACCGCAGTCCGTAAATCCTTTGAGAATCTGCCGCACTTCCTTTTCCGAAAGCAGTCCTTTTTTCTTCGCGGCATAGGCATCCATGCAGATGCCGATGGAAACCGCCTGCCCGTGTCCGACAAGGTATCCGGACATGCTTTCCAGTTTATGCGCGGCCCAGTGGCCGAAATCCAGAGGTCTGGCAGAACCGAATTCAAACGGATCGCCGTTATCCCGGATATGATCCAGATGAAGTACCGCGCAGCGGTATACCGATTCTTCCATCAGATTCAGATCCCTCTCCCGGAAATCCGCCGCATGTGCAAGAAGGTAATCAAAAAAATCCGCA
Organism: Desulfobacteraceae bacterium; assembly: GCA_011390755.1. Lineage (GTDB taxonomy): Bacteria > Desulfobacterota > Desulfobacteria > Desulfobacterales > Desulfococcaceae > JAABRU01. The sequence goes on along the minus strand of JAABRU010000151.1, from coordinate 14,703 downwards.
TCTTTAATCAGGGCCACTTTAAAGGCTTCGGCAATGCCTGCTATCCAGTGATCAAAATCAAGACTGCGCAGAAACAGGGCATCATTGAGCACGGCAAAAGGCGGAGCGAATGTTCCGATAAAATTTTTCTGCTCCAAATCATTGATGCCGTTTTTTACACCGATTCCCGCATCATTCTGGGCCAGTGTGGTTGTGGGAATACGGATCAGACGCAGGCCCCGGTGGATGAGGGCCGCGGCAAATCCCACCGCATCCAGCACGGCTCCGCCGCCCGCAGCAATGACATAACTTTGCCGATCCGGATGCATTTCTCCGATTTCCCTGATGAGTCCGCGGACAGTATCCCACTGCTTTGCTTTTTCACCGCCCGGAATACACAGGAGGGGAGCCTTCAGTTCTGTTTTTCCCGCGTAACGGTCAAAATAGGCAGGGATTTTGGAAATCAGGTCAGGATGCGCATCTGATACACCTTCATCCACGCAGACGATTGCCCGGTGCAGGCGGTTTTCATGCAGACGGTTGAGCACATCACAGAGAAGGGGATTGTCCGCGGAAAAAATATCACGCTGAAAATGCACCGGATATGCAAAGGGGACAGCAAAGGACTGTTCATAACTTCTGCCGGGCAGAAATGTTTTTTTCTCCATCATCCGGCAATCTCCAGACCGCTTTGGGCAAACAGGGGGCGGAGATATGCCAGACTTTCTTTTCCCGCTTCTTCGGGCCTGTCGGTATAAGGATAGAGTTCCAGGCAGATGTCGCCCTGATAGTCCATGCGGGCCATCGTGCGGAACACGGAAACAAAGTCTATGGCCCCTTTTCCGGGAATCAGATGTTCATGTACCCGGTCGGCCGCGATATCTTCCAGATGCACATGTCCGACCCATTCATACAGTTCCTCAAAGGCAGCGGCCGGATCTTCCCCCACACAGTAGAAATGGCCGATATCAAAATTCAGCCCCACTGACGGGGATGCAATATGCTGCATAAAATTTTTATATTCTGTTTTATTTTCAATAAAAAGTTCCGGTTCCGGTTCGATAAGCAGTTTTATCCCCAGCTCTTCCGCAGTGGGAATCACCTGCTCCAGTCCCTTAAGAAACAGTTTTTCAGCTTCTGACCGCGTCATGTGTATTTCCAGAGGACCGCCGGGCGGTATGGAAATGTTTTTGCATTCCAGAACTGCGGCCAGCTGCAGGCATTCCAACGTATGCCGGATACGGATATCCCGCCGGGCCTTATCCGTTTCAATCCAGGAAGGCAGATAGGTGTCTCCCACGGCAAAAAGCGTGAAGCAGTTCAGATTTGTAATTTTCAGATCATGACGGTTCAGTGCCGCGCGGATATCCCCGATTTCCTGATCGCTGAAATCCTGCGGATACAGATGGGGGCGGTCGCACATGATTTCCAGACCGCGAAAGCCGCTTCGGGCAATCATTCCGATTGACTCTGTGAGAGGATATTTTACAAACGCATTGCTGCTGTAAGCAAAAATCATTTTTGACTCCTTGGAACAAAAAAAGCCACCCGAAAACACAGGTGGCTTTTTTTCTTCATTCACAAATACCTATTTTGTTTTGGGATGGCATTTTCCGCAACTGGTCGGTGCATCTTTGGTATTGTTTTTCTTGTTGTAATCTTTGTGGCAGTCAATGCAGTTGTCATGCAGGGCCTCTTTGTGGAATTCCCGTTTTTCTTCAGCACTGGCATCTTTTTCCGGTTTGCCCACTTTGCTGTGACATTCGGCACAACCGATAACTTCATCCCCCATTTTCAGGTCGGCAAGGGGCGCGCCGCTGTCATCATGGTGGCAGTCACCGCAGGTAAGTTTGTAGTCTTCCGCATGTTTTTTATGGGTAAACTGTACAATGCCTTTTGTATGTTTGTCATAAACAGAAGCCTGCATTGCGATCACATCGGCAACCGCTCCGCCGCCTGCTGCTGCGGCAGGTGCTTCGGCTTTGGCTTCCTCTTTTACTTCCGCGGGTTTTTCCTCTTTGGCCGCAGCTTTTGCTTCCGCGGGTTTTTCCTCTTTGGCCGCAACTTTTACTTCCGCAGCCTCTTCCGCAACTTCTTCCACAGCCTCCTCATGCTTTGCCTCGGCTTTTTCTTCCGCAGCTTCTTCGTGAGCAACTGCTTTTTCTTCCACTGCCGCTTCGGTCGCGGCATCAGGGGATGCCGCATGTTCTTCCAGCGGAGCCTTATTAAAGTCCATCGCAATTACGACAACGAGAACCACAATCAAAAGCGCTTCTGTTACCAACAAACCCAGGGTCTTTTTGTCCATCTGAAAGTTTCCTCCTTTGTTGCAGCAGCACCCCCTCTGCAGGGACACCGCCCGATTCTGGTTAATAAAAAATCTGTTTTTATAAATATCCCATACAACCGTATCCACAGATTTCCTGGAAATGATTTTCCACCGGTGATTTGGCAGCAGAAATCCGCTCCCCACAGCCTGAAAATATTTTCCCCGGAAAATCTATACATGATGAAAGGAAACCTATTTATTATAAATCCCCGTTTTTGTCAAAAACTTTATCAGGAATTCCTTTTTCTTTCTTTTTTCGCCTCCTGCCGTGTAAAAAGCCTGATTTACTGTAATATTTATGTTTTATCAGAATTGCTTCCCTCCTTTATTCCGGGGACAGGGGAATCCGTCCCTCTTCCAGACCGTGGCAGGCTGTAATTATTCCCGGTTCCGGGGAAAGGGGAAGGGGGATTTCTGTTTTGCAGCGTGCATCCGCATAGGGGCAGCGGCCGTGGAATACGCAGCCCGAAGGCAGGCGGATGGGGGTGGGAACTTCACCTGTAAGACGGATATGCTTCTTTTTACTGCCCAGTCGGGGGATTGCGCTCAGTAAGGCGCGGGTATAGGGGTGCCGGGGATGATCAAACATCTGATCCGCGGGAGACAGTTCGCACAGACTTCCCAGATACATGACGGCCACGCGGCTGCTGATATGGGCCACCACCGAAAGATCGTGGGTAATGATCATATAGGTCAGTCCCCGTTTTTCCCGCGCTTCCATAAGCAGGTTCAGGATCTGCGCCTGTATGGACACATCCAGCGCGGAAATGGGTTCGTCCGCCACAATAAACTCCGGGTCCACCATAAGTGCACGGGCAATGCTGATGCGCTGGCGCTGTCCTCCGGAAAATTCATGGGGATAACGCCCGGCCCACTGGGGATCCACCCCCACCTGCTCCATGACCGCGGCGACCCGGTCCCCGGCTTCGGCCCGGGAAATGCCGGGGCGGTGAAAAAAAACCGGTTCCTCCAGTATCTGCCGGACCGTCATGCGGGGGTTCAGGGACGCATAGGGATCCTGAAAAATCATCTGCATCCGCGCCCGGAAGGGCAGCATCTGCCGGGGGCTGAGGTGATCAATGCGCTCTCCTCCGAAAAATACTTCCCCGCTGTCGGGCGGATACAGTCCGATGGCTGTGCGGGCCAGGGTGGATTTGCCGCAGCCGCTTTCTCCCACCACACTGAATATTTCGCCGGGTGCGATGGAAAAACTGACATTGTTGAGGGCTTTGACCACGGTATGCCTGCGGATGATTTTTCCTTTTTCAAAAGCCAGCTGCTCCAGGAATCCCCCGGAAATATCAAAATGTTTTACCAGATTGCGGACACTCAGTATCTTTTCTGTCTGCCTGCTGTTCATGCCCCCTCCCTTTCATAAACGGGCGGCGGGGAGGGGTTCTCTGCCATATGACATGCCACTTCCCGCTTTTGTCCTTTGACTGCCCGTGATTCCGGAATTTCTTTTTCACAGATGCCCCCTTTGATTTCGCAGCGGGGATGAAAGGAGCAGCCCCGCGGCAGCGCTGTCAGGGTGGGCATGGTTCCGGGAATCTGCTGCAGCCGTTCCCCCTGCCCGCGGCGTTCCGGGTCCGGCAGTGCCCGGATCAGACCTTTGGTATAGGGATGCAGGGGATCGGTGATGATGTTTTCCGTAGGACCGCTTTCCACAATTTTTCCGGCATACATCACCGCAATTTTTTCCGTCACCCGGGAAACCACACCCAGATCATGGGTGATGAGAATCAGCCCCATATCTTCGGATGCACAGAGTTCCAGCAGCAGATCCATGATTTCGGCCTGTATGGTCACATCCAGGGCAGTGGTGGGTTCATCCGCAATAATGAGCGCGGGATCGGTGAGCAGGGCAATGGCAATGACAATACGCTGGCGCATTCCGCCGGAAAATTCATGGGGATACTGGCTCAGTCTTTGTTCCGGAGAGGAAATATATACTTTTCTCAGTTTTTCCAGGGCCACTGCTTCGGCCTGTTTCCGGCTGATATTCCGGTGGGCCATGAGAGTTTCGCACATCTGTGTGCCGATGGTCAGTACCGGGTTCAGGGTCATCATGGGATCCTGAAAGATCATGCTGATGCGGTTGCCCCGGATGTCCCGCATTTTTTCACCAGGCAGTTCCGCCAGATTTTCCCCGTCAAACAGGATATGGCCGCGGGAAATATAACCGGGTTTGCTGATAAGATTGATGATGGCAAAGCCGGTCACAGATTTCCCCGCTCCGCTTTCCCCCACCAGCCCCAGACGTTCCCCTTTGTCCAAAGTGAAACTGACACCGTCTATGGCCGTGAGATCACCGAAACGCAGGGCAAATCGGACTTCCAGATTTTTCACTTCCAGCAGATGGGACATATTCAGCCTTTGTAGAGTTTGGGGTTTAATACGTCCCGGAGCCAGTCTCCGAGCAGATTGATGACCAGTACAAAAATAACCAGCAGCAGACCGGGGAAAAAGGTAATCCACCAGGAACCGCTGAAAATATATTCAAAACCGGAATTGATCAGGGAACCCAGGGAGGGTTTGGTGACAGGCATTCCCAGTCCCAGAAAGGAAAGGGCCGCCTCGCTCATGACCGCATTGGCCACCTGTACGGTGGAAATAACCAGCACCGGGGAAAGTGTATTGGGCAGGATGTGACGGAACATGATCCGCAGAGGACCGAAACCGATGACCCGTGCGGCTTCCACATATTCTTTTTTCTTTTCCCCCAGCACCGAGGCCCGGACTGTCCGGGCATACTGGGGCCATTCGGCCAGACCGATAATGACAACAAGAAGGGGAACAGCCATTTCCTCAAATTTCCCCACACCGAAAGCCACCTGGAAGATGGCACTGATGAGAATGGCCACCATCATGGTGGAAAAGGAAAGCTGCACATCGGCCACCCGCATGAGAAAGGCATCCAGCCGGCCCCCTGCATATCCGGAAATCAGACCGATGAAAATCCCGATAAATGCCTGGAGAATCACGGCCCCGCAGCCGATAAGCACCGAAACCCGCATTCCGTACATTATGGTACTGAGGAGATCCCGTCCCTGTATATCCGTGCCCAGCAGATAAGCAGTATTGCCTTCCTCCATCCAGGCCGGGGGAATTTCCGCATCCATAATATCAATGGAAGCGGTATCATAGGGATCATAGGGCGCGATGAGGGGGGCTGAGAAACTCAGCAGAATGAGAAGCAGCAGGATGACAAAACTGATGACTGCAACAGGATCCCGCCGGAAACTGTAAAGAAAATAAGAAGATTTGAATTGCCGCCAGTAATGTTTCATTTTCTGCCTGTCACCCGTACCATGGGATTCACCAGTCCGTAAATCAGATCCACAATTGTATTGACCACCACAAAGAGCGCGCCCACCACCACCATATAGGCCACCAGCAGGGAAGTATCGGAACGTTCCACAGCCTCCAGAAACATAAAGCCCATGCCCTGCCACTGAAAAACCGTTTCCGTGAGAATGGTATAGGCAATGAGAATGCCCAGCTGCACACCGCCCACTGTAATCACCGGCAGCAGTGTGTTTTTAAAGGCATGGATAAACCAGATCCGTCTGCGGCGCAGTCCCTTGGCCCAGGCAAATTTGATATATTCGCTTTGCAGCACCTCCATCATCTCCGAGCGAATCAGACGGATAAACAGGGGCAGCATAATGGAAGACAGGGCAATGCTGGGCAGAATCAGGTGCTGCAGCCCGTCCCAGGTCAGCAGACCGCTCTGCCAGCCCCCGATATTTACGGTCTCCCCCCGTCCGTAGGAAGGGAGCCATTGCAGTTCCACGGAAAAAATATAAATGAGCAGAATGGCTGTGAGAAAAACCGGGATGGAAACCCCTACTATGCTGGCACCCATGGAAAAGCGGGAAAACCAGTGCCTGGGACGGATAGCCGCAAAAATCCCCAGCGGAATGGACATAAAAATAATCAGCAGGGAACTGACAAATACCAGTTCCAGTGTGGCCGGGGCCTTGGAAAGAATCACTTCCAGAGTCGGTTTTTTAAAAAAAAAGGAATGCCCCAGATCGCCTTTCAGGGCATTGCCGAGAAAGCGGATATACTGCACGGCAAAAGGATCGTTTAAACCCAGTTTGTCCCGCAGGATTTCCCGCTCTTCCACCGATACTCTGATCCCCACAAGATCCCGCACCGGATCACCGATCTGCTGACGGATGGAAAAGCCGATGAAGCTGATGATCAGCATCACAAACAGGGCCTGGCTGATACGTTTAATGCTGAATGCGAACATAATTGTCTGCTATCGGAGTTTTTCAGATTGTTTTTTATTTTCAGTCATTTTTCATAAATACACAAAAGCATTTTCCCGTGAACCTGTTTGAAAAGTCCCCGCGGTCATTTTCCTTTTGAAAAGAGGGGGACAGCGTTTTCAGGCATTCTGAAAGAAAGGGACTCTGGCAATATACACGGAAATCTGTTTTTCTGCAATGGATTACAGCGCAGCGAAGTGCAAACAGTTTTATAAATGATAAATAGCATATTTTCTTATATAATTCAAAGCGTCTTTTTCTTTTAAACCGCCATGAACCATGACTCACAGCGAAGCATGAAAATATACCGCAGAGACGCACGGTGCGCGTTTCTGCGATGTTAAGCGGAGCGGAATTATCTGAAAATAAATTGTTCCGGTACTACCGCCCATAATCCATCAGTTTAAAAATGTCAATGAGAAGAACCGTCTGCTTATTGACCTCTGTCACCCCCCAGAGAGGGAAGGAGGATGAAAGGGATGTGATCAGGGGCGGCAGGGGGCGGATGCTGTCAATGGGGATGACAATATTCATATCGGCAGGCTGATCCACACAGATCCCCCGTCTTCTTTCCGAATCATTCAGCAGCAGAATCATGGGAGCACGGTATGTGATATGTTTGCCCGCAAAAGAAATTTTCTCATGAAAAAAGAAAATCTCATATTCTCTGTCAGCAGCCCGGTCCCCCGGCAGCATTCCGCCGATTTCTTCCATATCCGCACCGAAACAGGTATCTGCAATGCAGAAAGTAAGAATCCGGATTTCGTCCGGTACATTATTTCCGCTTTTCATTCCTGCATCTTTTCAAATATTTTTTCAATATCCAGAATACTGACGTATTTTTCCTCATAGATGGTTTCCCCCCCTATGGAGAAGTCTTTTATCCTTTTATCCAGGGTGGCGATGGGACGTTTGACAGAACTCATGGAAACAGAGATGACATCTTCTACGGAATCAACCAGGATGCCGGAACGGATTTCTCCTTTGCTGCCGATAATAATACGGCTCTGTTTTGTAGGTTCGGCCGGAGACAGTCCCATGAGACGGTGAAGATCCAGCACTGACTCAATATCTCCCCGCACATTGATAATACCGGTGATGTATTCGGGGCATCCCGGTACAAAAGTGACGGATTCATAGGGGAGAATTTCGTTAATATCACTGCCGAAAAAGGCATAATAATCTTCTGCCAGCCGAAAGATAACCAGTTCGTTTTTTTCCTCCTCTGCTTCAGTACTTTTGTTCTTCTCCTTCCGATTCCGAATTTTTTCCAGAATACGGTCTGATTTTCGTTTTTCTGTATCCTTTGTCAAAAGAACCTCCGTGAAATTCCGCGGGATAACTGTTTTCAGCAGATCGGAAAGTTTCCCTAGGAGTGCAAAAATTGCATTTTTGCATGTCTCTGCAAATAATGTCACCTGTTATTGTAATGCTGACAGCGCAATCGTTTATTCAGGGGGACTGGTATTACCCGGACTCCAGTGCCCGGAAGTATTTCTGATAACTCAGCATAGCGGCACCGGATACAATGAAGGAGGGCAAAGAATCTGCGGAAGATTTTTCCTCCTGCATCCACCTGCCGCCGGTAATACGGCAGTCATCTGTGAAGCGGTTTTCCATACGTTCGGTGCGCACGTCATTCTTTTTTCCTTCCCACAGTATATACGGCGGAATTTCCGCTGTTTTTTCCGAAAAAGTTATGATCAGAAGCCGCCGGGACGTTCCCATGAGATACAGCTGCGCATCTTTGGGGAAGGGAATGTTTTCCTCTCTGCTGCCGGGTGTTTCCATCCGCAGGTTTTTATATATGAATACCGGTTCTTCTCCTTCTTCCGTGCAGGACAGCAAAGCCAGGGCCGCAGGGGGGGAAAATTTTTTTTCCGGGGATGCTTCAGACAGTTTTTCCGCCAGCAGATTTACTGTCATGGCATCCATCTCTTTCCGGACAGACCGGGAACTGCTGTAGTGGAAATACCGGGCTGCCTCCTGAACGATTCCGTCACCCCGCAGGGCATAGGGCCGGGTTCTGGCACCGGCTTCCATAATATCCCGAAAATAATCTGCCAGCAGGGGATCTCCTGCTTCCATATCCGGAAAATCGAAAATCATGGGAGGTTTTTCGGAGAGTTCTTTTATAATTTCTCTTCGTTTTTTTTCATCCAGGCGGCTGATCATGGACGCGGGGATAAGCAGCTCCGGCAGGTCTTCCGGTTTTGCCCCTTTGATTTCCATAAAAAATCCGGCAAGGGAACGGAGCGCGTCCATTGCCTTTTCTTCCGTGCTTTTTTCCTGAGAATTGCTTTCTGTCCGTATTTTGCAGCACAGACGGGTTTCCGCATCCGGTTTCCATTTTTCCGTTTCAGTCTGTGCATCCGGAAGATATTTTTTGCTAAAGGATTCCAGGCGGAGGGCAATGCTCTGCCTGTCTCCGGAAGACAGAAAACGCACGGCTTCATATCTGTCCGGTGCTGCACTTTTATGGTTGGCGATGCAGCGGTAGAGAAAGATGCGGTCATATTCACTGCGCAGCTGCAGTTTTCCGATTTCATTGAGACTTCCGGCGAGGCTTTCCTGCGATACCGGGAAATGCCGCAGCAGTTCGGTCAGCTCGGCCGCGTATATCCAGTTGGGTTCCCGGTGGCGGAAATCACCGCCGAAGATTCCTGCGGATTCATTCCCGATAATGGAAATCATTTCATACAGCAGGCGCAGGGCATAACGGCCCGCCAGATGGGAGGCCAGCATTTTGCTTCCGCCTTTGGCCAGTTCCGCCAGTGCCCAGCTTACCCCCAGTGTCACGGGATTGCTGCCCAGAGCAAAACGTCCCAGATAATATACGGGGCGGAAATAATTCCAGTAGGGATCTATGCTTTTGTACATACCGTATGCTTTTACCCCGGTCTGTACTGTTTCCGAGATTTTTTTCAGGTTATAGTTTTTCAGATCCAGGGGAAGCTGCTCCAGCAGTACCAGCAGCTGCAGGGCAATACGGTTAAGGGAGCGCAGCAGCTGTTCCACACTGGTTTCCAGCAGGGGATTTTCTGATTCCGGATGGTATATGCGCGCAACATCGCGGATAAGATCGGAAATATCTTCGACCAGACCTTCTTTACGGAAATGCCCGTTTTCCTGATAGTTGTTCTGCCTGATTTTTTCAAAAACCAGATCGGTTCTTTCCCGGATCAGTTTCACTACGGCCTGATCCAGCTGCTGAAATTCCCGGTGACTCTCTTCCGGGGATATTTCCGGGGAGGTATTTTCAGATGCGGGCGCGGAAGGAAATTCTGCCCATTCATGAAAAGTCATGAGTTTTTGGGAAAGAAGTTTTTCTTTTTTCCGTATGTCCAGACTTTTCTGCTCAATTTCCTGCGCAAATTTTTTCCGCTCCCTGACCAGTTCCTCCTTTTCTTCCGAAAAAACCTGTCTGTCTTTTTCCAAAGCCGTTTTTTTCTTTTCCAGTTCTGATTCCGCAGTGTGCAGCTCCCGCCGGAAAATGAAAAGCGCGGACAGGGATAACATTCCCGATGCGTAAAATATCCATTGCAGATTTCCCGGCAGGGGAGATACATAAAAGGCGGTAAGACAGATCAGCAGCACACTGATCAGAAGGCAGGTGACAGGAAAGATATGCCAGCGGGATTTGTTCATGATAACTGCCATATAAATGAAAGGGTAGTGGGTCAAATCCGTTGATAGGGTCTCCCCTCCCGACCTCAGTGCTGCTGCCCTAAGACTCCCCTCGCCTGGGGGAGGGTGGAAAACAGCATCTGATTTCAGCGTTTTGTCTCTCCCCCTCCCCTGCCCTTCCCACCGGGGGGCAATGCTGCTGCCTTAAGACTCCCCGCCCCCGGGGGGTGGAAACAGTCATTATTTTCAGCATTGTCCACCGGGGGTGGGGCAATATTTTGATCAAGGGGTTTGCCCCGCTGTCAATGAAAGTTTCGGATGGGACGGAAGGCGGACCGTCCGGGGCTGCATTCCCCCGGTGCGGGAATGCAACCCCGGATTGATCATTCAGTATTCTTCTACGCTGGCCGGATCCAGTTTCCATATCCGTTTTCCGGAAAGGGACGGGTAAAAATGCAGTATCACCCCTAAACGTATATCCTGATAACGGACACAGATATTCAGATCCCTGCTTTCATCCAGGGAAATATAGTTTTTTGTGACATGGTTGACTTCCTGATAACTTTCCTCATCCATCTGCCAGTATAAACCGGTCGGGTCGTTGGGGTTATCGTAGGGAAGAATGGTAAAGGCATAACGGTTTCCTTCTTCTTCCACCAATATATTCATGACCAGATCTTCCGTGATGGGGATGCAGTTCCGTATTTCATGAAATGTGGGCACATCCATTTTCCAGTACAGACCTTCCGGTATTTCGGGCGGTGTTTCATAACGAAGCAGGAAGCGGTAGGCTTTTCCGTCATAGGATACAGGCATTTCCAGATCCAGATTTTCGCTTACTTCAATGCAGCTGCCGCTGCTTTCAGCTGCAGTAAAACTGTCCGCATCCATTTTCCAGTAGATACCGTCTTCAGAGGGGAAATAGTCAAAGGTGAATGAATAGGATTGTTCCTGGTAACTTACACAGACATTCATGGACAAATCCTCACTGACCGGAATCAGCGTTTCTGCCGGTTCCGCCATCAGTGCCAGAATTTCCTCTTCCGAAAGCACCCGGTTGTATATCCGCACATCATCTATAACACCGTTAAAAAATTCGTTCCATGCCTCCACCGGATTGTTTCCGATAAGAAATCTGGCTGGCGCGGCATATTTGCCCGGCGCGGAACCAAAAGAATATTTTTCTCCGTTTTTATAAAAAAAGACATCGTTTTCCGCAAAAACAACCACCACATGCTGCCAGGAATGCAGATCCGCAGAAACCTGCGTATCCCAGTTGACACCCCCGGTAAATACATGCCAGTTATCGGATTCCATGAGCAGGGAACGGCCAAAACCGCCGTTATCGTAAGAAAGAATCTGCTGCCGGTTTTCATGACTGTCACCGCTGATCTGCCGGGGCCATACCCACGCGCTCATGGTCAGCAGGGGCATTTCCGGAGGATTCACGTCCAGGGGGGTGGCGATATAACTGTCTGTTCCGTTGAAGTCATAGGCCGCATCCGGCATTCCGAAGCGGTCCCGGGTCAGTTCTGCTCCGTTTGCCACAGCATGGTTTTCTTCCCCTCCGGTATCATTGGCATTTCCGTCAAAAGGATAGAGGGCGGTTTCGGGTGTGGTATAACCGTAAAATACCTGTGACCCGCTGTCCATGCCCAGATCCTGCCAGGCCGGAAAGGTATGGGCATCCCCTTTCTGTGCGGAAGATGCACTGTTATTATTGAAAAAAAGCCATGCCGGAGTCAGATTCAGATCCCGGATGGCATTGCAGTAAATATTATCACTGAAAACAAGACGGTCTTCACTCATAAACCTGTCATACAGACTGTCATCACAGTCCGGACAGATGCGGAGAATCCCTTTTTCCGCATTATATTCGTTTTCTTTGTCAATATTGATATTGTTCCGGAAAATAAAGGAACCCGGCAGTGCGTATTTGCTGACCGGATTGTAAAACAGCGCAGGGCCGCCGATAATGCTGTTGTTTTCAATTATATTCCCGTCAAAATAGGCCAGGCCGTCAAAAAAAGCAAAGGTAAGCGGCGCGCTGTCCAGTATCAGGTTGTGGTGTATCCGGCTGTTATAGACGGCCGCTGCCAGAGAAGCCGCGCTGCAGTTCCAAAAAATATTATGGTCCGCTTCAAACACCGCATCCGGGAAGGACAGCTGATCACCGGAACGGCTGAACAGAATGCCGTAGTCCCTGCCGGCATTTTCCTCCCTGTCCGAGTAAAAAATCATGTTCCGCCGGATCAGAATATTCCCGCCTTCCCCTCCGCCCTGGGATATGCGGATATTGCTGTTTATTCCGCCGTCTTCCTCACCTTCCCTGCCGTAATTGTCGTGCAGCAGGTTGTGATGCAGATAAATATCTTTGACAGCGCTGAGAAAAATACCCGACTGATCCGCATTCCGCATTCCGCCGGTGCCGTGAATATGGCAGTTCCGGATTTCCGTATCCCGGCTTTTGCGCAGCAGCAGGCCCTGGCCGGAGGCATCCGAGATTTCAAAACCGTCTATAAGGACATGACTGGAATAGGAAATTTCCACCGCAGCGAGGGCCTGATCTGTCATTTTGGCAGAGAACACCGGATTTTCTCCGGGGTATGCGGCAAAGAGAATGGGGGCACTTTCGCTGCCGTGAATATTGGAAAGGTAAAATCCGTGCCGCAGCTCCTCCCCGTTTTCCATGCCGCTGACATAGGTGTCGCTGTATTCCCCGGACATAAAATAAACCGCATCCCCGGGCTGAAGTCCGCCGTGAAGGGAACGCACATGATTTTCCGGCAGGTATTCGTAATAATAATATACAATATTCCGGTATGTCTTCCACGGTTTTTCATAGGTTCCGGGATTGCTGTCATCCCCGTTTTCCGCAGAGATATAAAAGCACTGCCCGTTTCCTTCTGCTTCGCAGACGGGTGTGCCCGGTTCTTCCGGAGTTTCCGGGATTTCCGGCAGGGCATCCGGCAGATCCGTTTTTGTAAGATTTTCAAGATACTCACTCCAACTTTCTCCCTGCCGGGCTTTCCAGTGCAGTGCGGCTTTTTTCATCCAGTCTGTGTCAAATGCTGCCTGAAAATTTCTGCTGTAAAATTCCGCAGCCGGGTTTCCGGCTGTTTCACTGCTCAGATCAAAGGTTTTTGCAGCCTGCAGGGGCAGGGCCGATACCAGACCCGCAAGCAGGAACATTGCAATAAACAGGTACATTTTTTTCATTTTTCTCTTTGGCCTCCTGTGCAATTGTTTTTTTGTTTTACCGAATATCTTTTTATAATTCTCCAAATATCTGTACAACAATTTTTCCCTACCGTCCAGAATAAACATCCGGAATCAGCAGAATGGGAAATGTATGTGTTTTTTTGATGATAAATACACAGATTTCTGTTATAAAAATACAGACACATCCTGTTTGTAATATTATAAACTGATGAATCTCAGGGAGGTATAAATGAAAATACTGGTGGGATATGACGGATCGAATGCCGGAAAAGAAGCATTGGATGTGGCGATAAAACATGCCCTGACTTTTCAGGGCAAACTGTATATTATCCGTTCCATGACAAGTGGCCGGAAAGAAGAACTGACGGAAATCGAAGCCGCGGAAAAAGAACTGGAATACGGGGAAAATCTTTGCCAAAAACAGAATGTTTCCTGTGAAACCCATCTGCTCATCCGGGGAATGAGTCCGGGGGAGGATATTGTGGCATTTGCCAATGAGAACGGAATTGAAATGATTGTGGTCGGTGTAAAAAGACGATCCAGAGTGGGAAAGATATTTTTTGGTTCCAATGCCCGTTATGTGATCATGGAAGCCTCCTGTCCTGTGCTGACAGTGAAATAAAGTGAATGCAGGCGGGATGATCTCCTAAACAGTCGGAAAATCAGGTTCTGATGCACATTTATCTGCTGATTTTATTAACAAAGCTGTGGCTGAGTGCGGAAATTTAGGCCGAATGGCCGGTTTTTCGCAGACACTTTCACATAAACGGTGCTGGGGACTGGGTGCTGGGGACTGGGGACTGGGGACTGGGTGCTGGGTGCTGGGGAGTGGGTGCTGGGGAGTGGGTGCTGGGTGCTGGGGAGTGGGTGCTGGGTGCTGGGTGCTGGGTGCTGGGGGCTGGGTGCTGGGGGCCGGAAAGCATGAAAGCTGCGCGGAGTGCGAAAATGAAGGCCGAGGCCGGTTTTTCGCAGACACTTTCACATAAACGGTGCTGGGGACTGGGTGCTGGGGGCTGGGTGCTGGGGGCTGGGTGCTGGGGGCTGGGTGCTGGGGGCTGGGTGCTGGGGGCTGGGGGCCGGAAAGCATGAAAGCTGCGCGGAGTGCGAAAATGAAGGCCGAGGCCGGCTTTTCGCAGACACTTTCACATAAACGGTGCTGGGGACTGGGTGCTGGGTGCTGGGTGCTGGGGACTGGGTGCTGGGGACTGGGTGCTGGGGACTGGGTGCTGGGGACTGGGTGCTGGGTGCTGGGTGCTGGGGGCCGGG
>JAABRU010000150.1 GCA_011390755.1 Desulfobacteraceae bacterium | reverse complement strand
AAAACAGAATCAGAGAATTTTTCTTCAGTATTTTTTAGAAAAAAACAGGGAAGATTATGACAATAATTTTGATGAATTATGCTCTGATTTAGGGATTTAGATCTGCACAAGTTCAGAAAGTTTTCTGTACGGGACGCGGAGCGTCCCCCCATGCATTCCCACGCGGAGCGTGGGAACGAGGTGTGCGGGGAGACTTTCATATAAACCGCCATGACCGCAGGGTCACAACGAAGCATGAAAGCTGCGCGGAGTGCGAAAATGAAGGCCGAGGCCGGTTTTTCGCAGACACTTTCATATAAACCGCCATGAGCCGTGACTCACAACGAAACATGAAAGTTTTCTGTACGGGACGCGGAGCGTCCCCCCATGCATTCCCACGCGGAGCGTGGGAACGAGGTGTGCGGGGAGACTTTCATATAAACCGCCATGAGCCGTGACTCACAACGAAACATGAAAGCTGCACGGAGTGCGAAAATGAAGGCCGAAGCCGGTTTTTCGCAGACACTTTCATATAAATGACCAAGAGTTTGACTCACAACGAAACATGAAAGTAGGGTGGGTGAAGCGCAGCGGAACCCGCCATCAGCGTAATAACGGTGGGTTACGCTATCGCTTCACCCACCCTACAGTAAAGGATTTTCATTTAAATAATGAGGAGAAAAACGAATGCTCAGGTTAATGCGGGATTACGCAGGAAGTTGGTTGATTAAAATCATTCTCGGTGCAATTGTTATTGTTTTTGTATTCTGGGGAGTGGGAAATTTTCAGTCCCAGCGACTGGCAAAGATTGCCAGTGTAAACGGAGAACCCATCAGCATTGAAGAATACAGAAAAACATATAACAATCTGCTTGAACAGTACCGGCAGCGCTTTGGCGGAAATCTGGATGACAATATGCTGAAAATGCTGAATCTGAAACAGAACGCACTGGATCAGTTGATTGACCGGACCCTGCTGCGGCAGGAAGCCGCCAGACTGCATTTGCGTGTTTCGGATGAGGAACTGAAAAAATCCATTATGGATATGCCGGTTTTTCAGAGGGACGGCCGTTTTGATAATGATCTGTACAACAGGGTGCTGGAACAGAACCGCCTGACCCCCGAAGAATTCGAGATCGCACAGCGGGAATCTCTGCTGACGCAGAAAATACAGACTTTTGTTCTGGACAGTGTCAAGGTTTCCGATGCGGAGGCCAAAGAATGGTATCAGTGGGACAATGCATCCGTAAATGCGGATTACGCTCTGTTTGCCCCCGACAGTTATAAGGATATGGAAGTCACGGATGAGGAACTTCGGGAATACTATGAAAAAAACAAAGAATCCTACAAAACAGAAGAAAAAAAAAAACTTCAGTACACTGCTTTCAGATACAGTGACTATGAAGACGGGGCAGAGGTGACGGATACAGAAACTGAAGAATATTATCAAACCCATACCGATGAATTCACAGAAGAAAAAAGTGTGGAGGCCCGCCATATTCTTTTCAAACTGGATAAGGATGTCCCGGAAGAGGAAGTGGAAAAGAAAAGACGGAAAGCAGAAGAAGTGATGAAAATGGCTGAAGAAGGAAAAGATTTTGCGGAACTGGCCAAAGAATATTCCGAAGGTCCCACCAAAGACAAAGGCGGTGATCTCGGCAGATTTACCAAAGATCGCATGGTAAAACCTTTTTCCGACAGGGCATTTTCCATGGCCGCCGGAGAAATCAGCGAACCGGTCAGAACGCAGTTTGGCTGGCATATCATCAAAGTGGAAAAAGTGAATGAGGCTGTTGAGAAAAAACTGGAAGAAGTAAAAGAGGAGATTCAAAAAAAACTGGCCGGAGAAAAAGCCAAAATTGCCGCCTATGACAAAGCCGAAGCCATTTACAGTGAAGCATATGAAGATGATGATTTGAAAGAGCTGGCCGCGGCCGGGGGGCTGGAACTGCTGGAGACAGATTTTTTCACGGCAGGCAAAGGGCCGGAAAAAATCGGGGATGCTGCAAAATTTGCATCCACCGCCTTTGCCCTTTCCGATAAACAGCTGAGTGAAGTGCTGAATCTGGGGGATGCCTGCTATATTATGCAGCTGAAAGAAAAAATTCCCGCAGAAACCTCCCCTTATGAAGCAGTTGCAGAAAAGGTGAAAGCGGCTTTGATCAAAGAAAAACAGGAAGAAAAAGCCAAAAAAGATGCCGAAGCATTTCTGGCTGCACTGAAAGAAGGAAAAAAAGAAGCCGCGGCAGGCGAAGATGAAAATACCGCAGCGGATGCAGAAAGCAGCAGTGAAAATCCGGAAAATCAGTCTTCTGAGGAAATTTCTGAAAATACACCCGGTGAAACTGCCCCGGAAACTGCGGATACAGAATCGGCAGATACAGAAGATGCGGCAGCGGACAGTGCGGACACGGAAAAGGATGAAAAAAGCCCCCGGCTTGTTTCTACGGGTTTTTTCAAACGCAGCGAAGCAATCCCCAATATCGGTTATGAACAGGAAATCAGCAGGGCCGTGTTTGCACTTTCCAAAGAAAATCCTTTCCCCGAAGCCCCCCTGAAAGGAAAGAACGGGTATTATGTTATCCGCTTTGCTGAAAGAAAACTGCCGGATTCCCAGGATTTTGAAAAAGAGAAACAGTCGGTAATCGATCGCCTGCTGCGTCAGAAACAGTATAAAGTATTTGCATCCTGGCTGGCACAGATTAAAGACAGAAGTGAAATCAGCAAAGAGGAAGATCTGCTGAACTAAGATGAAAAAGGATTGCGGATATGGAAAAAAGGAAATTTTCTATAAAGAAATGTCCGTACTGTTCTGTGGTACTGGGACTGCACGATGAAATCTGCTTTTCCTGCAAGCACAAAGTGGGAAAAGTCAACCAGCACGGCATTGCGGAAAAACCGGTGGATTGGATGTCCTATGCCCTGTGCATCATCTCCCTGGCCGCTTTTGTTTTTTTTATCTGGTGGGCCTTTCTGCGCCAATAGGAGGATGTTACCGGATTTTTTCAGATGATTTTCCCGTGCTTTGCGCGCGGGAATCCCGGTTCATGCTTTTGTAAAAAACTCCGGGTTGCCACCTACAAACGTAAGCTCAATGCCGTATCCTTAAAAGAGACGGAGTCCTGATCGGTATCAATCCATCTGCGCCGGACTATAACCTGCTGATTTTTCGTTCCGGAAACTTTCGGGGATTCTGTAACTGCCTGATTTTTCTGCTGCTCCCGACTGTTGGCAACCTGGGTTAAAAAAGGAATCATATTATGGCAAAAATTCTCAATAAAGAAGACCGGAAGAATCTTTTACATCTGGCCCGTTCGGTCATTGCATCCGAACTTTCCCGTGAAGGCATACCCGAAACCGTTAATTTATCCCCGGCTGTCCGGGAAAAACAGGGTTGCTTTGTCACACTTCACAAAAAGGGAATGCTGCGGGGCTGCATTGGAACCATTGAACCCGTCAAAGCACTGGCGGATGCGGTAAAAGAAAATGCTTTGCACTCTGCATTCCGGGACAGCCGTTTCCCTCCCCTGAAAGCCGAAGAACTGCCGGAAACGGACATTGAAATCAGTGTGCTGACAAAACCGGAAATCCTCTCTTACCGGGACGGGGAAGACCTTATCACCAAACTGAAGCCGGGTATCCACGGTGTGATTCTTTCCAAAGACGGCTATCGTTCCACATTTCTGCCCCAGGTCTGGGAGCAGCTTCCGGACCCGGAAATTTTTCTTTCCCATCTTTGCCGCAAGGGGGGCATGGGAGGAGACTGCTGGAAAAAAGGGGACGTAGAAGTGAAGGTTTATGAGGTGTTCCATTTTTCCGAATAAAAGTCTCCCCGCGCACCTGACGGGGAAGTCATTATGACTTCCTGTAAAATCAAAAAATTGGGCAAAGCCCAATGCGGGCAGTCGTTCCCACACTCCCGCGCGGAAACGGCTGCGGGACTCTGAAATGTTTTCTCTTTGATTCCCGGAAGTAAACTGACGGGCTGTTTTCTGTTGTCCCTCCGGGACAATGCAGAATTATTCCCGTTTCAGTTTTCAGACCTTAACTTAACGGCATTGAGGCGGAGCCCGGGAACGAGTTGAAGCGTAAGGCACCGCACCGGAGAACATTATACCCTGGGTGCGTTAGCGAAGCGTAAGACACCCTACCGCCCTATGGTTATTATGACAGATCAGGTGTTTTGATTCATTGTCAGAAAATCTTATTCCAGACAGCAAACTGAAGACTTCGGAACAGCTTTGTCCCAAAGTGGGGCACCACCGGTTCCGCGCCGTTTTTCTGTTCTGCATACCCGCCTTTCTGCTCTCCTCCGCGCTGTATGCCCTTGTCCTTTTTCTTTTTCTGAATGCCTGTTTTCCCTTTTCCCTTCCGGGGAAAAACAGGAAGGATTTTGCGGTGATTGTGGTGGCCGGAGACGGTTCCCCCCTGCGGAGTTTTCCCGATGAAAAAGGCGTATGGCGGTATCCGGTGCGGCCCGAAAATGTCTCCCCCCTTTATCTGGAGGCCCTCATCAATTATGAAGACCGCTATTTTTATCTGCATCCGGGGGTCAATCCCCTGGCCCTGATGCGGGCCGTGCTGCAATATATGCAATCCGGACATCTTGTTTCTGGCGGGTCCACTCTCACTATGCAGGTGGCCCGTATTCTGCAGCCGCACTCCAAAACCGTCGCCGGAAAATGCAGACAGATGTTCCGCGCCTTGCAACTGGAATATTCCCTCTCCAAAAAGGAGATTCTGGGGCTTTATCTTAATTATGCTCCCTTTGGCGGGCCTGTTGAAGGGGTGCAGGCAGCGGCCTATGCCTATCTGGGAAAATCCGCGGGGGAACTCAGCCACGCGGAGGCCGCGCTGCTGGCTGTGCTGCCCCAGTCCCCCACCCGAATGCGCCCCGACCGTCACCCCCGAAGAGCAGAGGCCGGACGGAACAAGATACTGGATCGTATGGCAAAATTTGGTATATGGAATGCAGAGACCGTGGCATCGGCCAAAATCGAAAAAGTGCAGCGACATTTCCATGCCCGTCCCCTAAAGGCTCCCCTGCTGGCCCGGCGACTGAAAGGGCAGGCATCTCCGGATGCGCCCCTGCGCACTTTTATTGATCCCCTTCTCCAGGAAAGTGTGGCCGGTCTGATACGGGGATTTATTGCAGATACGCCGGAGCACAGTTCTGCGGCGGTTCTGATTGCGGAAAACAGAAGTCTGGCCGTTAAAGTGTATGTGGGATCAGCGGATTTTCTGGACAACAGCCGTTTCGGACATGTGGATATGGTACAGGCCTCCCGTTCTCCGGGGTCCGCCCTCAAACCTTTTTTATATGCCGTGGCAATGGAAGAAGGACTGATTCATTCCCAAAGTCTGATGTGTGATGCTCCCTTTTCCTTCAGCGGATACCGTCCCGATAATTTTACCCGTCATTTTACCGGGCCGGTCAGCGCGGCCGAGGCCCTGCAGCGATCTCTGAATCTGCCGTCCGTGGATTTGCTGGATCGTGTCGGTCCCAAATATTTTGATGCCCGCCTGCGCCAGGGCGGTCTTCATCCGGATTATCCGTCCCGGCAGGAACCGAACCTGACGCTGATTCTGGGAGGTGCCGGGACTTCCCTGGAAAATCTGGTCTGTGCCTACCGCTCTCTGGCCGCAGGCGGTCTTTCCGCCCCCCTGCGTTTTACAGAGAATGATCCCCTGCGGGAACGCCGTCTGCTGAGTCCGGGGGCGGCTTATATTATCCTGCGGATTCTCCGGGAAAAACGCAGACCGGATCTGCCTGCGGGCCGTCTGTTTCTGGACAATGCACGGCAGGTGGCATGGAAAACCGGCACCAGTTACGGATTCCGGGATGCCTGGACCATCGGTGTTACAGACCGTTACACCATAGGTGTGTGGGTGGGCAGACCGGATGGAACCCCTTCTCCCGGACAGTACGGCAGGGCCACGGCCGCGCCCCTGCTCTTCCGTATTGTGGACAGTCTGCCCCGGCAGTACGGCCCGCCCCCGGCTGTGCCCGACAGTGTCAGTCGGGAAGAAATCTGCTGGCCTTTGGGAAAGGCCGCAAAGGAAACAGATGATGATCTTTGCCATGAGCGCAGGCAGGCATGGGTTCTCAATCATGTCATCCCGCCCACCCTGCCGGATCGCAGCGACCGGCTCTGGCTGGGCAATCCGGTCACCATCCGGATCAATCCCCGTACCGGTCTGCGGGTGGATGCGGACTGCCCTGTTGCCGGTTCCCAAAAAAAAGTCATTGCCCGCTGGCCTGCGGCAACCCGGCCCTGGCTCCCGCCCCGTATCCGCCGCAAATCCCGCATTCCTTCTCCTGACCCGGCCTGCGGCAGTTCTGCATCCAACCGGGAAGAAAATATCCGCATCATGGGCATAGAACCGGATACGGTGTTCCGCCCTCCCGGTGCGGAAACCCGCCTGCCCTCCCTGACATTTCAGGCCAGCGGAGGAAGAGAGGAACTCTACTGGCTGTTAAACGGTGATCTCATTGCCCGCGTCCCGGCAGCTACGCCCGTTGTTTACAGTTTCAGACATCCGGGACAGTATCAGCTGACGGTTATGGATCCGGGAGGCAGTTTTGATTCTGTGAAATTTCGGGTGATTGGGGGCGGGGAGTAAGAGGTGTGTCCGGCTTCGGGTACGGATTCACTTTAGCTTATTTCCTGAAAAAAATGTACCAGAGGAGTGCCAGACTGAAAGTTTGGCAGTGACTGACAAATGACAGACCGGTCACAGATTTTCAGTTTGTGACTTCTTTCAGGAAGCGGTATATTCATATTTTGAAATCGCCTTATTTGACAATTACCGGTACTGCTTTGTCATCCGGCGGGAAAACAAAAATCTGCCATATAAACGGCAGATTTGATTTTCCAGGGTTTAACATACGAAAATACAAAGGAAAGCTGTTGACAAAACCGTCAGAATCAGGCATTGCATCAATAAAAGAGAAAATCAGAAAAACCGTAAAAACCAGTAAAACGGTTAAAACAGAAAACCCGGTAAGGAACCCCAACCCTGTAATACGGGGCAGAGAAAAATACGGGAAAATTTACTGCCGGACGCTTCACGGTGTTTTATCGGGGTGTGAGGTGAAATCTCAGGCACGGTTTTCAGGGGGCAAAAGGGGCAAGACAGGCAATGATCCTGACCAACCCGGCACAAACGGGAGCTGCCGCAACAGCTGCGGGAAAATTCATAACTCACGTATAGCAAACAAAAACCAATATTATCAGGAATATCTATTGTTCGGAACGATTGTTAACACACTGGCAATTGCTGCAGGCAGTCTGCTCGGCCTGCTTTTAAAAGGGGGAATCCCCAAAAGATATATGGAAACGGTGATGCAGTCCGTAGGGCTGGCCGTTATCCTCATCGGTCTGAAAGGGGCATTGAAAAGTGATGAACTGCTGCTGGTGATTATCAGTCTTGCAGTTGGCAGTGTCATGGGAGAAATGATTGACATCGAGGCCCGGCTGGAGCAGCTGGGTCAGTGGCTGGAAAAGCGTTTTTCCCGTTCGGGCGGCGGGATTGCCAAAGGATTTGTGGCGGCCAGTCTGCTTTTCTGCGTGGGTTCTATGGCCATTGTGGGATCAATGGAAAGCGGTCTGACCGGCAACCATCAGACTTTGTTTGCCAAATCGGTGCTGGACGGGGTTGCTTCTGTGATATTCGCCTCCTCTCTGGGAATCGGTGTCATCTTTTCCGCTGCCTCGGTTTTTATTTATCAGGGATTTATTACCCTGCTGGCCGCTGTGATCAAACCTTTTCTGATTCCCGCTGTCGTGGGGCAGATGTCCGCAGTCGGCGGTATCCTGATTATGGCCATCGGCATCAATATTCTGGAAATCAGAAAAATCAAAGTCGGCAACATGCTCCCGGCCATCTTTATTCCCCTGATGTATTATATGCTGCAGGTTTTAATGAAATCCTGATAATCATCTGAAAAAATGAAAGAAAACGGCTTTGTATCTCCGCTTTCCCATGAAGCACTGTGATGCGGGGATTTGTCCGAATGTATGAATCATCCGGACGAATACATGAACACATTCGTTTTTAATGCCAATGAAGAGTCAGAAACTTCGGATCAAATAAAAACAGGGTGTTATAAAGTCAGATTTCCGGAACTGATTTTATAAGCATCGGATTTTACAGCATTGGATTTAACTCTTTATTGGTATTTTTAGAGAATCAGAAGTGCGGACAGGATTGCAAAAATGTAATTTTTGCAATCCGCTTCGTCCGGTTGTGTTATAAAAAATGCAAGGTGGTTATGTACTGCTTTGTTTCACTTAAAACTGCAGGTCGGGTTAGCGAAGGGTAACCCGGCATTCGGATGTTCTGCTCCGAAATACCTGCACAATTATAAGTGAAACAATGCATTAGGTCTAAAAAGCAATCCCGTATTTCCTGAGTTTATACCGCAGGGTCCCTCTGGGAAGCCCCAGCATCCGGGCCGCGCAGGCAATATTGCCGTCTGTCTTTTTCATGGCCCGGCGGATGAGCCGGGAGGTAACTTCATCCACAAGTGCTTCAATATCAAAAACATTTTCCGGTATTTCCAGAAATGAATCATTGTTTTGAAAGGAAACAATTTCCGGGGGAAGGTGGGACTGTTTCAGTATGCCGTCATTATGCATAATGCAGATCCGTTCCAGCACATTCCGCAGTTCCCGCACATTTCCCGGCCAGGCATACTGTTTCATATACTCTCCGGCTTTGGGATCAATTTCCTGAAATTTTTTGTTAAATTTCCGGGAAAATTTCAGCAGAAAAATCTCGGATAAAGCCAGCACATCATCGGGGCGTTCCCGCAGAGGCGGGATGTGGATGGGGAATACATTGAGCCGGTAATACAGATCCTCCCGAAAGCGTTTTTCCTCAATGGCTTTTTTGGGATCAATATTGGTGGCAGCAATAATCCGCACGTCTATTGCAATATCCCGATGCCCGCCCAGGCGTCGGAATCTCCGGTTTTCCAGCACTCCCAAAAGCTTTGCCTGCAGGTTCATGGGCATTTCCCCGATTTCATCCAGAAAAACCGTTCCTCCCTCCGCAGCCTCGAAAAGTCCCTTTTTCCGCTGCCGTGCATCGGTAAAGGCCCCTTTTTCATAGCCGAAAACCTCGCTTTCCAGCAGATTGTCCGGAAGCGCTGCACAGTTGATTTCCAGGAAAGGTTTGTTTTTTCTGGGGCTGAGATGATGCACAGACTGTGCCACCACCTGTTTTCCGGTGCCGCTTTCCCCTGTAATCATTACTGTGGCATCTTCATGCCGGGCAACCTCTCTCACCTGTTTGAGTATCTGACGCATTTGATCGCTTTCCGCAACCATATTTAGCTGCGAAGGCAGTTGGGGCAGTCTGCGTTCCAGATTACCTACTTTTTTCTTCAGTTCCTGTGCCTCAAAAGAAAGGCGGACAATCAGTTTGATGACATCGGCTTTAAAAGGTTTTTTGATATAATCATAGGCCCCCAGCTTTAAGGCCTGCACAGCAGAATCCACTGATGCATATCCCGTAATGATAATTACCATAATATCCGGGTCCAGTTTTTTGACTTCCTGAAGCACTTCTATACCGTGCATATCCGGCAGATTCAGATCCAGCAGCATAACATCCGCATAAGACTTTTTCAGCAGTGCCAGGGCATCCCTGCCGCCCGCCACGGAATCCACATCATAATTTTCTTCTCTCAGTATCCGTTCCAGGTTTTCACGGATAATAGATTCGTCGTCAACTACCAGGATTTTATCCATTTTTTCCTCAACAGTCCCTGTGTTTTCCGGTTTTTTCCGCCGCAGGGCAGAATTCAGATCATGGAATAATTGCAGGAACACTTGTAAAATGCAATAAAAAATATTATTCTGAAATCAACGGTTCCTGAAAACTGTCAACAAATCATGGGAGAATAAATATGAAAAAACCCTTTTTCTGGATTCCCCTGAAATACATAACTTCCGTGCCTTCCGCCATTTGCTGATCAAAAAACCCGGGCGGGTCAATCTGATTGCCGGGCTGATTGCCGGGAAAAATAATGTGGGGAAAACATGCCTTTTAGAAGCTCTGCAGCTTTATTTCAGTAAAGGTTCTCCGGAGGTTATGAAAAAAATACTGGCAGTGCGGAAAGAGTCGGATATTGAAAAAGATCTGATTTATTTCAAGTCGTTCCCGCGCTCCGTCTGGAAATGCATACCCCGGAGACTCACGCCTCCGGCAGAAAGTAGGGTGCGTTAGGCGACAGCCGTAACGCACCGTTACAAAAGCGGAATACAAAATCAAATATTCTGTTCCGGTGCGTTAGGGCCTGCGGCCTAACGTACCCTGCAGATAAAATGTAAGCCGAAACCGGCAGGGAGCGTTAGGTGATTTCCGGAAAAGATCTTACCAAAGGAGTGCCGGACTGAAAGTCCGGCAGTGTCCGGCGGATGACAGTCCCGCTCACAGACTTTCCGCCTGTGACTCCTTCAGATTCCGGTACATTCATATTCGGAAATCGCCTTAGCGCCGGCGTAAGGCACCGATACAAAAAGTGAAGGATAAAACCAATGCCGGATCATGCTCATTTTTCTCAGTACAGATCATAGCGCAGCAGCCGTCCGTCCAGCTTGCCGTTGCGCAGTTCCTTTTTCCAGGAAGGTTTCAGGCCGATTTTTTTAATCATCTCCCTGTCCCCGAAATAAATATAAGCGGATGATCCCTTGCATCGCTGTTTGAGAAAATCTCCGAAATCTTTCATCAGTTTCCCGGATACTTCCGGATTTCCCAGGCGGATGCCGTAAGGGGGGTTGCAGACAATCACCCTGTTTTCCAGATCCGTGATGTTCCGGAAATCACATCGGCGGTATTCAATCCCTTCGCCCCCCGGAAGCCGTCGGCTGTTTTTTTCTGCCATCTGCACAGCACGGGCCGATATGTCACTTCCGGAAATCATACCCTGCGGCAGTTTCCCGATCTTCCTGTCTTCTTTTTTTTTCACAGAACGCCAGATTGTTGCGTCAAAATCCGGAAAAAATTCAAATCCGAACCGGGCGCGCAGGTATCCGGCAGGGATGCGGCAGTAATGCATCAGGGCTTCATTGGGCAGGGTTCCCGAACCGCACATGGGATCCGCCAGGGGCCGGGAACCGTCCCATTCCGACAGACGGATAATGGCGGCGGCCAGGGTTTCCTGCAGGGGGGCTTCCAGACCCTCTTTCCGGTATCCCCGGCGATGGAGGGAACCGCCCGATGTATCCAGACTCAGCACGGCACTGTTGCTGCGGATATGCAGATTGATCCATATATCCGGATCTTCCCTGTTCACGGAAGGTCTTTTTCCCACGCGTTCCCGGAACTGATCCGCAATGGCATCCTTGACCCGCAGGGATGCATACCGGGAATGATTGATATGACTGTGGGATACATTGGAAAATACGGCAAAGGTGTTTTCCGGGCCCAGAATATCCGACCAGGAAATACTCTGTGTTTTCCGGTACAGGGTATCCGCATCCGGACAGTCAAAACGCAGCAGCGGGGCCAGCACCCGCGTGAGAAAGCGGGAAAGATAGTTGATACGGTAAAGGCAGGCTTTTGCTGCCCGGAAATGAATGCCCCGGATATCGCTTTTCACGGATTCCGCTCCCAGGGCTTTGATTTCCGCGGCCCCTGTTTCTTCCATTCCTCCGGCAATCTGCGCAAAATATTTCCGCTCTTTCTGATATAATAACATAATTTCCTTTCATATAAGTGAGATGGAGGGTTCGCACACAACACTGAAAATTTGAACCGGATACAGTTTTCCTTTTGCCATGATGGGTCTGAGCCGGGTGACACTGAAAATATCTTTCACATGTTCATAGGTACTTTCGGATATAAGCACCTGATCTGCGGCGGCCGCGGAACAAAGCCGGGAAGCTGTATTCACCGTATCGCCGATCACCGAATAACTCATGGTATGGGTGGAACCGATATAACCGGCCACCAGTTTCCCGGTATTAATACCGATGCCCACCTGTATGGGCTGCTGTCCCCGCATTTCTCTTTTCCGGTTAAAATCCTTGAGCCCGACCCGCATTTCCAAAGCCGCCCTTACAGCCCGCACCGGATCATCTTCATGCCGCACAGGCACGCCCCAGTTGACCATAATCGCATCCCCGATATACTTGTCCACCGTTCCTTCATGCCGGAAAATAATATCCACCACAAATTCAAAATATTCGTTGAGCATCCGGAGAATTTCGGATGCGGGCGTGCTTTCGCTCATGGTGGTAAAACCCCGGATATCCGCAAATAATACCGTAGCGACCCGGTTCTGTCCGCCTTTTTCCACTTTCAGTTCTCCGGAAACCACCAAATCAGCCAGATCCGGCGAAAGCATTTTCTGAAAACGTCGCCGGGTTTCGGCCTCCTGCTGTATTTTTTCCGCAGATTTTTTTCTTTCATCAATATCTTCAAAGGTGCAGTCAAAGCAGGGGGCTTTGTCCGGCCCCTCCGGATATACCAGACGTGCACTGACAGAAGTCCATACCGGAACCCCGTTTTTCTTTTTCAGCAGCACTTCATTGAGACTGTAACTGCCCTTTTGAAGAATCTTATCCGTAACTATACGGCATTCCTCCTTATTCTGCCAGATGCTGCTCATGACCGAATATTTCAGATCATGTTCGGATTCATAGGCAAATATTTTGAGAAAAGCAGGATTTACCATCAGATATCTGCCATCGCAAAACGCTTCCATGCGGCAGATACCGATGGGAATATTCTCTATCAGTGTCCGGTATCTTTCTTCGCTTTCCCGCAGGGCATTTTCGGCTTTTTTGCGCTTGTCAATGGTATACTGCGCATGGGATGCAAAAATGACAAAAAGGCAGAGAACCACTATTCTGCCCCATATTTCATCCAGTCTGTTTCCGAATAACAGCTCGGTAACACCGGCTTTCTGCTGTAAAAATATACTCAGAAAAGATTCGCACAGCCAGTAAAATCCGGCCAGACCAAGCCCGATAAACATCATATGGTCTGTGACATATGTTTTCTTTCTCATCAGGGAAACTCCGCATCATGAAAGCACAGGAAAAATATTTCTTCCGGAAATCTGTATATTTTGACTATTCTGTCCGATTTTTTATGATTTATATCAGATTTTCACAGACACTGTACATATAAAAAAGGCGGATAACAGATATCCAAATCCGCTGATCTGTCAGTAAGAAACAGAATCCCGGTATTCTCAATACCCAAAAAATAATAAAAACGTAAAAAGGACAAAGGCCCCCTTAATTCAGGATTTGGGGGGTCGGGGGTCCTGACACCACCCCCCTGACACCTGACACCTGACACCGGCCACCTGACACCTGACACCTGACACCTGACACCTGACACCGCCCCCCTGACCCCTGACCCCTCTCCCCTGACCCCGCCCCTCAGGGGAGAGGAGTTTTACGGAAAGAGTACTGATACTATATCTGAAAAATTGCAAGTAAGTCTTGTAAATATTTTCATGAGGAAGTAATGTACAGGGTTGAATTTTTTTAAATGATCCCCGTATCTCATTCACCCGGCATGTATCAGAAAATATTTTTTATAAAATCAGTTGATAATGAAAAAAACAGATATACAGAAAACCGGCAGCCCGGAGAAAATAGAGAATCTCAAAGCACAGGTGCTGAATTTCTTTTTGAATCTGTTCACTGTGCAGTCCGGGATTCCGGAGCAGGCAGATACGGAAAGGCATATCGTCTGCCTGGATTCCGAATCCGCCGGGCCGGATTACAGTTATGAACTGCGCATACGGGGCAGTGAATGCAAATCCCGGCGGATGACCCTGGGACTTCTTGGAGAAGACAGCGGCAGCAAAAGCATATGTTTCAAAGTGATTTATGATGATCTGCTGGTTGTGAAAATTCCGCCCGAACCCATCCGGGATTTTACCGAATATCTGGAAAGCATTCATGGGGAAAGGCAGATTGCAGAGCGGCTGGCTCCCCATATTGAATGTATTGTTCCCAGTGTATCTGCGATTCTGAAAAAAATTCCGGAGTTTGCCGCACCTTCGGATGCAGACGGGGACAGACTGGAAAAGCACTATATCAGTTCACTGAAAAAAAACACATCCTGTCAGACCTATTTGAAAATCGGGGATCGGTTTGCATTTTTTATGGCGCTTTCCAGAAATGATTTTCTGGGGCATGTCATTGAAAAAATGCATAATGTCAAAAACAAAATCTGTGAAAATATTTTCAGTCAGCCGGATATTCTCTGGAATATGGAAGCCTTTGAGGGGCTGTTCGGCAGCATCCACAGTCCTGTTTTTTTTTATATTAATGAAATATATGCAGATTATGAGGAAAAAGTGAATCTGCTCATGAAAAAAAACGGACTGAATGCTTCTGCTTTTACTTATAAAAGAAAAGAATGGTTTCTGCTCTGGCTTGCGGAAAAGGATATTGCCGCCGGAGTCAGCGGGACAGACCGGGATTTTATCCCCGCACTTCGCGAACTTTTTGCAGAACTGCAGGAAAGCAGACGGAAAGAAATTGAAGACTACCGGGAAATGATGCGCAACTATATTTCGGAAAAAACCTTTGAACAGAACAGACCGCATTTTAAAGGGCTCATCAGCGGTATCCTGAATCTCTTATGCCGGCTGCGGCAGAAAGGGATTGCTGTCCGGGATCTGAAACCGGATAATATCTTCCTTGTGGGCAATGCCCATCTGCATTACCGGGAAGAAATGCCGCTGGGACTCATTGATTTTGAAACTGCCGCAGATTTCGGTGCCCCTGTTCCCGCCCAGCCTTTCAGAGGCGGAACCCCTTCTTATGCCACCCCATCCCATCTGGCTGAAAACCCTCTTCTGGTGAACACACTGCACTGCCTGCCCCGTATTTTTCAGCTTCAGGACTGGTATGCGGCAGTGGCAATGATTTACTACGCGCTCATCGGGGAAGTGCTTTTCAGCCAAACCCGGATATGGTTTGCGGAAAGCGGCAAAATTTTGCAGGAGGCCGGAGAAGACAGCAAAGACCGCAAACAGGCATTTATCCGCTGCAGCCGTTTTTTCTGGTACAGCGCGTGCAATGAATTCCGGCGGAAAGCAGCAGCGGCCGCGGCTTTTTTTTCCTCACTGCAGATACATCTGTCCGAAGATGTCCGGGAAATGCTGATACAGGAACTGCGGACGGAACAGCAGGAAAACAGCAGGAAAACCGAAGAGCATATTCATGGCCAGTCTTTTTTCAGAAGTGGAAAAAGCCGCAGGGATCTCATACGTTCAAACTATGAAACTGTCAGGCGGTGCAGGAAAAACTGGGAAAGCGGGGTAAATGTACCGCAGATCCGCCCGGATATCCGTTCGGACATTATCGGCCTGTTCCGGAATCTGGAAACACTGAAACGTGAATATGCAAAACAAAAGCAGATGATTGCTTCTTTGCAGCAGTCTCCCCTCCTGGCGGTATCGGATCTGATGACAATAATGTTTTATATTGTCTTCCACGGCATGTACAAAGCGGAATGGGGGGATGATCTCCCGGAGGACAGGCAGATCGCGGAGGAAATGGCAATGCGGAAGGAGCGCAGAAATGCGTCCGCGGATAAAGCGGAAAAAAACTCTTATGAAGAAACAGTCTCCTATGAAAGCTCGGCAGCACCGGAAGAAACCGTTTCCTATGAAAGAACCGTTTCCTATGATCAGGGAAGATTTCAGGAGGAAACACTGTAAAAAACATTTGTCAGACTGCGGTTTTGACCGCAAAAAATAATCAGGAAAGGAATCATAAAGAATGCAGGACATGGAAAAAATGGCATCTATTCAGCCGGTAAAACTTGGAATGAACAGTAAATTCAAATTCAAATGTCATAAGGGGGCGGCATGTTTCACCAAATGCTGCCGGGGGATCAATATCATTCTGACCCCTTATGATATTATCCGTTTGAAAAACCGCCTGGGGCTTTCTTCCGAAGAATTTCTGGCAGTATATACCAAACCGGAAATACTGGAAAAAACCGATTTGCCCATTGTAACCCTGAAACTTTTGGATGATGAGCAGACCTCCTGCCCCTTTGTGCGGGATGACGGCTGCATTGTATATAAAGACCGGCCCACGACCTGCCGTTATTATCCTCTCGGTGTGGCTTCTCTCATGCATAAGGAAGGTGCGGATGATGAAGGTTTCTTTTTCTTTGTCAATGAACCCCACTGTCTGGGGTTTGAAGAAGATGAGGAATGGACTGTCCGGGAATGGCGTGTGGATCAGGGGCCGGACATATATGATGAAATCAATGCCGGTTGGACAGATTTGCTTGTGAGAAAACGTTCTTTCCCTCCCAATATCAAACTGTCTGACAAAAGTAAGCAGCTCTTTTTTATGGCCAGTTATAATATTGATAAATTTAGAAATTTTGTTTTTGAAAGCTCTTTTCTGGAACGCTACCCGACAGAAGCGGAACTTGTGGAAAAAATCAGAAATGACGAGGTGGAACTGCTGAAATTCGGCATGAAGTGGTTAAAAGATGTGTTTTTCAATTATGAAAATTTTGAAAACCGGATGAAGGAAAAGGAAGCGCAGGACCCGCAGAAACAATGACGGGTGGTGGGTCAAAACCGGTTGATTTGAAATTCCCCCGGTGGGAGGGGTTAGTCTTAACTTAATGCCATTGGGGCTCTGCCCCAATGGCATTAAGTTAAGCAATAAATCCCCCTCCCCCGGTGGGAGGGGGAATATATCAGTCTGTAATTATTTACCGTTTTCACCCTCCCCTGCCCCTCCCTCAGGGGAGGGGAGTCTTAACTTAACGGCATTGGGGACCCGGAAAAAGATAATTCCCCCGGTACATTCCGTCAGCAGAGAATAAACAAAAACCGGGCATGTTTCTGCCGAACAGTTTCAAAGGGTTTATTTTTTGCCGAGTACCTTGCGGCAGAGCCTGGGAACGAGTCAATTGCTGAAAAACCCGGATTTCGGACTTTTTACATATTCATCAATACCCGCTGTAACAGAATTTCTCTTTATTGGCCGGGTCATCCAGACGGGCCGCAATATCCACTCCGAAAAATGCTGCCACAGGTTCCAGAATTTCCGGATTGTCAT
>JAABRU010000149.1 GCA_011390755.1 Desulfobacteraceae bacterium | reverse complement strand
TCAGGTGTCCGGTGTCAGGTGTCCGGTGTCAGGTGTCCGGTGTTCGGTGTCAGGTGTTCGGTGTCAGGTGTTCGGTGTCAGGTGTTCGGTGTCAGGTGTTCGGTGTCAGGTGTTCGGTGTCAGGTGTTACTTGTTCCCGGGCTCTGTCTGGGAATACATTGGGTGAGGCTCTGCCTCACACACTGCCGGAGGCGGAGCCTCCGGGGAATGCGTTTCTCGTTCCCACGCTCCCCGTGGGAATGCATGGGGGGCGATTCGCGTCCCGTACAAAGGTGTTCGGTGTCAGGGGGTTATAAATTCACCATTCATCGCACTTTCTATTACACGGCAGGCCTGTCTGCTGCCGCCCCGGTGTGCTGCAAAGTACTGCCGGGCTGTTTTTTTCCGGAAACTGCGCGCATTGTTTCCGGTTTTTCGGATGTTCTGAATATCCCGAATCAGATAATCCGAAACTTCCTGCCAATCCCTGCCCGTCCTCACCAGCCCTTTTTCAAAAATATCGGTTCCCACCCATTGAAAATGATTCCGGTAAGGTCCGATAACAGGAACAAGACCGTAAATGACAGGCTCCAGAAAATTCTGACCGCCCAAAGGTGCCAGACTGCCGCCCACAAAAGTAGCATCCGCCAGCCCATACGCGTCTGCCAGTTCACCGAAGGTGTCCCAAAGAAGAACGGAGCAATCCGTAACAGCAGCCGGGGAATGGAAAGAGAACTGTGATCTGCGGAGTGCGGAAATATTCAAACCCTGCAGGCGGCTCTCCCAAAAAGAAACGCGGTGAAAATGCCGGGGAAACAGTCCGATACAGACATGGGGGCATTCAGAAAGCACACGGCGGATGATTTTTTCCACCTCTTTTTCTTCTTCCTGCCGGACAGAACCCAGCACAATAAAGGGACGGAAAGAAGGGATGAAAAGCCGGAGAGGATTTTGGGTTTCTGTTTTTGCCGGGTGCAGGGGAATGCGGTCGAATTTAATATTGGGCATGGTGGCAATTCCTTCCCTGCCGAAAAGAATACCGAACCGCTTTGCGTCTTCCGGGGAAATAGCCAGAATCTGATCCGGGTGCAGAGATTTCCAGACAGAAGGGCAGATTGAGGAAATGATGCTATAACGTTTCAGACTGCGGGGGGAAATCCGGCCGTTGAGAATCAGACACCGGGTTCCGGCATCTTTCAGGGCCGCCAGCAGTCCCGGCCAGATCTCTGTTTCCAGCAGCACCATGAGAAGCGGATCGGCCTGCCGCACAGCCTTTTTCATGAGAGAAGGAGTGTCAAAGGGAAAATAGCGTACATAAATCCGGGATATTCCGCTGGGGGTACAGGGACAGGTTCCGGCAGTGTCCTGCAAAATCTCCACCCCCTGCCGGGTATTGGCCGTCAGCAGTATTGTCAGAGGACGCGGAGGGCGGAGTTCTCGCAGTATTTCCGCAACCAGCCCGGCTTCTCCCACTGATGCGGCCTGTATCCATATATCCGCTTTGGGCAGCCTTTTTTCCAGCCTTCTCTCTGCAAAACCCTCTGCCAGACGGTGATGAAAACGGAGAAAGGGAATAAGCGTTTTCCAGATCAGTTCATATATAAAAAAAAGCATCTTTTGCATCATATTCACAAGCTCTTCTTAGCCAAATGCCAATCTCCAGTACCCAGCTCCCAGTACCCAGTTTCCAGCTCCCAGTACCCAGCTCCCAGTACCCAGTACCCAGTTCCCATCTCCCAGTACCCAGTACCCAGTACCCAGTACCCAGCTCCCAGTACCCAGCTCCCAGTACCCAGCTCCCAGTTCCCAGTACCCAGTACCCAGCTCCCAGCTCCCAGTACCCAGCTCCCAGTACCCAGTACCCAGCTCCCAGTACCCAGTACCCAGCTCCCAGTACCCAGCTCCCAGTACCCAGCTCCCAGTTCCCAGTACCCAGTACCCAGCTCCCAGCTCCCAGTACCCAGTACCCAGCTCCCAGTACCCAGTACCCAGTACCCAGTACCCAGCTCCCAGTACCCAGCTCCCAGTACCCAGTACCCAGTACCCAGTACCCAGCTCCCAAGCTCCCAGTACCCAGCTCCCAGTACCCAGTACCCAGCTCCCAGTACCCAGTACCCAGCTCCCAGTACCCAGCTCCCAGTACCCAGCTCCCAGTACCCAGTACCCAGCTCCCAGTACCCAGTACCCAGCTCCCAGTACCCAGCTCCCAGCTCCCAGTACCCAGTACCCAGCTCCCAGTACCCAGTTCCCAGTTCCCAGTTTCAACTTCCCCCTACTCGGCATTGAGCAAAGTGATCACTCCGAAGCAGGCAAAGAGCAGATTGGCGGTCCAGGCCGCTGCAAAGGGGGGCAGCATTCCGCCGTAGCCCAAAGAAACACAGAAACTGTAAAAAATCCAGTAGGAAAAGGCAATTCCCAGACCGTAGGAAATACTCACAGCCATACCTTCCCGAATTTTTCCCCGGCCCGCCAGCCCCAGCCCGACCACGCCCAGAATCAGGCAGACAAAGGGAAATGCGGCTTTGGCCTGCAAATCCACACGGTAAACTGTGGCATCATATCCTTCGGCTTCCACTTTTTTTACATAGCGGTAAAGCTCTGTAAAATTCATTTCTTCGGATTTTTTTACCACGGTTTCCAGATTTTCCGGCGTAATGGGGATTTCTTCTTTTTTTTTATCATAAAAGTGAACATCGTATTCATTACCGGACGGCTGTAATATCTGCTCCATAAACTGAAAAAGAGTCCAGCCTTTCTGCGCATCATAGGACCCTTTCCGGGCATCCACCCGCCGGATGAGCCGGAAGGTTTTGTCAAAATAAAAAAGGGTGATGCCGTGTACAATTTTTTCCCGTTTGTTATAATAGCGGATATGCGTGATCATCTGACTGTCTTTGAGCCAGACATTTTTTTCCCTGGAAATCACCGCGGATCTTTTTTTCACTTCTTCCAGCCAGATGCGGTTGGCTTTTTCCGAAGAAAGGGGAACGATGATTTCGCTAAAAAGAAAAAGGAAAAGTGTGAAGCAGGCCGAAATGAAAAATACCGGTTTCAGCAGTGCATAAATGCTGATTCCCCCGCTTTTGAGAGCTGTTATTTCATTGTTTTTACTCATGATACCGAAAGTAATCAGCACAGAGAGCAGCAGGGACAGGGGAAATATCTGGGTGATGATAAAAGGAATTTTATAAAACAGATACACCAGGGTCCTGCCCACAGGCAGTCCGGCCTCCAGAAAATTGTCAATGCGTTCAAAAAAATCAACGGCCGCGTATATCCCCACTACAGCTGCCAGTACAATCAGGGCATATTTTAATATTTCAATGCTCAGGTATCTGTAGATAATCAAAGCCTGTTTCCGCTCCTCTTTCCGTTTTCCGCTGCTTCAAACTGCATCTGACAGAGTTTGAAATATTCACCCTGCCGGGCCATGAGCTCATCATGGGTCCCCTCCTCGCTGATTCTTCCTTCCGCGAGTACCGCGATGCGGTCTGCATAACGTATGGTGGACAGACGATGGGCAATGACAAATGTGGTGCGGCCCTGCATGAGGTTTTCCAGTGCTTTCTGCACCAGCATTTCCGATTCGGTATCCAGCGCGGATGTGGCTTCATCCAGTATGAGGATAGGGGCATCCTTGAGCAGGGCCCGGGCAATGCAGAGACGCTGGCGCTGGCCGCCTGAAAGCCGGTTCCCCAGCTCCCCGATTCCTGTTTGGAAACCATCGGGGAAGTCTGTGATAAAATCATATGCATAGGCCGCTTTGGCCGCGGCTTCGATTTCCGCGTCCGTGGCATCAGGCTTTCCGTAGGCAATATTGCTGCGCACCGTATCATCAAAAAGAATGGTATCCTGGGTGACGATGGCTATCTGTTTCCGCAGGGAAGTCAGGGAAATACTGCGGATATCCATGCCGTCAATGCACACCCTGCCCTCTGTCACATCATAAAAGCGGGGAATCAGGTTCACCAGGGAGGTTTTGCCGCCGCCGCTCATACCCACCAGTGCCAGCACTTCCCCGGCTTCGACACAGAGATCAATCCCTTTCAGAGCCAGTCCCCGCTTATCATAGGCCAGGTGCACATTTTCAAAAGAGACCCGGTGGGAACCGTCCGGAATTTCCACCGGCTCCTCTGCTTCCCTTATATCCGATTCTCTTTCAATAATGTCAAACACCCGGTCTGTGGCCGCCAGTCCCTGCTGGATTTTGTTATTGACTTTGCTGAGTTTTTTCACCGGTTCATAGAGCATGAGCACGGCCGCCATAAAAGAAAAAAAAGTGCCTGCCGTGGAACTGCCTTCAATAACCCGGGATCCGCCGTACCAGATAATAAAGGCAATGCCGAGTCCCGCCAGAAATTCCATTACCGGGGAAGACAGGGCATTGATCACCACCCCTTTCATCTCCAGGCGGAAAATGCCTGCTGTTTTTTGGGCAAACCGCCCTTTTTCATATGCTTCCCGGCCAAATGCTTTTACGATTTTGTTTCCGGCAAAGGTTTCATACAGAAAGGAATTCATTTCAGCCATGGCCTCCTGGCAGCCCGTGCTGACCCGGCGGATTTTCCTGCCGAATAAAACAATGGGATAAAAGGCCAGGGGCAGAATAATGATGGCAAACATGGCCATTTTCCAGTCCCGGTAAAAAATGACCCCGCAAAGACCGATGACCGTAAAAATATCCCGCAGCACACTGGTCACAGACGAGGAAACCATATCTTTGACAATATTGACATCATTGCTGATGCGGGACATGAGCACACCGGTTTTTTCTTCCTGGAAAAAGCTGAGAGGCAGGTCCTGAATACGGTTGTAAAGGCGGTTCCGGAGTTCCCGGATAATACTTTGGCCCACATAATTCATAAAATATTCCTGCCCGTAGGCCCCGGCCCCCCGGATGAAAAAAATGAGGATCACCGCCAAAGGCACGGCAATGAGCATCATTTCATTTTTACTGAAAAAAATATCATCCAAAACCGGTTTGACCATATAGGCCGTTGCTGCACTGGAAGCCGCAATCATCATCATGCAGCCGGTGGCCGCCAGAAAACGGGGCCATTTGTCCAGTATCATTTGCAGCAGCACCCGGTGGCGTTTTTGTATTTTTGATTCTGTCATTTTCTTTTCAATCCGTCAGATGCCAGTGTTCTGTCAACTTTAAAATAAGGGGCCAAACTGCTCCTGCAAGGCAATTTCCAAATATAAGCAGATCGAAAAGTTTCCCCCGGATACGGTTTTGCGACTGTCCCGGAGTGCAAAAATTGTATTTTTGCACGACCGCAGATCCCGGTTGCCCCATGCAGAAATGCAGTTTTTGCACTCCTCCGCAAACTTTTCGATCTACTGAATATGAATGTACCGTTTCTGCAGGAGTCACAAACGGAAAGTCTGTAAGCGGACTGCCGCCTGTCAGACACTGCCAGACTTTCAGTTTGGCACTCCTTCGGCACATTTTTTCAGGAAATCACCTAAGGACCTGCTGCATACATCCCAAAGGCTTTCGGGCGTATGCAGCAGGCCCCTGCAGTTTTGGAGAGGTTCCGCATCCCCCTGAACGTAAAACCTGACAAAACACGATTCATTTCTGATACCGCTGCCTATTCTCTTCATCCGGATGAATCCGCATAAAGTTATTTGCATAAGGACCTAATTTCAAAAAATTTTCAATCATCATAAATCCCTGTTCCGTGAGGAAACTTTCGGGATGAAACTGCAGCCCGTGAAGGGGATACCGGGGATGGGAAAGCCCCATGATCACTCCGTCATCACTGAGGGCCGTCTGTAACAGTTCCCCGTCCGGCCGGGGGCGCACCGCAAGGGAATGATAGCGGGCAGCGCGGAAAGGGGAGGTCACAGAACGGAAGATTCCCATGTTTTTATGCCGCACCCGACTGGTTTTTCCATGCATGGGAAGGGGGGCACGGACGGTTTCCCCTCCGAATACCTCATTGATGCACTGCATCCCCAGGCAGACCCCCAGAATGGGAATTTTCCGGTAAAAAGCCCGAATCAGATCAATGGAAATCCCCGCGTGGGCCGGATATTTGGTACCCGGACTGATGAGTATATAATCCGGTTTCAGATTTCCGGCCGCTTCCACGCTGATTTTATCGCTGCGGTACACACGGATGTCCAGCGCATACTGCCGAAACATCTGTACCAGATTATAAGTGAAAGAGTCATAATTATCAACAACAAGTAATCTTACCGGCATTTTTTTCATACAGGTCTCCCAAAAAAAGAAAAGCCACCCCGTGAGTCTGGGTGGCTTTGCCTGTTTCATAACTCAAAAATGAAGAAAAAATTTTTTCTCCGAATAATCCAAAAAAAATGCCAGGTCAAGCAAAATAACAAAGTTCTCCGGTGTGCTTCCCGCACATAAAAAAAATTATGCGATTTCCATCAACTGAAGTTCAAAATTCAGATCCTGACCGGCCAGGCGGTGATTTCCGTCCACCGTGATATGATCTTCTGCAATATCCGTAATGGTGATAATCAGGGGATGCCCTTCGGGTGTCTGCAGCTGCAGCTGCATTCCGGTTTCCGGGGTAATATCCGGGGGTAACTGGCTCAGCGGAATATTGCCGACCAGTTCTTCCCGGCGGCCCCCGTATCCTTCCGCAGCCGGAATGGAAATATCTTTTTTGTCGCCTTCTGCCATACCGATGACAGAATCTTCAAATTTTTTCAGAAGTTTTCCCTCACCGATGGTGAATTCCAAAGGTTCCCGGTTCAGAGAAGAATCAAAAGATGTTCCGTCATTGAGTTTGCCCGTGTAGTGAACCTTTACTGTATCACCGTTTTTCGCGCTCATTCTTTTTTCTCCTTTCGGTTTTTTTTTGATAAACATTGTCAGCAGCATCGGAAACAGGATTTTCCGGAAAAATAAAATGTTCTGCACCTGCTTTTGAAACTGTGTGTCCGCAGAAAGCCGCATCGCCGCTAAGGTATAAACGGCCCACTGCAAACCTGTCAAAACTGCGTTGAAAGATTTCCGGAGTTTTGAAAACTCCGAAAATCTGGGAAAACAAAATTGATGACTTCGCAAAAAGTCGGAAAATCAGGTTTTGACACACATTCATCTGCTGATTTTATTAACAGAGATTTTCAGAAATATGACTTTTTACGGGTTCATCAAATTGACAATGCAGATTTTCCGTTAAAATCCGCAGAGCTTCCCCCTCATCTTGGGATGAAGGTGTTTCCGATCAGAAATCAGCAAGATATCAGGATTGTTCTGCTTTACAAAACCGAAATAAAGGAGAAAAATCCCGGACGGTTTACTGGCCCGCAGATACCTCACATCGAACAGTTTTTGCCGGTTTTCCGGAATCCGGCCCGCATTTTTGCAGAAAATGCCCGGAGCACAGATTTCCGGATGTCCTTTACAAAAATTTCTTATACCCTAAGCAGGATGCACGGATTTGTAAACCCCTTTTTCTCATTTTCTTCCCCGGTGCATGAGCGGAGTAAATTACTGAGAATCGGAAAAACCCCGGTTTACCCGACAGAAAGCCTCATCAGATCTTCTGCCAGCACCAGGGGGCCGGTATAATTTTTCCGGCATTGGGACACGATGTCCGTCTCATCACATTGGGGATAAAAATGGGTCAGCAGCAGTTTTTTTGCCCGGGAATCTGCTGCAATTTTTCCGGCCAGGGAAGGGGTGAGATGCCCCGGCACTTTAAGAGCGTCGGGCAGTGCGCATTCACAGATCAGCAAATCGGTATCTTTGGCCAGAGTGATAAGGTTTTCGCTGAAATCCGTATCGCCGGAATAGACAGCGGAGGCAGCAGGGGTTTCTATGCGGAAGGCCGTGCTTTCCGGGTTATGGACGACCCGGGCCGTCCGCAGTGTAAAACCGCTCAGTTCCCTTTCATCCGCTTCATTATCCCTTTCCATGATTTCAAATAAATCAGGGGGGAATTCAATCCACTGTCCGTACAGATTTTTCAGTTTTTCAAAAAATGAGCGGATTCCTTTCCCGCCTGTCAGCCGGAGTTTTTTGTTTCGCCGGGTTCCGTCCGGATATTTATTGGCAAAAAGAAAAGAAGCCAGCTCTCCGCTGTGATCCGGATGGAAATGGCTCAGAAAAATATAGGTAATGTCTGTTATGCCATGTCCGGCCTCTGAAAGGCGGCGCATGGTTCCGGGGCCGCAGTCGAAAAGCATTTTTTCTTCTCCGGTTTCCATGAGAAGGGAACATGAACTGCGGCGCAGGGAGGGGACACAGGTGCCGGAACCCAGTATTGTTACGCGTATATTATTCCGGTACACAGTTTTATTTCTCATCTGGCTGTTCTCCGTTTTAGGTGATTTCCGAATATGAATGTACCGTCTCTGACCTGAATTATTCATAAATCAGTTTTTTGCAGTAAATACAGGAAGACACAAAAAACTGAGTTTTGAAACCCTGTTTTTGTATAAGCAAAATAATCAGCAGTTTATCTGCCGGGGACTAAAACGTGTGAATAATGCAGGCTGAAGGAGTCACAGACGGAAAGTCTGTGAGAGGACTGTCATTTGCCGGACACTGCCAAACTTTCCGTTCGGCACTCCTCCGGTATCATCTTTTCCGGAAATCACCTTATTGATGAATATGTAAAAAGTCCGAAATACGGGGATTTCAGCAATTTAACATACTGATTTTACTAAGACTGAATTCCGGAAAAATGACTTTTTACCGGTTCATCGCCTTATTGTTCCGCGATATCCGGCAGACAGATTTTTACCGGTTTGCCTTGCAGATTCCCAGCTGATCCTGGGCAATGATCCATTTGCAGATATTGGAAGAACCTTCCACCATTGTATAGGTGGGTGCATCCCGGTAAAAACGGGCAAGGGGATATTCGGTGGAATATCCGTAGGCCCCGAGAATACGCATGGCATAACTGGCACATTTTACCGCCGCTTCCCCGGCCATGTATTTGGCCATTGCCACATCCAGTCCGTTATTGAGATGTCCCTGATCTTTGGCCCATGCGGCTTTGTAAACCAGAAGTCCGGCGGCCTCGGTTTCCGCTTTCATCTGTGCTATCATATCCTGGTTCATCTGGAATTCTCCGATTTTTTTGCCGAACTGTTTTCTCTCATTGCAGTAACGCGTGACAATGTCCAGACAGGCCCGGGCCACCCCCACCGCTCCGGCAGCAGCCGAAAGCCGGGTCTGGTTCAGCGAACCGAATACAATTTTTGCCCCGTCGCCCGGATTTCCGATGATATTTTCTTTGGGCACAGGGCAGTCATTGAGAAAAATTTCCCCGGTGGGAGAAGAATGGGAACCCATTTTTTCCAGACTGCTGCATGTTATCCCTTTGAAATTTTTCAGTTCCACCACAAAGGCCGATAATCCTTTTGCACCTTTGCTTTTATCCGTATAGGCGTAGTAAATGACGACATCTCCGACCGGTGCATTGGAAATCCATGTTTTGGAACCGTTGAGGAGCCAGTGATCGCCCTTATCCTCGGCCAGGGAATTCATGGCCATGACATCCGAACCTGCATCCGGTTCGGTGATGGCAAATCCGCCCACCAGCTCCGCACGGACCAGTCCCGGCACATATTTTTCGCACAGGGCCTCACTGCCGTAGTGATACATGGTGAACGCGCAGCCCAGGGTCTGCATATTCACCTGCACCCGCAGGGAACTGGAAACTCTGGCGATTTCC
The DNA here is from genome assembly GCA_011390755.1 of Desulfobacteraceae bacterium. Taxonomy (GTDB): domain Bacteria; phylum Desulfobacterota; class Desulfobacteria; order Desulfobacterales; family Desulfococcaceae; genus JAABRU01. The sequence continues at coordinate 7,404 of JAABRU010000149.1, read as the reverse complement.
TCACTCACAATCATGGCCGCCAGCCAGCCCATATTTTCACCGTCATATTTTTCCGGGATAACCGTTCCAAAAAAACCCAGTTCTCCCATAGGTTTCACCACCTCTTTATAGGGGAAGTAATGATTTTTGTCCCATTCATCCGCATAGGGGGCAATTTTTTTGGCGGCAAATTCCCTGACAGCTTTTTTCAGCATATCCAATTCTTTAGAAAGTGTAAAATCCATTGTTTTTCCTCATAGTATCTTCGCCTTATATAAAACAATAAAAACCGGAGTCCGTAAGGACACCCCAATGGCATTATACCATTACTCAAAAGATTTTCCCCCGCTTTTTCCGGGGGAGTCCAATATCCGGGCATTTTTCGGAAACCCGGGTAAGCGGAAATCTTTTGAGTAATGGTGTAATGTAACATACCCTTTGAGAAAATTGTTTCATGCTGATTATATCCGGTATTTTATTCAGAGAAACCCGGAGTGCGAAAGTTGGGCGGAGCGGTCTTTCGCCCACGCTCCGAAGGAGTGTGGGCGAAAAATAATTTTCGCACTCCTTTCTCAAAGAACCAGTGACCCGTCATCCCGTAAAATTCTGCTGAACTGTTCTGCAAAGGGGCGGAACCAGTCCAAATATTCATTTGCATCAACATTGCCGTAATCTTTCTTTCGGACAAGCCCGAAAGGGGGGGAGGTAATAATAAGATTAACCTCACTACCCTTCAGTAATGGCATATACTTCAATGAGTCGGCGTGATAGATACATCCGAATTCTGTTTTAAAATATTTTTTCATCTTTTCAAATCATACATCTTCCGATCTTTATCAGCCCAATTTTTGAAAATTCCGGATTCCGACTTTCACCGGAATGACAAAGAAATCGGAAATCGGACTTTTCACGAATCCATCAAATCCCGGTACTGTTTCCGCAGCAGGTACGCGCCCCATGCAAAGGACAGCAGCATGAGGATAGTTCCCAGACTGTAAGAGATTCGGGCAATGGTCAGATCATAGCGGAGCAGTCCGGTTTCATTGAGAATATATTCCCAGTCATGAAAACCGTAGGGAGAATTCTGCCCGGTATTGCCGCCCAGCAGGGGCAGAACTCCGGCACGGGCATCCGCAATATAGGGCGCAATGTCCATAAAATTTTCAGCAAACCACCAAAGGCATACAGAGGCAGCAAAAGCGTCTCCGGTATGGAAAAGAAAAACCGTCATGCAGATCAGGGGCATGAGCAGTTGGCCCAAAGTTCCGCCCAGGGAGGTGATGAACTGTCCGAAAGGGCGGAAGATTATATGACCGGCCTCATGAAAGGGCAGGTTGACACTGTGCCAGAAACTTTGCCCCGCAAAATTGGAATCTATGGAAGCAAACATGAAACGGACACCCCAGAAAACAAACAGACCCAAGAGCAGCACACGCCCCCAAAAGGCGATGGGATTCATATCCGGATGAATTCTGAAGACGGATTCCCTGAGAAAGGAAATGATTTCCGCTTTTCTTCCGGACGGAGCAGGAGGTATATCCGGCGTATTTTCCGACAGATTCCGTATCTGCCCGGATTTCAGAAATTTTTCAATGATAATACCGCAGCGGGGGCATTCGCTGAAAGCATTTTCGGATTGAAACCCGCATTTGGGACACTGATTTTCCGGCTGCATTATTTCTGCCCGTAGGTTTTGAATTTTTCCAGCACCCGTTCCATTTCCTCATCCGGAATGATCCGCCCTCCCCCGGCGCACCGGGTCTGATACCAGATCCGGGCCACCAGTTCAATTTCTTCGGCCACGGCAAAGGCATGGGCGATATTGTGTCCGACTGCCACCAGCCCGTGATTGGCCAGCAGAAGGGCATTATAGTCTGCAATATTTTCTGCAACACTGCGCGCCAGTTCTTCCGTGCCGAAAGTGGCATAGGGGGCCAGGGGAACTTTTTTACCGGAAAAACCCACCAGATAATGGACAGCAGGAAGTTCCCGGTGCAGGCAGGCAATGGTGGTGGCATATACGGAATGGGTATGAACAACGGCCTTAATTTCCGGACGTCTGCGGTAGATCGCCAGATGAAAATTCAGTTCACTGGAAGGCTTGCAATCTCCTTCCGCAATCTGCCCCTTCCCATCCAGTATCACCACATCTTCCGGTTTCATTTCTGTGTAGTCCACACCACTGGGGCTGATGGCCATATATTTTTTCTGCCGGTCCGCAATACTCAGATTCCCGCCCGTCCCTGTGGTCAGATTGGCGGTCAGCATTTTTTTTCCGTATCTTACAATTTCTTCTCTTTCCTTTTTCAGCAGCATGGGGATATTCCTGAATCTGTTTCTGTCTTCTTACAGAAACTCTTTTTATAAAAAATAGTTAGTTATGCGGATAACGGTTTTTATTTGTAAATCAGCCGCGGTGCCTCCACCAGCACTTTGGTATCCGGGGGAATGGATTCGGTAATCCAGACATTGCCGCCGATGACCGAACGTTTTCCGATGACAGTATTTCCGCCCAGAATCGTGGCCCCGGAATAGATAATCGCATCATCCTCAATGGTGGGATGGCGTTTTTTCCCCCGCAACTGTTCTCCCGCATCTTTGGGCAGGGAAAGTGCCCCCAGGGTGACTCCCTGGTAGATACGCACATTGCTGCCGATCACCGTGGTTTCGCCGATGACAACACCTGTGCCGTGGTCAATGACAAAACGATCCCCGATTTCCGCTCCCGGATGAATATCTATTCCGGTAAGACTGTGCGCGTGTTCGCTCATAATCCGGGGCAGATAGGGCACATCCAGATCGTAAAGACAGTGGGCCACCCGGTGTACCCATATGGCAAATATGCCGGGGTAACTGAAAATAACTTCATCATAACTGCCTGCGGCCGGATCGCCCTCATAGGCAGCGGCCACATCCGAGGCCAGTGTTTTCTGAATATCCGGCAGGGACTGCAGCAGTTTCAGGGAAATATCATGTCCCAGTCTTTCACAGTCCCGGCAGGATTCCCCGAAGCGGAAACAGTCATGGCGGATACTGCGGATTATCTGTTCTGCCAGCATATCATAAACAACAGAAACCATCTGCCCCAGTTTATAACGCAGATTTACCGGATCCAGTTTTTCCCTGGCAAAGTAACCGGGAAATAAAATTTCTTTCAGCAGTTCCAGAATTTCAATAACGGACTCCCGTGAGGGAATCGGCTCAAAGGCGATATGGCTGTGACAGGTTTTATCATCACAGTTTTCCAGAAGCTGTTCCACAATTTCCGGCAGCTGTTCCCTGTGCTGCATAAGATTTGCCGCATCTGTTTTACATGTCTCTCCGGGGATCCGTATTTTTCCGTCCATGATTTACCTCCAGACAAGTGCAATGTTTCACTTAAAACTGTGAATGGAATTCCCGGCTTTTCAAGGAATTTAGTCATTTTGCATACACAATTTCAGGTGAAACAAAGCATTCGTTCCTTTTCCGGAATACTGTTTCCGGAAATGCGTCCCGCAGCCTGAATTGGTGTATTTCGGATTCGCTCAGTAACCGGGTCTGATCCGGCAGTCCCCCCCCCCGGTCAATGCTGTTGCCTTAAGAAAAAACTCCCTCCCCCGGCGGTGGATGGGGAGAGGCAAACACCTGTAATAATAACATATTTTCACCATCCCCTGCCCCTCCCTCAGGGGAGGGGAGTCTTAAGGTAACAGTATTGCCCCCCCAGGTCGGGTTCGCGAGGCGGAACCCGACCTGGCAATGAAATTTTTCCGGATACATATCTATTGCTTCCAAAAGGGTGACATTTCCCGCAGTCTTTGGATAATGGGCGGCAGTTTTTCCACCGCATAATCCACTTCCTCCTGCGTATTGTAAATACTCAGACTGAAACGGACCGAACCGTGGGCTGCGGTATAGGGAACACCCATTGCCCGCAGCACATGGGAAGGTTCCAGAGACCCGGAGGTGCAGGCCGAGCCCGAAGAGGCGCAGATGCCCAGTTCATCCATCATCAGGAGAATGGATTCCCCTTCAATATATTCAAAAGAGAGGTTGCTGGTATTGGGCAGACGGTTTTCCGGATCTCCGTTGATAAGGGAATCGGGAATCTGTTTCAGCAGACCCTTTTCCAGTCTGTCCCGCAGCTGGCGCACGCGGGAATTTTCATCGGCAATATGGGCAGCAGCCAGTTCTGCGGCTTTGCCCATCCCCACAATGGAAGCCACATTTTCTGTCCCCCCCCTCCGGTTGGCTTCCTGATGACCGCCAATGAGAAAAGGGGAAAATTTGGTTCCCTTACGCACATACAAGGCACCCACACCTTTGGGAGCGTGCAGTTTATGGCCGGACAAAGAAAGCATGTCAATACTGCTTTCTTTCAGATCAATGGGGATTTTCCCCACGGCCTGCACCGCGTCCGTATGAAAAACAATCCCTTTTTCTTTGAGATTTTTTGCAATCTCCTCCACCGGAAAAAGAACACCGGTTTCATTATTGGCCCACATCATGCTGACAATGGCCGTATCATCTGTCAGATGATCATAGAGATAATCCAGATCAGGCATCCCTTTTTTATCCACCGGCACAAATGTGGAACGGTAGCCCTTTCTTGCCAGATACTCACAGAGATTTTTGATTGCAGAATGCTCCACGCGGCTGGTGATGATATGCTTTTTGGAAGGATTGGAGCGCAGCGCTGCATAAATTGCCGTGCTGTCACTCTCGGTCCCGCAGCTGGTGACAATAATCTCTTCGGGAGAAGCCCCCAGCAGGTCTGCAATGCGCTGCCGTGCCAGTGCCAGTCTGTCCGCGGCTTTTTTGGCAAAACGGTACATGCTGGATGGATTTCCGTAATCTTCTGTAAAACAGGGCAGCATTTCCTCTACCACTTCCGGGGCCACACGGGTGGTGGCATTATTGTCAAAATAGATGGTATTCATTATCACACCTCCTCCACAATCAGTTCCGCTGCGACAAATTCCCGGAGCTTCTTTTCCACAAAATCTTTCAGGGTTATCTGCGCCGCCTTACAGGTGGAACAGGCACCCCGCAGGCGCACCTGCACCTGATTGCCGTTTACATCCACCAGCTCAATGTCTCCCCCGTCTTTTTTCAGAGAGGGCTGAATTTCCCGTTGCAGGGTTTCCTCAATCATCCGGATTTTCTGGATTGTGGTCAGTTTTTGCGGTTTTTCCTCTTTGGGAACATCTTTGCCTTTCACTTCATCAATAAGTTCCTGTATCCGCTCATGGCATTTGCCGCATCCGCCGCCCGCTTTGATATAATTGGTAATATCTTCAACAACATTCAGGGGATGGGCTGTCAAAGCATTTCGGATTTCCACATCCGTAACGCCGAAGCACTCGCAGACAATTTCCCCTTCTTTTTCTTCTATGGGGGTTCCCCGGTAACAGGCAATGGCTTTGCCCAGGGCCTCCTGCCCCATGACGGAACAGTGCATTTTCTCTTTCGGCAGACCGCCGAGATAGGTGACAATATCATCATTGGTGATTTTTTCCGCTTCTTCCAGGGTTTTTCCCTTCAGCAGCTCGGTAAGGGCGGAAGAAGAGGCGATGGCGCTGGCACATCCGAAGGTCTGAAATTTTACGTCTGTAATCCGTTCGTTTTCATCCACTTTGAAAGTAAGTTTCAGCGCGTCTCCGCAGGACAGGGAACCGACCTCACCGACCCCGTCCGCATTTTCAACCACTCCCACATTCCGCGGGTTTAAAAAGTGCTCTCTGACTTTATCTGTATATTCCCACATAATATCCTCCGATATATTGATGACAGACCTTCCGGTCTTATTGTTTTTTTGATATTGAACTATATTTATTGCCCTGTTAACTATAATCACGATCGGAAGAAAGAAAAGACTGCATATATTCCTGTCTGCGACTTTTGCTGTTTCACATCCATAATTCACATCGTTTTGACATATTCAGCAGATCGAAAAGTTTCCGCACTCCGGGCCGGCCGTAAAACCGTATCCGGGGGAAACTTTTCGATCTGCTGATATTTCATGTCAATATGAAAAAGCAGAGATGCAGCAGGGGGAGAACAGACTGCTTGTAAATATAATCTGTTCCCCCCCCCTGAAGAGGGAAATCTAAGGAATCCCGAAATGTCCCCCCCAAACCCCGAACCCCCGAACCCCTGACACCGAACACCTGACACCTGACACCTGCCCCCCCCAAAGAGACATCTTTAAAAATCAGATTGCTCATGTATCATATCCACCTGATGCCGGTTTTCCGGCGCGGGGGAATACGGTGATATTTGAATTTCGGATAACCGAGCATCAGGGCGGCATATACAGAGTGACCTTCGGGAAGAGCCAGAAAATCAATCATCGGTCTGTAATTTTTTGCCGCCCGCATAAAAAATCCGGCCCAGCAGCTGCCGATGCCGAATGCAGTGGCGGCAAGTTCAAGCGATGTGGTTGCAATGGCGCAGTCCGTCGGGGGATTCAGCGCGTCATCTGCGGCATAGGCAGCGGCAATGAGCGGAGCAGAGCGCAGAATCATATCCTCACCGGCTTCCCATGCTTCCCTGATTTCCGGAAATACATTGTTTTCATGGAGAAATGCAACCGTCAGCCGCGCCATTTCCCGGATTTTTTCTTTGTCATCTGCCAGCAGCCAGTGAACCGGCTGAAGGTTTTTGGCCGTTGGTGCCCAGCGCAGCATCTCCATAAGACGACTGACGGTTTCACGGGGAACCGCTTTATTTTTGTAAACACGGACGGAGCGCCGGTTTTTCAGCAAAACCTCCACAGCGGCTTCATCTACTGCCGGTTCGTTTGCGGTCTTTTCGCACATTTCCGGAGATACGCCTGCAAGACTGACCGCACCGGAGGGGCAGACTGCAAGGCAGTGACCGCATCTCATGCACACGGCCTCGGCTCCGGACAGCATTTCGGGAACACCATGGGTATTTTCCTTCAGAAGATTGAAGGGACACTCCCGAATACAGATTCCGTCTTTTTTACACTTTTCCGCATCAGCAAGGAACAGTTTCATATTGATTATCCATCCTTAATTTTAACAGGTTTAAAGTTATATTGAGCGATTCCTGCTCATGTTCAATATCCATTGGAAAATTTTAATAATGCAACTGACCTCATGAGTCATAAATTTTTTTTGATGAAATATCCTTTATTTTCAGCTATACTGATCCAATTTTGGTTTTTCCAAAAACGGGCACAGTATCTTATAATCTGTCCGCCGGACGGTTGCGGTTGACAGTTGAAGCAAATTTCGTGCCCGGGAAAACCTAAATTGGAATACTGTAATAGAATATTTCACCATTTTTAACCCTACAACGACACTTATATGTTTAAGTTATCCCATAACCAACCCCATAAGCAGATCATCCTCCGTTAAGTTTTTTCCAAGTTTCCGTTTTCTATGGGAAAGGTATGCTTTATGATTTTTTTCCTGA
>JAABRU010000148.1 GCA_011390755.1 Desulfobacteraceae bacterium | reverse complement strand
GTAATATCTCCGGTTCGGTGCGTTACGCTTCGCTAACGCACCCTGCAGTATGCTGTGTACGGGGCGGAGCCCCGGAAAAATGCGTTACGGGGCAGAGCCCCGTAACGAGTTGTGCAGGACTTTCATATAAACCGCCATGAGTCCTGACTCACAGCGAAACATGAAAGTTTTCCCGTTCCCACGCTCCGCGTCAATGCCACTAAGTTAAGACTCCCCTCCCTGAGGAAGGGGCAGGGGGAGGGTGAAAGTGCGTGAGGCAGAGCCCGGGAACGAGAAAGCAGGGTGCGTTAGGCAAACAGCCGTAACGAAGCATCAGCCGCCTGCGTTTACAGCTGGCAACGTAAGTTAAACAATATTTTTACAGAGGATTCACCATGATTCAGATGAATGAAAACTATCTCAAACTTCAGGCTTCCTATCTTTTCAGCGATATTGCCCGGCGTGTGGCAGATTTTCAGCAGGCAAATCCTGATAAGGAAATCATCCGGCTGGGCATTGGGGATGTAACCCGCCCACTTCCTCCGGCATGTATTGAAGCATTCCGCAAAGGCGTGGATGAAATGGCCGATGCGGCCACCTTCCGGGGATACGGTCCGGAGCAGGGTTATGCTTTTCTGCGGGAAAAAATTGCACAGCACGATTTTCAGTCCAGAGGGGCGGATATAAGTCCCGAAGAAATTTTTGTCAGCGACGGAGCCAAATGCGATACCGGCAATATACAGGAAATTTTTTCCGTCCATGCCAAAATTGCGGTTCCCGATCCGGTGTATCCCGTGTATGTGGATACCAATGTTATGGCGGGCCGCACAGAATTTGCTGAAAACGGGAGATACAGAGGACTGGTTTATATGGACAGCACAAAGGAAAATGCTTTTATTCCCGAAATTCCCAAAGAAGCGGCTGACCTGATTTATCTCTGCTTTCCCAATAACCCCACAGGTGCGGCAATTTCCAAAGAAGAGTTGAAAAAATGGGTGGATTTTGCCAGGGACAGCAAGGCCCTGATTCTTTTTGATGCGGCCTATGAGTCCTTTGTGCGGGATGAAAACCTGCCCCGTTCTGTTTACGAAGTGCAGGGCGCGCGGGAAGTGGCCATTGAATTCCGGAGTTTTTCCAAAACCGCGGGATTTACCGGAACCCGCTGCGCGTTTACGGTCGTACCCAAAGAATGTATGGTCTGGGACAGCAAAGGCCAAAAGCATTCTGTCCATCAGTTATGGAACCGGCGGCACGGCACCAAATTCAACGGGGTTTCCTATCCGGTGCAGAAAGCCGCAGAAGCGGTTTACACACCTGCCGGTCAGGAACAGACCAAAACCCTGATTGATTATTATCTGAAAAATGCGGCCCTGATCCGCCAGGCAATGACAGATTTGGGCTTTGACTGCACGGGCGGGGAAAATTCTCCCTATATCTGGGTGGACGGCAGGCGGGATTCCTGGGAATTTTTTGACCTGCTGCTTAACAAAGCCGGTGTCGTCTGCACCCCCGGCGCGGGATTCGGGAAATGCGGAGAAGGATATATCCGCATCAGTGCATTCAATGACTTTGAGAATGTGGAAAAAGCCATGGGGCGTATTAAAGAGGCCCTGGCAGATTAAGAGTCTATCCGAAAACAGTGGTGGGTCAAATCCCTTGATCCGAATCTTCCCCTCCCCCGGCGGGAGGGGTCAGGGGAGGGGAGTCTTTTTCAACGGATTTGAACCACTACTACACCAGGTCAGAAGTTCGTACACAGTTTTCCGGCCCTGCAAACCCTTTTAAATCAGGGCATCCGGTGTTTATAAACTGTGTACGTATTTACGCCGTGGTGTACTACCCCGAAAACCTCGGAAACCGATTTTGGGAACCGGTGAAAACAGGGGGTCAGAATACCGAAAGACAGGTTTTCGGACAGGTTCTAACCTGAATTATTCATAAATTCAGTTTTTTTTCGTAAATTCAGGATATGCCAGAAAAGCGGGTTTTAAAACCGTTTTTCTGAATTTTTTTATTTATCAGCAATATATCCTGATTTTGGCGAGACGTGTGAATAATGCAGGCTAAGAAAAGAGCCTGTCTGAAAAAACGGCATCCCCCTTTGCAAAAGGGGGATATGAAATTTCATGATTTCAGCGGGAAGGAATCACCTCTGTTACAGCGGTTTTTCCTGTGAACATCATTCGGCGTTTCAGGAAGATCAGCGGGATTGCAATAAGCACAAGCAGGTATGTGTCATAAGGATCCGCTTCGGGGAAAATCGGGTTCATCAGCATAAAATGAAAAAAAGCGGCAAGAAAAATACTTCCCTTTGTATCATTGTATAATGCTGCGGCAATTATGCTGATTGCAATGCAGCCTGCAAAAAACGGAGCGAATGACCAGTTGCTCTGCTGTGTTCCGCTTAACAAAAATGCAGGGAAATGCCAAAGACCCCAAATCACTCCCAGAATCAGACCGGCCCAGATGGGCGCAAACTTTCTCTGCAGCAGGGGGAGAGCAAAACCCCGCCATCCGAATTCCTCCACCGGGCCTTTGATTGCGGAAAGCAGCAGTGCCGGAAAAAGAGCCCCTGCGGAATCAAAGGGAAAAAAACGCTCAGTTCCTTTCATGACCGCCCCGATATAGAAGACCAGAGGGATGAGAATAATAAGAAATATATACCATCCCGCGGAACACCGCCATAAAAGAGTTCTGGAGAGAAAGCCCTGAACACCTTTTTTTCCGCCGTAGCAGGCAACAATGACAAAGGCCGCAATGGCAGGAGAATAAACACAGAGGAAAAAAAGCGGGTGCTGACCGGTCAGATTACCGAAAAAAGCGGATGCAAACTCGGGCAGAAAAATAAAAACAGCGAGAATACCCCATGCCAGCCCGAAAGTGATGATCAAAAAGGGGAGCAGGGATGCTATGGGAACCGGTTCTTTTGTTGTACGCATTTATTTTCATCTCTTCATGTCAAATGCTGATGAACCCCTAAAAAGTCCGGAATTCGGATTCAGCGTCGTTCCGGTGAAAGACAGAATCCATAATTTGTAATCATTTATGGACTCCGGTTTTCGGAGGACCGGGGGATTTTCTGACTTTTTACTGATTCATCAATTTAAGTGATTTCCTGAAAAAAATGTAGCGAAGGAGTGCCAGACTGAAAGTTTGGCAGTGTCTGACAGACGGCAGCCCGGTTACAGACTTTCCGTCTGTGACTCCTGCGGAAGCGGTACATTCATATTTGGAAATTGCCTTAAGTTACAGTGTTTAAGATAATTGTTTTGGGGTAGGCCGGGGTGAACGCAGTGAATCCCAACGTACTGAATCACTGAATCTGCTGGGGTTCGTTCCTCCCCCCAAACTGCTGGGGTTCGTTCCTCCCCCCAACCTACTCAATGTCATTGATTTGTCTATTATTTCAGAGTCCCAAACTTTCAGTTCAGGACTCCGGACAGATTCTTTCCGCCTTAGGTCAGTGACATTGCCAATCTGGTCCTGAAAAGAAAGTACCGCACGGCGGTGTATGCGCTACAATCCCTGTGACCGGAAACCTGGTGCATCAGCGGATTTGACCCGCTTCCGGAAACCGGCTAAAATGTAATGATTTTATCACTTTCCTTAATTATGTCATAGAGATTTTTCTGGGTTCCCCTTTTGTGATATCCTTCCTTCACACCGTGAAGGTCCATTAATTTGCCTCATGCAAACAGACTGCCTTCTGAGAGGGTGAAAATTTTAGCCAGTTCTTTCAGCGGAAAAATTTCAGAGTCTGATTTTTCATATGTAACAGACGGTCCGTTAAGAAAAATGCTGACATCATCCATTTCCTCAAGCATAATATTGGCTAATCTGAAGGCATTCCAGATTACATCAGGGGTATTCTGACAAATTATCATCCCAACTTTCATAACTCATTCTCCTTTCAATATTTGAATAAATGCCGTCACCGGGTTTTCAGCATTCGATTATCGGACAGGGGGTCAAATCCGTTGATGCATCAGGGGATTTGACCCCCTGCCCGGACTTCCGGAAAGTCTATACACAATGCCGTTTCCTTAAGACTCCCCTCCCTCAGGGAGGGGCAGGGGGAGGGGGAAAAATCCGACTGATTACAAAGCCCTGTTTCCCCCTCCCCTGACCCCTCCCGCCGGGGGAGGGGGATTTTCTGCTTAAGGAAACGGCATTGATCCTATACATCCGAAAAATCAAATTCCGTTTTGGTCCGTCCGGTTTCATCATCCGTCAGCCGGATTCGTGCGGAAAACGCCTTTCCCTTTTTGGAAATAAAACCGAAAAGCACATCCGATATTCCGTTTTCCAGTAACTGCTGCGCAACAGCGGGAGAAATTTCTTTCTGCGCCATATTTTTCCAGATGACAAATTTGCATCCCCCGTCTTTTTCCCGCCAGTTGGCGCATCCGTATCCTTTTTTCCCTTCCACAATTTCCCCGCCGCAGTCCGGGCAGTGGCCCAGGAAAATCTTTTCTCCCTCCTGTTTTTCCTCTTTTTCCGCGGATGTGTTCTCATCACCGCTGTTTTCTTCCCGGTCATCAAAAAGAAATTTTACCTTCCACTGACCGTTTTCCGAAAGTAATTTCAGGGAAGCGGCAAAGGGAGAACCTTTGCGGGAAATAAAGCCTTCCAGGGGGCCGATTTTTTCTCCGGCCAGCAGTTTTTTTGCGGTTTCCGGTGCAATGAGTTTTTTAGCTGTCTCTTTCCATATGGCAAATTTGCATCCGCCGTCCTCCTCCCGCCAGTTTTCGCAGCCGTATGCCCGGGGGGTTTCAGTCACATTTCCGCCGCAGGCCGGGCATTTTCCGATGATTTCATGGGAAGACGCTGCCGGGGCCGGGGAGGCGGCCGGTTCCGGCGGAAGTTCTGTTTCCTCCAGTCTTACCTCCCATTTTCCCTCTTCCTGCACCAGCAGCAGCTTTGCCGTAAACAATTCCCCATTTTCCCGCATAAAACCGGCAACAGGCCCGGTTTTTTTTTCTGCAATGAGCTGTGCGATTTGCCCGGGGGGAAGAATTTTTCCGGAAATGATTTTCCAGACCACAAATGTACATCCGCCTTTTTCTTTTTTCCAGTTGGCACAGCCGAATCCCCGTTTCCCTTCAATAATTTTACCGCCGCAGGCCGGGCAGGTTCCCATATCCTGTGTAAACATATTCTGTTCTGTCATACGCTGAAATTCTCCTACTGTCTGTTCTATAAATTTGCGGATGTTTTCCAAAAATTCCCTGTCCGATGCTTTCCCCTGCGCAATGCGGTTCAGTTGTGTTTCCCAGCGGGCTGTTTCTTCCGGAGATGTCAGATCCGCGGCCTGCCGAAGTTTCCGCAGGGTGGCAATGAGACGGCAGCCTTTATCCGTGGCGATGAGATGCCGTTTGACCCGCCGGGCATATTTGCGGGCCAAAAGGGTTTCAATGATCTGGGCACGCGTGGCCTGGGTTCCCAGGCCGGTTTCTCCCCGGTACACTTTTTTCAGATCATCTTCGCTGACATATCTTCCCGGATTGCTCATATCTTTGAGAATCAGGGACTCACTGTATTCGGGCGGGGGCCGGGTCATCTTTTTTTCCAGCAGACTGTCGGCAACTTTGGCCGGATCATCTTTGAGCAGGGGCGGAAGATCGGGCTCTTCCTCCTCTTCCGTTTTTCCGGAATGTTTTTTTCCGTCTGCTTTCTGTTCCGGATTTTCTTTTTCGTAAACCGCCCTCCATCCTGCTTTGAGGATGATTTTGCCTTTGCTGCGGAATGTTTCCTTTTCTGCTTCGGTGATAATTTCCGTTTCTTCAAATGCACAGTCCGGATGAAAAGCCGCGGCAAAACGCCTGAGCACCAGATCATAAATCTTTTTTTCATCATTTGCGGCATTTCCGGGCAAAGGTGCCAGGGGAATCAGGGCATGATGATCCGTGAGTCCGGCATCATTGAATACCCGTTTATTGGAAATCTGCATCCGCTTTTCTTCCACTCCGGCGAATATCTCCGCATAGACATTTGCCAGTTTTCCGACAATCTGCCGGATCATCGGCACATTTTTTGTACCCAGCACCCGGGAATCTGTCCGGGGGTAGGAAAGGCATTTTTTCTGCTCATAAAGCGACTGGGCAATTTCCAGGGTTTTTTTGGCAGAAAATGCAAATTTGCTGTTGGCTTCCCTTTGCAGATCCGTGAGGGAAAAAAGAAAAGGCGGGGGCTGTTTTTTTTTCTGTTTTGTTACCTGCCGCACCCTGCCGGTCTGCCCGCTGATTTTTTCCTGTATCGTTTTTCCGTCTTCCTCTTTATCAAAACGGTTTTTTTCTCCCTGAAACCAGGTTCCCCGCCACTGTCCTTTTTCATTTTCAAAAACAGCCCGGAGCATCCAGAAAGGTTCGGGGGTAAAGTGTTCCCGTTCTCTGCGCCGGTCCGCCAGCAGGGCCAGCACGGCCGTCTGCACCCTTCCCACGGAAAAGAGATCTTTCATGCGCAGGGTGGCCGCGCGGGAACAGTTCATCCCCACCAGCCAGTCTGCAATCTGGCGCGCCTGCCCTGCCCGCCAGAGCCGTTCATATTCCCCGGCATCGGCCAGGGATGCCATCCCCTCTTTCACCACCTGCGGTGTCAGCGCCTGACTGGTCCAGAAACGCTGAATTTTTTTGCTGCTTTTCACCCCTGCATACAAAAGAATGGTACGGGCAATGACCTCCCCCTCCCTTCCGGCATCTGTGGCAAGAACCACACGGTCCACTTCTCTGGATTTCAGCAGTTTTTTGATAATCTGCAGCTGCTTTCTGCTTTTGGGGATGGCCTTGTAACGGAATTCCGAAGGGAGAATGGGCAGGGAATCCATATTCCATTTTTTCCATTTGGAATCATAATCTTCGGGTTCCAGCAGTTCCACCAGATGACCCACAGCCCAGGTAATGATAAAACGGTCATTTTCCAGATAACCATCCTGTTTTTTTTTAACATCCAGGGCCCTGGCAAAATCTCTGCCCACAGAGGGTTTTTCTGTCAGTATGAGGGTTTTCAAAAAAATCTTTTTCCTTATTTTTCCAAAAAATCCGGTTTTTCAGCGGAACAGGAAGAGTCCTGTAACCTGAATGATTCACAAATCAGTTTTTTGCTGTAAATACAGGAACAACAGTTCGGTAAAAAAAATTCGGACTGAATAATTTCAGCAGATTGTAAAACGCAAACAAAATATTCAGATTTAATAATTTCAGACAGTTATATTTTTATGCTCTGTAAATCAGAGAAAATTACCGAACCATTGCAGGAAGATACAAAAGGACACTGCCAAACTTTCAGTTCGGCACTCCTCCGGTATCATCTTTTCCGGAAATCACCTTACTGCTGCGCTTTGCGTAACGGATTTCGATTTGTTACGGAATTGTTCCGGCAATAATTCCCGATTCATTGGGGGTCTGCACGGCAATGCGGTGGATACTGCCAACGCCCGCTTCCCTGAGCATTTCTGTCAGTTCCGTCTCTGTGTACGCCTGTCCCCGGTCTGTTGCCAGTAACATGTTCAGGGAAAAGAGCGCGGGGAAAAGGGGGGCATCGCCGCTGTTGTCCAGAATAAATTCATGGATGATGATCATGCCGCCGGGTTCCAGCGCGGATACGGCTTTCTGTATTATCATCCGGCAGTCATCCGGGCCTTCCCCGTGAAGCACATGGGAAAGCCAGGCCGCATCATATTTTCCCCTTATCCCGTCCTCCAGGTAATTCCCTTTCATAAAATCAATCCGATCCGACAGACCGAAGCGTTCTATGGTTTTCCGGGCAAAGGGTTCTGTGGTGGGCAGATCAAAAACCGTGGCCCTGAGCTGCGGATTTTTTTGGCAGAAATGAATGGCATAGGTTCCGGGGCCGCCCCCCAGATCCAGCAGATGATGCCGATCTGCCATGCTGATTTTTTCCACCATGCGGGGGGCCAGTTCCATTGCAAGATTAAACATGCCCATGAGAAAACTTTCCCGCGTTTCATCATCTCGGTCCGTTACCACACTGGAACGCACGGATTTTCCGGTCCGCACCGCTTCATCCAGACGGGACCAGGAGGCCACAAGATGCTGGTGATGCATAATCATATAACCGATATAGGCAGGTGAATTTTTGCAAAGAAACTGCAGGGCGGCACGGGTATTGGCATAAGCGTTTTCCTTTTTTTCCAGAAGTCCCAATGCACTGAGGGCATTGAGCAGTCTGGTGACAGCCTGTGCATCCCCGCCGATTTCCCCGCTTACTTCCGCTGCTGTCATCCGCTTTTTTCCGATGACCGTAAACACATCCAGTTTCACCCCTGCATGAAGGGTGCATGTCTGCCAGTAATATCCGGAAGTTTCCAGCAGTCTGCCGGGGTTCCATTCTGTCGGTCTCATTCAGATTTCCTCCTTATTTTTCCGCTGTATTCTGTTGTTTTCCGAATTTTTTATGCCATAAGCGGAATGTTTCGGCTTTATCCGGGCCGTACTGCGCCATTTTCCGGATAATGTCTTCGGCCCTGTGTTCCCGGAAAATATATTTCGGATCTTTGGAAAAAAATTTGTCCGCGTAGGCAATGATTTCTTCCTCCAGACTTAGGGGAACCATGTCCCGAACCGGAAGGGGCAGCCCCTGGGAACGGATATCTTCTGCGCGGATACCGGTTCCGATATGCCGTTCACAGACCAGGGCATGGCGTTTCAGTCCCTTTTCTTCCAGCAGTCTGCGGCCCAGAATACCGTGACAGATATAGGGATGCATTCCGTAGCATCCCAGTTTGGGCATATCTGTCATGAACATGGCAATATCGTGCAGCATCGCGGCCTCTTCTATAAAAACCAGATCCGGAAAAACCGGATCCGGATTCAGACAGGCCGCCTGCTGCGCGGCTTCCAGGGCCCTGCGGCTGACTTTCCGCGCATGGGTCAGCACTATCTCATATACACGGGACCCGGGCCGGTAGTATTCTTTTATCAGATCAGACGGATTCATCATATATCAGGATGCTTTCCGTGCCATAAGAACCCCTTCGATAAAGGGATCAATATCCCCGTCCAGCACGCTGTTCACATTGCCGATGTCCAGGCCGATGCGGTGATCCTTGACCATCTGATAGGGATGCAGCACATAGGAGCGGATCTGGTTGCCCCAGGCGATATCGTCTTTGCCTGCATTCACTTCCTGGATTTTTTCATCCTGTTTCTGTTTTTCATGTTCATACAGACGGGAACGCAGCACTTTCATAGCCAGATCACGGTTCCGGTGCTGGGATTTTTCCTGCTGGCACTGCACCACAATGCCCGTGGGCAGGTGGGTAATCCGAATCGCGCTGCTGGTTTTGTTTACATGCTGCCCTCCGGCTCCGCTGGCTCGGAAAACATCCACACGCAGATCCTTATCTTCGATTTCCACAACAATTTCATTATCCAGTTCCGGATAAACAAAGAGGGATGCAAAAGAGGTATGGCGCTTCCCTCCGGCATTGAAAGGGGAAATCCGCACCAGGCGGTGAATGCCTTTTTCCGATTTTAAATAGCCGTAGGCATATTTGCCGGACGCGGTAAAAGTGACACTTTTGATGCCGGCCTCATCCCCGGGCTGCAAATCAATAATTTCACTTTTATAGCCTTTGCGTTCCACCCAGCGGGCATACATGCGGAAGAGCATTTCGGCCCAGTCCTGGGCCTCGGTGCCGCCTGCACCGGCATTTATGGAAATAATGGCATTGTTTGCGTCATTTTCACCGTCCAGCATGAGGGCAAGGGAAAACTGCCGGATTTTTGTTTCCAGATTCTGAATCTGTCCGCGGGCCTCTTCTTCGGTATCCGCATCATCTTCCTCCTCTGCCATTTCCAGCAGCACTTCACAGTCTTCCAGATTCTGAAGCAGGGATTGAAATCGCTCTGTTTTTTCCGTTATCAGGGAGCGTTCCTTTAAAATATCCCTGCTGTCTTCGGGATTGTCCCAGAATTTTTCTTTGGAAATAATCTTTTCTATTTCTTTCAGACGTTCTTCTTTTGCGGCTAAGTCAAAGATACTCCTTTAGTTGTTCCAGTTTCAGATGCAAATCTTTTACCGCCTGTTTCAGTTCAGTAACCATAATATTTTTTCTCCTTTGTTTTTTTTCAATGTCCGGGTCAGTGTCATTGACGTAAGCAGAATATTCCCCTCCCCCGGCAGGAGGGAAATGTATATGATTTCAGCATATTTCAGTTATGCTGCAGACCCACCCACACACTTTCCCTTTCCGGTTCCGCTTTTTCCTTTGTCATCCGGTATATGTCCTCCAGAATTTCCGGGGTCACATCCCGTCCGCCCAGACCGGTGATATATCCGAAGACCGGGGGGCGTTTGTCACTGTTATACAGCGCGGCCCGGATTTCCTGGGCAAAGATACCGCTGGCCCCGAAGGAAAAATTGCGGTCAATAACGGCAATTTTTTTCGCGTTTCCCAGCAGTTCCCGCATCTCTTTTTTGGGAAAGGGACGGAACATTTTCAGTTTGAGCAGTCCGGCCTTTTCGCCTTTGGCCCGCAGTTCTGAAATCACATGGCGGCAGGTACTGACAGCTGTTCCGGCCAGAATAAGGATGATATCCGCATCTTCGCATTGAACTGCCTCCACAGCTCCGTAGCTGCGGCCGAAGATGCCCTGAAACTCCTTTTCAATTCCTTCAAAGGTTTCCGGAACCCGTTCCATTGCCAACTGGATATTATGACGCATTTCCATATACACGGGCGGCGGGGCCATTTGGGAGATAGCCTGGGGGTTTTTGGTATCCAGGCAGATTCTCGGCACAAAGGGGGGCAGAAAAGCATCCACGGATTCCTGATCGGGCACATCCACGGGTTCATAGGTATGAGAGAGGAAGAATGCGTCCAGTACCACCATGACCGGCAGATTGAGACTTTCAGCCAGCCGGTAGGCCAGCAGGGTGGTGTCCAGCACTTCCTGACCGTCCTCACAGTAAAGCTGAATCCAGCCCGTATCCCGCTGGGCCAGGCTGTCGCTCTGATCCATCCAGATATTCCAGCCCGGTCCCAAGGCCCGGTTGACTTCGGCCATGACAATGGGCAGCCGTGCGCCCGATGCCCAGTGCAGGAGTTCGTGCATCAGGGCCAGCCCCTGGGAGGAGGAGGCCGTAAAGGTGCGGACACCGCCGGATGCGGCCCCGATGACAGCGGCCATGGCAGAATGCTCGCTTTCCACGCAGATGAACCGGGCATCCATGCGGCCATCCGCGCAGTATTCCGACAGGGCTTCCACAATATGGGTCTGGGGGGTGATGGGATAGGCCGACATGACCTGCACTTTTGCCAGACGGACGGCCTCGGATACCGCATGACTGCCTTCCAGTACTTCTCTCATATTTTTTCCTCCTCCAAAGACATGGCATTCCGGGGGCATTCTTCCACACAGATTCCGCAGCCTTTGCAGTAATCATAATTGATGCAGCGGGTTCCGTCTATAAATATGGCCACTTCCGGACAGAACAGGCGGCAGTTGTCGCAGTCGTTGCAGATACCGCAGTTAAAACAGCGGGAGGCCTCCGCAAGAGCGGTTTCACGGTCAAAGGATTTTTCCGTTTCCGAAAAATCCCCTGCCCTGTCTTCCGGAGAAAGGATCCGGGGCTGCCGCCGCTGCATTCCGGAAAAATAATCTGTATTGATTTCCCCAAAAGAAACCGTCTGCCCGCTGCGTTTTCCGCGTTCCCCCGAAAGATAGATTTCCATGGACAGGGAATTGCCGTCTCCGATGCGGCATTGTTCCAGTTTTTCCGCAATGGCTTCGTATCCCTCACGGAAACAGGTATCCAAAGCCATGGCCGCTGCCTTGCCCGATGCAATGGCATCGGCCGCGCTTTTGACAGTTGTGGTCAGATCGCCGCCGTAAAGCAGCGGCCTTTCCCCTTTGCGGAAAGTGCAGAAGGGCAGTTCCAGTATGTCCCCTGTTCCCTTTGGCGGCAGGAACCAGGGCTGTTCCGCTTCCGCTCCGATGGCGGTAAAAATATGGGAAGCCCGCAGGTTTTGCCGCTTTCCCTCATCGGGTACGCTGCGGCATCTGCCGTCTCTGCCCTGCATATCCGAGACTTTCATTTTCTGCACTTCCGTCACATACCCCTCTTTGTCCGCCTGGATACGCAAAGGGGACAGCAGTTCCATAATCTCAAGTCCTTCTTCCGCAGCCATGCCGACTTCGTGGGCAAAGGCCGGCATATCCTGCCTGCGCCTGCGGTACAGAATTTTTACTTCGGCTCCCAGACGGATGAGGGTCCGGGCCACATCAATGGCCGTATTTCCCCCGCCGATGACCAGGGCCGTCCCCTGTATTTCCGTCTCTTTGCCGCTGCGGACGCTGTGGAGAAACTGCAAACCGTCCTGTGCATATTCCTCTCCCGGAATATGCAGAGACAGGGACTGACCGTAACCGCAGGCCAGAAACACCGCATCAAAATCCCCTTTTCCCCTGTCAGTAAAATCCTGTGTCAAAGGCTGTCCGCAAAAGATTTCCACTCCCATGTCCAGGATTCTGGAAATTTCGGTTTTCAGAATATCTTCGGGCAGGCGGTACCGGGGAATGCCCCAGCGCAGCACACCGCCCGGTTCTTTTTCCGCTTCAAAAACAAAACACTGATGCCCCAGCCGGGTCAGGAAATACGCGGCGGAAAGTCCCGCCGGGCCGGAACCGGCAATGGCAATGCGTTTTCCCACTGCCGACCGCCTGTCCGATTCCCTGTCATCCCCGTAAAAAGGATGGGGAAGGGCATAGGCCTCCGCAATGGCCATGTCGCCGATAAAGCGTTCCAGGCGGTTGACAGAAACGGCTCCGTCCAGTTCCTGACGGTTGCAGGCACGTTCACAGGGATGAAAACAGACACGGCCGCAGACAGCCGGGAAAGGATTTTCCCGCAGAATGGTTTCCCACGCGGCCATGTACATGCCCCGGCCTGCCAGCATTTCAATGCGGGCAATATCCTCCCCTGCCGGACATGCCCGGCTGCAGGGAGCGGTTTTCTCATCATATCCCGGACGCACAAAACGCCAGAATCCGGTTCTGTTACCTTCGGTTGAGATTTCGGATCGGGAGATATACAGCGGTATTTCTTTTGTTTTTTGCTGTTCTTTCAATGAAATGATTCTCCTGTTATGTATTTCGGCCATAGCGTTGTTTACAGCCGGTTACTATTCTTAATCTTAATGAACCCTTGAAACAGGAATTCATACTCCTTTGAATAAAACCCCCAGAATTTCGGCTGCCCGATTCAATCGTTTATCCTCTGACCATATCAGAGCATTGCTCATAACAGCAGATAAAAGCAGATGAATATCCACAATACCGATACCCAGCCCCATAAGACGATGATGTTCAATAAATTTCAGCACGTCATGAATATCAGCAGTTTTTACCATCGGCAGGTCAGGAAGCAGGTTGAGAATCTCAGTTCTGTTTTTCAGATGACCGCAGGCAATTTCACCCACAATAAAGGGATGACAGACAATTTTTCCTTTGACAAGCAAATCTGCAAGAAAGAGGTCATTCTGTCTGAAATGGTTTACCCATACGGATGTATCTGCAAGAATTTCAGTCATTCTTTTCTCTCCGTCTGGGTACTGCCTCAAGATCGGGTTCCGTACCTCCGAGCTGTGCCAGACGCGCGCTGCTTTTCAGATAAATCAGGCTTTTCAGTCCCTCACAGATCAAAACCGATTTTTCTGTAATGCCTGTCATCACAACAGCTTTGTTCAGCAGGTTTTCATCAATGTTCAAGATAAGTTGCATAATCTCCCCTCTTTGCCTTTGCATCTTTCCATGCCCGATTCAGACTGCTGCTCAGTTCCCGGTTGCCGCGAATTTCTGCCATCTCAGATTCATCAGCAGACTGCTCCTGCTCAATCTGTCTGAGGACGGCTGTTTGGATAAAATTGGATAAGGTTTTGTTTTGTCCTCATAAGCCGAATTCCCGCATAACGCTTTCAAGAGGCCGGGTTTTTCCTTCGGCAATATCTCTTTCTGCTTCCCTGACAGCCAGAAGTTCGTCTTCCTCCACAGATTCATTATCATAAGCAGCATTGAGAAGCGTCTGCAAAACCGGATCATGGGTTCTGCTGATGAGAAACTCCAAATACCGCATTGCCGAATGTATCTCGGTTTCGGGAAGCATGTCTATCAGTGAATAAAGATTTGTTTTTGCGGTCATATTACCTCCTTTTTTCCATATGGGAACAGAAAAAATTCCCCTGAATCCAATTGCCGTCAGATTAAGCGCTGCGGAGTCCGGACTTATCTGTAAAAACAGAACCAAACTTTCAGTTTGGCACTTCCGGCAGTTTTAACCTGACGGCAATGCCCTGAATTTAAGAAACTGTTTTAAAAATCCGGTTTCCGGATTTCCGGAGTGCAGAAATAAGCGGAGCGTTTTTTTGCCGTTCTGCGAAAAACCGGCCTCCGCCTTTATTTTCGCACTCCTTTTCCTCCGGAAAATAAAGTCTCCGATATTTTTAAAACCGCACGGCCTCATAGGCTGCCTTGGCGGCCTCAGAATTTTCCTTCTTTTTCACAGGGATTTCCTGCATAATGATTTCTTCCAGCACATCCAGGGAGGGACTTTCCATGATCCGGGCGAACGCGCCGCACATGGCCGTGTTGATGATGGGCTGGGTCCGGGAACCCAGTTTCCGGGTCATGGCGATTCCGGAAGCATCCACCACCGCCAGCCGGTAGCCGGAAAAGCGGGGATCAGCCGAAAACTCCGGGGACAGTTCCGGCATATTCAGCAGTATCCACCCGCCGGGTTTCAGACCTTTGGTAATATCCATTGTATGCAGCAGTTTGGCATCCTGCACCAGCACATGATCGGGATGATAGACATTGCTGCGGATCAGGATTTTCTTATCATCCAGGCGCAGATATGCCTCCACCGGCGCGCCCCTGCGCTCCACGCCGAAAACCGGAAAGGTCTGCACATAATAACCGGCTTTGAAATATGCCTTTGCCAATACAACGGAAGCCAGAACAGTTCCCTGCCCCCCTCTGCCGTGAAAACGGATTTCCTGCATCTGATTGCCACCTTATTGTATATTTTTATTCAAAATCAGATATTTATTATGTCCAACGGAAAAAAACTGCGATCTGTGCAACAGCATATCCTGTATGCTGGCGGACATCAGGTTCATGAAATCCCAAAACGATATTTTTTTTCGGTATGCCTGCCTGTTCCAATTCAATTGCAATTCCGTCTTCAGTTCCATTTCTTTGTATCCAGACCATACCATCAATAATATCTATGTGGACAATGCAGCCATGAATCCGTCTGACATTTTCCCAACCCAATGACATGACTGCATAACGGTCATTTTTACGATCAAGAATTAATTCGTTTTCAATTTCTCCGTTGGCATAGGAAATATCAAGATAGTTTTTTAATACTTTTTCAATAATATTTCGACAGATACGGCTTCATCCGGTTCTTTCCGGTTGCAGGCATTTTCACAGGGATGAAAACAGATCCGCCCGCAGTCTGCCGGGAAAGGATTTTCCCGCAGGATGGTTTCCCACGCGGCCATGAACATGCCCCGGCCCGGCCAGCACATTTCAATGCGGGCAATATCTTCTCCTGCCGGACATGCCCGGCTGCACGGGGCGGTTTTTTCATCATATCCCGGACGCACAAAACGCCAGAATCCGGTTTTTTTATCTTCCGTGGAAACCCGGGAACGGGAAATATATGAAGGAATGTCTTTTTCCGTCTGAAGATGTTCCTGAAGATGTTCCTGAAGATGTTCCAATGATGTCCTCCGGTTTTTTATTATTTGCAAATGCTGTTCGTGCATTGTCAGGGTTAAACTGATTCAGGGGTTTTGACCCGTTGGCGGTTTTTTTTTACGCAGTCACTGTATTCTGACAAAAATTATGTTGGCATATGCCATGGGAAAGGTCAATGGATAAATCAGCAGATGCCTGCATCCCCTGTAAAAAATCCGGATACCTGAGTGAAATCATCATGCCTTTTGCCGGACTGCGTTTTTTTTGTAAAAAAGCAGAGAATCCGCAGAATACAGGATCAGCGCGCTCCATATCATACAGAATGTCAGTAACTGTATATTGCTGAAGGCTTCTCCGTACACAAATATTCCCAGCAGGAACATGCAGCTGGGCGCGATATACTGCAGAAATCCCACGGTGGACAGATGCAGCCGCCGTGTGCCGATGGTAAAAAGCAGCAGGGGCAGGGCCGTCACCAGCGCGGCCCCCATGAGAAAAAGATCGGTGCAAAATCCCATTTCCAGAAAAGCCCCTGTATGTTTTATTTTCAGACTGCCCAGATATATCACAGCCGGAACGGAAAGCAGCAGGGTTTCCACTGTAAGCCCTGTCAGGGAACCCACAGATGCCATTTTCCGGATCAGGCCGTATATACCGAAAGAAAAGGCAAGTGTGAGGGCAATCCAGGGAAATTTACCGTAATACAGAGTCAGGCAGAGCACACCGGCACCCGCAAGCAGAACCGCCAGTTTCTGAAAAGGCCGTAGCCGTTCTTTGAGAAAAATCATCCCCAGCAGCACATTCACCAGCGGGTTAATATAGTATCCCAGACTGGCCTGAAGCACATGCCCGTGATTGACGGCCCATATGTATATCAGCCAGTTCAGGGCAATAAACAGAGAGGTGCACAGCAGCATAAACAGTGTGGCCGGTTCCGAGAAAACCCGAAGCATCTCCCTGCCGCGTTTTTGCAGCAGAACAATGGGGAGCAGAAAAACAAAAGACCATACAATCCGGTGCATGATAATTTCCAGGGCAGGAATGCTTTGCAGCATTTTCCAGTAGAGGGGGCTCAGCCCCCATATCAGAAAAGCCGATGCACCGAATGCCGCACCCGCGGCAGATTCATTTTTCATTTTACAACACTTCCTGTTAATCTGCTGATTTTATTAACAGCGATTTTCAGTAGATCGAAACGTTTCCGGAGGAGTGCAAAAATTGTATTTTTGCATGGGGCTGTCGGGAGATGCGGCGGTGAAGAAATACAGTTTCCGCACTCCGGGGCAGCCGTAAAACCGTATCCGGGGGGAAACTTTTCGATCTGCTGATTTTTGAAATTTGGACTTTTTACCGATTCA
>JAABRU010000331.1 GCA_011390755.1 Desulfobacteraceae bacterium | reverse complement strand
TAAAATATTTTTATCAATGTCAGCTTTCAGCCTGACATGAAAAATATTAGGGACTTATAATATAACTATCTGATTTACAAACAATACATAAAGCAAAATATTACCGAACCATTGAACTTTGATGAATCGGTAAAAAATCCAAATTTCAAAAATTGCTATTAATAAAATCAGAGTGTTAATATGTATCAAAACCTGATTTTCGGACTTTTTACGAATCCATCAACATTGACAAAGCAATAAGCGGACTGTCAAATATACTTCTGTATACTCAGAAAAGCTGCGGAGGAGTGCCGGACTGAAAGTTTGGAAGTCTGCCAAACTTTCAGTTTGGGACTCCTCTGTCCGGACTGTTTGAAAGGGTAAAAAATTTATTTGACATTCCAATAAGGGAGAAAAAAGATATGAAAAATATGAAACTGGGCACCAAAATTGTGGGGATGACCATTCTGATACTGGTACTGATGCTGGTGTCATCTGTATTCGGGATTTACAAATTTTCCCAGATCAGGGAACAGATGAAAAGAATTGCCGACATCTGCATCCCCTTATCCGATGTAATTACCGATGTCAACAATGACCAGCTGGAACAGACGCACTGGCTGGAAAGGGTGCTGCTCTATGCGGAAATTTATCACAGCAGGGATAAGAGCCAGAAAGAGAATTATGAAAACGCCGTCCGGCAGTATAAAAATCAGAACAGCATAATTCAGGAACATATGCAAAAAGGTAAATCCTATGCACAGAAAATAATACAGTCCGCCCCTTCTGAAGACATTTACAAAGAATTCAAACTCATTGATGAGCATCTGGATATTCTTGCCAATCATCATGAAGACTATAATACATTTACCGGTGAAATTTTCGCGATGCTTCAGGAAGAAGAGATGGAAAAAGCGATAGTCTATGCCCGTGAAATTGAGAGCCGGGAAGAATTGCTCCGTGGAGAAATCAGGAATTTTCTGGATCATATTCAGCGGCTGACCCAGGAAGCCGCCATTCTGGCGGAAAATGATGCGGAATCCGCTTTTATCTGGATGACTGTTTTTTCATTTTCCTCTGCTTTTACCGGTCTGCTTTTCAGTATTTTTATTACCCGCCGGCTGACCGGTTCTTTGGACAAGGTAATCGAAGGACTGGCAGAAGGTTCGGATCAGATTGTTGCGGCAGCCGAACAGGCCGCTTCGGCCAGTCAGTCTCTGGCCGAAGGCTCCTCCCGCCAGGCGGCATCGGTGGAAGAAACATCTTCTGCTCTGGAAGAACTGGCCGCCATGACCAAACAGAATGCAAACAGTGCCAGACAGGCCACGACTTTGCGCCGGGAAGCAGCCCAAAGTCTGAAAACAGCCAGTTCATCCATGGAAGAAACCATTGCAGCCATGAACCGCATTCAATCCAGCGGGGAAGAAATCGGTAAAATTATCAAATCCATTGATGAAATTGCTTTTCAGACCAATCTGCTGGCTTTAAATGCGGCAGTGGAAGCTGCCAGGGCAGGAGATGTCGGGGCAGGATTTGCCGTTGTGGCCGGAGAGGTGCGGAACCTTGCCATGCGGGCAACCGAGGCTTCCCGGAACACCCAGACCCTGATTGCCAGGAATGTGGAAGATATTGGTGCCGGTGCCGCGCTGATGGAAAAAACCAGGGAGGCATTTCATCTGACTGTGGAGCATAATGAAAAGGTCGGCAGTCTGGTGGATGAAATCTCTGCGGCCTCCCTTGAGCAGTCCCAGGGAATTGAGCAAATCGGAAAAGCCGTATCCGATATTGAATCCGTAACCCACCAGAATGCGGCCAATGCCCAGCAGTCCGCTTCTGCTTCGGAAGAACTCAACGCCCAGGCAGAGCAGTTAAAGGAAATGGCCTATGAACTTCTGTGTACCGGCCGGGGAGAATGCCTGGCGGATGAGCATATGCTGCATTCATCGGATCCGTCCCGGATAAATGAAACGAAACGGAATGTATTTCAGGCAGTGAAATCGCTTCCCGATAATAGGGTCAAAGAAAAAAAGAAATCAGAAAAAAAAGAAATCAGTCCGGAACAGATGATTCCTCTGGATGATGATGATTTTTCCGATTTTTAAATGGTATCCCATTGTTCTGTCAGGTTTTGAAGGACGCCTTATGCCACTCCTGCAGGGTGCTGCTGCATAGGCCCCGCAGTCCATTTATGCACGGGTATGCGGAAACCTGCAGGGGGGCGTATTGCATATGCCCGGTATGGACGGCTTCGGGGTGTATGCAGTACGCCCTTGCAGGTGCAGTTTAATCCGTCATTTTAACCTTGATGAACCCGTAAAAAGTCAGATTTTTGAAAATCGCTGTTAATAAAATCAGTATATTGATGTGTGTCAAAACCTGATTTTCCGACTTTTTACGAGATCGTCAACCTTGATGAACCTGTAAAAAGTCAGATTTTTGAAAATCGCTGTTAATAAAATCAGTATATTGATGTGTGTCAAAACCTGATTTTCCGACTTTTTACGAGATCGTCAACCTTGGCATACACTAATGTTCTGTCAACATTAAAATGACGGGTGACTTATCATTGCATACGCCCGGCATGGACGGCTTCGGGGCATCTGCAGTACGCCCCTGCAGAGCAGCATAACCCGTTATTCAAAACTTGACAGAGCACTAATGGACTGCCGGGAATCGGACATACTGAAAGGAAAAGAGATTGACACAGTCTTTATCACAGAAAACAAAAAAAACCGCGGCCCTGTATTTTAAAGATATAAAAGAGGAAAAACCTTTTGATTTATGGCGGGCCTTTGACAAAGAGCTTGCCAAAGATCTTTCCCTGTTCATCACCGGTCAAATGTATGCACGGGAAAAAATCCCCCATACCACCCGTCAGCTGGTAAGCGTTGCCGCGCTGACGGTTTTATGCCGCAGTGATGAGCTGCGTCTGCATATTCAGGCCGCGCTGAATGTGGGATGCGGCCCGAAAGAAATTGCAGAAGTCATCTTTCAGACAGCCGTATACGGCGGGGTTCCGGCCTGTAATGCGGGGCTGAAAGTGCTGAAGTCGGTTCTGGAAGAGCGGGAACTGTGGCCTTTGGATGAATAAGCTGAAGATTGGAAAACAATATGCACAACACAATTGCCAAAGGATTCCGGGCAGCAGCCGTACTTGCCGGAATCAAAAAAAAAACAGGGAAAGACCTGGGGCTGATATATTCGGAAATCCCGGCCGATGCAGCCGCGGTTTTTACCCGGAACCGGGTACTGGCCGCTCCCGTGCTGGTGGATAAAGAAAAAATCAAATCCGGCAAATGCCAGGCCGTGATTGTCAACAGCGGCAATGCCAACTGCTGCACCGGCGGTCAGGGAATACAGGATGCCTTTTCCATGTGCCGTGCTACCGCGCAGGCCCTGGGCATTTCCGAAGAGCTGGTATACGCGGCATCCACCGGGGTTATCGGACAGCCCATGCCCATAACAAAAGTGCTGCATGCCGTGCCCGGTCTGGTGGAAGCACTCCGGGCAGAAAAGGCCGGAGGAAGAGATGATTTTGCCCGTGCCATCATGACCACCGATCTTGTGCCCAAAGTGTTTTCCCTTCCGGGAGAAATCCGGGGGAAACGTTTCCGCATTACCGGTATTGCCAAAGGCTCCGGAATGATCCGGCCCGATATGGCCACCATGCTCTGCTTTGTATGTACGGATGCAGAAGTGCCTTCCCGGTTTCTTCAGGAAAGCCTGTCTTTGGCGGCGGACTGTTCTTTCAACCGCATTACGGTGGACGGAGACACCAGCACCAATGATATGGTGCTGCTGATGGCAAACGGCATGTCCGGAGCAAAGATTGGGACAGAGGCGGACAGAGAAATATTTCAGTCCCTTCTCAATGATGTGCTGCTCTCTCTGGCCAAAATGATTGTCAAAGACGGGGAAGGGGCCAGTAAACTGGTGGAAATTATCGTGCAGGGAGCGGCTTCGGATGCGGATGCACGGAAAGTCGCCGATACCATTGCCCATTCCAGTCTGGTGAAAACAGCCCTGTTCGGAGAAGATGCCAACTGGGGCAGAATTCTGGCCGCGGCAGGCAGGGCAGGGGTTCCCATTGAGCCGGATCGGGTGGACATCCGTTTCAATGATGTTCTTATGGCAGAAAACGGCATGAGCTGCGGGGATGCAGCTGAAGCCGCGGCCACGGAGATATTGAAAATGCCGGAATTTGCCATTGTGACGGACCTCAAATCCGGAAAGGGCCGGGCCTCGGTTTTTACCTGTGATTTTTCTGTGGAATATGTCAGAATCAACGCGGATTACCGTACATGATGTATATCAGAGGGGTTCGGGGTTCGGTGTGAGGGGTTCGGTGTCCGGTGTTCGGTGTGAGGTGTCCGGTGTCCGGTATTCTGCCCCCTAATCCCTGAATCCCAAATCCTGAATTCATGTGTTCCGGTGAAAAGGAGTGCCGAAATGAAGCGAAGGTTGAATTTTGGCAAAAAAATTTGGTACTTTTTTTCAGGAAATCACCTATAGTCTAGTACACCACGGCGTAAGTTCGTACACAGATTATAACCACCGGATGCCCTGATATAAAGATATCAGTCGGACCGGAAAAGTGTGTACGGACTTCTGACCTGGAGTACTAGTGCTCTGTCAACATTTAAATGACGGGTATGTAACATATTGAATTTTTTTGTAGGGTGGGCAAAAGCGCAGCGCTGCCCACCGATTCAGGTGGGCACGGAAAAACATGTGCCCACCCTACAAAAAATTCAACCCGTCA
>JAABRU010000330.1 GCA_011390755.1 Desulfobacteraceae bacterium | reverse complement strand
ATCCCTTGAATCCGGATGCACACAATGATATGAAAGGAAAATACAAACAGATTCCGGAGGGATGTATGAGAAAAAGAATATTATATGCCGAGGCCGATTACGGGGCCATGGTACGGAAAAACGGCAGACTTCTGTGTTTTCCCCTTTTTCATCTCTGACTGTCTTACTGCTGATCAGGCCGTTGAGATAGAGATATGCACACCAGTCCGCATCCATGGAAAATTGTATGTCCGGATGACAGAAAAGGTCCAGCACTTCTTTCCGATAAAGATTTTTTGCTTTTTTCACCAGATTGAGAACCGTATTGTTCCATTCGGTATAAAGGGCTTTGCGCCAGACCAGGTTCCATTCTTCCATGCCGATGGATCTGTCTTTTCCGGGATTGAATTTTTCTGTAAGCAGTTCCCCGAACCAGCAGACCAGGCCGGGCTGTCCCCGAAGGGATTCATGCAGTTTTTTTACCACAGACGGATCAGGTTTCTGGGAACTTTCTTCCTGATACTGCCGGAACGTAACCATTCACTCCCCCCCCCACTATGAGATAGCCGGGATAGCACCAGGAGCGATACCTTTTCGACCAGATGCGATTGTCTGTGAGATGAATTCCCACGGATCAATGTTTCGTAAACGACATGTTTCGATTACACTCAGCAGCGCAGCATATGCTTTGCTTCCTTCGGATGTTCGGGTACCATAACTAATCCGCCGTGAAATCACTGCATGTCTTAAAGCCCGTTCTGCTTCATTATTAGCAGGTGGGAGTTCCGGATTTCTGACGAACGTCACCACTGCATCCCAATCATTCAAAATTTCATTTGCCAAAGCTTTGAGTTTGGCATGTTCTTCTTTTGAACCCGGGTTACAGACCCTTTTCAGTCGGGCGGGGATTGGGCTGCATGCTCTCTTACTGTCCCCGCCGCCCCGGGCCATGGTCTTTATAAGACCTCTTAGCTCCCGTAAAAGCCAGTCTCCCAAATTTTGAGCTTTTTCGTCAACTGCCCCTGAAAGAGCCACTGCTTTGCGGATAAGATGCGCCGGGCAGCGCTGACGTTTTTCATGGCTACGGTATGCTCCGTATCCGTCAGTTATCAGCCAACCCGTAAATGCTGCTGTTATGAGTTTTAACAATTCTTCTTTCTTCCGGGTTCCGATCAGATACACTGCTATGGTGCCGGAAACAGCAACCCGCAGCCATTTAAAAACACCTTTTTCATACCAGGGGGTTTCATCCAAATGAACTTTATCTTCTTTTTGAAGTTCTTCTGTTAATTCTTCAACAACCGGAAAACAGGCCACCCCTGCTTCACGGATGCATCTGTCAATTGTTCCAACAGACAATTCCGGACCAAACCGGTACATCAGAAACTCTCTTATTTTTGGGCGGGACATACGATAGCGGACTGACAGGGCTGCTATGAAAGTTGCCGGCACCGACCTGTCATTACATATCCGGTAAGCTTCAAATCTTTCCTGCACCCTTCTGTTTGGGAAACATACCCTTCTCCCGGGCGAGATTTGACTTCGTGTCCGCAGTCACACATTATAATATAATAATGATGGAGCGAACAGAAAATACGTATCCCTGAATCAGTTTTTTCGAGTTCAAATACATAGTAACCCATGTATGGTGAAATGCCTTCAGGTATGTCTGACTGTTTGTTACAGCATGGGCATTGTTCAGGATAATGGGGCACAATCTGTTCAGGGATGGGAGTTTCAGAACGCCAAAATCCCTGTGAACCAGGTTGGCGGCCAGGGTTACGTTTATCCGGATCCGGTTTCCGGTCTTCTTTATCTGCATCATCTGCATTTTCAGGGTTAGAATCTTTTGGTTCTCCTTTATCATAAGGATTGTCAGATGATGGTGGCCCGGAACTGTTTTCGGAGTTCTTTTCAGGACGTTCAAAAAGATCAATCACAACATTACGCAACTCAAATGATATATCTGCAAGAGTCTCGTGATCAAGATTCTTAAGATATGGACGAGTCATTTTTGCAAGATCTTTTTTTGTTAAATTCTCCATATTATTATGTTAATCATTATTTTCAATTTGTACATTATTTATTGCGGAATTTGTACCGGGGAGTGAATGGTTACGCAGAATTTGCGGTGAACAGTATCCGGACGTGGTGGATTAAAGTGGGGACCGGACTGTATCCTGAGGCCGGAAAAATTCTGATTACGGCTGACTGCGGCGGAAGTAACGGATACCGGGTGCGGTTATGGAAAACAGAATTACAGAAACTGGCGAACGAGTTCCGAAAAACAGTTCATGTGAGTCATTATCCTCCGGGGACCGGCAAATGGAATAAAATTGAGCATCGGATG
The DNA here is from genome assembly GCA_011390755.1 of Desulfobacteraceae bacterium. Classification (GTDB taxonomy): domain Bacteria; phylum Desulfobacterota; class Desulfobacteria; order Desulfobacterales; family Desulfococcaceae; genus JAABRU01. The sequence goes on along the minus strand of JAABRU010000330.1, from coordinate 2,425 downwards.
TTCAGTTTCATCTCGCAAAATTGGAGAGGACAACCACTCAAAGACTACACCACTATTATTTCTCTGATCTGTCATACCACAACAGATGAGGGGTTGGAAATCAGTGCCGAATTGGATGAGAATGTCTATGAAAAAGGAATAAAAATATCTGATGATTCACTGAAATCGGTAAATCTGTACAAATATAAGTTTCACGGTGATTGGAATTACAAAATTTCTCCCCAAAAACAAACCGGTCAATGATATTTTTTACAATTGATTTTTTATTGATTTGAAGAGTGAAAATTGTCTAAGTTATTTCTTTACAGACCCTTAGGATATAGGCATCATTTGTAATCAGCAGATTTCCCGCATCAATCCGGACTGTCTCACCGTTGCCCGCCCCCAAATTATTACTTGCTATAAAAGCATCATTCGTAATAACCATATCATCTGTCACCTGAATATTCATTCCACCGCCGTTTTTATCTCCCAGAGATGTGGCAAACAGACCGGCTGGATAATCCGAATACGGCCCCGGTTCGGCCCCGTCCATCACAAACCGCCCGGCACGGATAAAAAGATTTCCCGCTCCTTCACCGGTGACAGTGGCATAGGAACCCTGCGAGATTTCCATATTCCCCATTTCTGAAAATGAATCCGTATCCCATCCGGATTCGGTGAAAACCGCTTCCCCCGGAGATGCAACGCTTATCAGATTCATTTCTCCTCCCGGAGCCTTCAGCCGGGTTTCCACCAGACCGGCATCCGCAAACTGCCCGCCGCTAATCAGAATATCCCCGCCGATGACAGACAAAGTTTCCCCTTCCGGCACTTTGATACCGTTCATGCCGAAATTGTCTTCCGCATACTGGGAACCGCTGCCGTAAAAAGAAACCGGAGCCGGATTTTCCCCCAGAAATCCGAAGGCCGAAGGAGCGGCCACAGACAGAATTTCATTTTCCGTTGGCATGGCATAAAAGAGATCACTTTCCCCCATCCGCAGATAATCGGCCGTGCTGAAATGGAAAGAACCGCTGATGTCCAGAGATGCATTTGGCCCGAACATCATCCCGGAAGGATTGAGAAAAAAGAAATCCGCACCCGTGATGGCGGAGCGGATCAGTCCGTCTATATAAGACGGATTTCCGCCGCTAATGCGGCTGATGACATTGCGCACCGAATCCGGCCCGGTGAAGGTGGCACTTTCGCCGGAGTCCAGCCCGAATTTCCCGAAACTGTGAAAAAGATTGCCCCCGGCCTGTTTCCCCAGATCCGCAGCAATCTCATACTCCGGCCCGGACAGATTCACAGCAGGTCCCAGGGAACCGTCCGTGGTAATATCGGCCCGTACCCCGGAAACAGAACTGAACAAAGTGAAAACAAAGAAAAGAGAAAAAAACAGACGGATCATCATGGCTATCTTCTCCTTTGGCAGGGTATAAGAATTGGAATGAACAAATGTTTCGCAGGAGCAGCATCCTCCCGCAGCTCACGAAACCGGATTGTCTTTTCAATCAACCATAAGCAGAATCATGATCCGGATGCAGGGAAATGAAAATCATAAACTCATCTTTTCTGCAAACAACGGCTCTGTGTTTTCTGCTCATCCGAACAGAATAAAGAACCTGACCCTTTCCTGTTCTGACAGACTGTATTTTTTCCCAGCGCAGCCCTTTGTCATGATACACCTGATCCCAGGTCATGCGCATGAGTTTTTTCATTGTGTTTCCCACAGCGGTAAAATCCCTTTTCTCCAGTTCAAACCATTCCTTCTGGAATTCAGGGTTGTTCAGATCCAGACGCACTTTCATTTCTGTCTGCCCGCAATCAGTTTTTCTGTATCAGCATCATCCGGTGTACGCTGCTCCATCCATTTGTCAAATCTCTCCAGACGCTTCTGATACTGCTCTGTATGGAATATTTTTTCTGAATCCGGTATGAATTCACCTGTTTTAATCTGAAGAATGCCCTCTGCCATTTTTTCAACGCACACAAATTTTCCGGCAAATTCTTTGGGCAGTGTCACTCTTGATGCTGAAGATACTTTTCTGATTTCCATTGTCATATTTCCTTTCCGCTGAAAAAAACACAGGAGTTGATCAAATATTCCGGAGAGTTCTGCCGGGATTATTTCTCAATGAATACCGATATACTGCTCAGATTACCGGATAATTCCGAAACTGTTGTTATCTTCATTTTATTCCCCCATTGTTTTTCCTGTTACACTTATAATCGCATTTTTGACACTTTACAGATTTTTCACACGATAATCAATTTTTTTTCGGCATATTTTTCTGAGCGGGACCGTCTTATTGTCAGAACCCTGATTCTCAGGATGAAAGGATTTTCAGGATATGTAAGCGGTTCATCCGGGTTCATCCCTTCATCCCGTGAATCTGCGGTTCGGACAGAAAAAGATGAAAAAAATTTCCGGCACTTTTTC
>JAABRU010000329.1 GCA_011390755.1 Desulfobacteraceae bacterium | reverse complement strand
TACCTTTCCCATAGAAAACGGAAACTTGGAAAAAACTTAACGGAGGATGATCTGCTTATGGGGTTGGTTATGGGATAACTTAAACATATAAGTGTCGTTGTAGGGATAACATCTGAAAAAACTGCTATATTTTCGGGAGAGGAAGAGTCTGATATCCGTTCATTCCCGCACAGCCGGACAGAAAATAGAAAATGACACACAGACTAACAGCAATAACACTTTTTCCTGACATAAAACCTCCTTTTTGTGTTAAGAAAATGATGATTTGAATAAATTACTGTACTTTTGCAATTTTTACAGCAAACCACGAATGACACGAATGGCACGAAAAAAATATTTATAAAAACAATATGATAAAAAATTGATTTTTCATCTTCTGTATCATTCGTGTAATTCGTGTAATTTGTGGCTAAAATAAAAATCAGATAGTTATAAAAAATGCGAAACTATAGTAAATTAAAAAAATATGCTTTTTAATGATTCGTAAAAATTATGCAGTTGATTTTCAAGCGAATGACTTTGCATAATCTGATTTATGCAGCATAACATTTTAATATTATATAAATATCAGTTGGTTAAAACCCAACTGTGTAACTCCTTTCAATTAAAAAATTGTATCAATAAAACAACCTCCTCCGCTTCCGCCCGGATCAGTAATACCTCCCAAAGATACTCTTCCATCAAATATGCGGTAATCCAGTATATGATCCTCCGAACCGCCCTATTCTGTGTTACCGGATAACAGACAGTCTGAATATCAGGTAAAACCTTATGAAAAAAATGTATTTTTCCGGAGTCCGGCCTCTATGGTGAATCAGGCATGGACTTTCCTGAACAGTCCATGCCTGAATTATCTTCTCGCCTGTTGTCAATGGCATGTAAGATTAAGGGGAAGGCTTGATGCTTCGTCGCTACAGGTTAAACAGCAACCTGTACAACCTTCGTCTCCATCAATGCCCACCCCCCAGAATTGATTCCCGGTTTCACCACCAAAGCAGATCTTTGAACCTTTTATACATCTCAGTTTTTTTGTATAAGTTGTATCATAATATTCTGTGTAGTAAACTCTATCCCAAGACGGCCAGGCCAGATGATTGCTAACATCAAAAAATCTGAAATCTATCCGATAACCATCATTGCATTTGTCAGTAATATTAAAGGTTACTGTGGAACAGCCAAGATTCCATCCATAGCTTAATCCGTCAGTACAGGTTACACAACAGTCTGTACAACTGTCAGTTCCATCAAAACCTACCCCCCAGGAAGAATCATCACCTGTTTTTCCTCCATAACATACTTTGGAACCTGTAATGCATGTAAGGTTATGAGGCATTGTATTTCCATAACCTGATGTTGACCAATGTTCGGTGGATGAAGGCCATACCAGATTGTTGGGTATGTCATAAAATTTATATTCAATCGGCTCACCATCATCGCATTTGTCAGTTATTCTAAGCGTTATTTGGGATGTGTTACTGACAATTCTACAGTCAGCGGGACACGAAGTCTGTGTTTCACCCGTTTCACAGCTTCCGTTTCCGCATACGGATGCCGGACGGCAGTCAGCGGGACACGAAGTCTGTGTTTCACCCGTTTCACAGCTTCCGTTTCCGCATACCGATGCAGAACCGCAGTCAGAGGGGCATGAAGTCTGTGTTTCACCCGTCTCACAGCTTCCGTTTCCGCATATCGATGCCGAACCGCAGTCAGAGGGACACGAAGTCTGCGTTTCACCCGTTTCACAGCTTCCGTTTCCGCATACATATGCCGGACGGCAGTCAGAGGGACACGAAGTCTGCGTTTCACCCGTTTCACAGATTCCGTTTCCGCATACCGATGCCGAACCGCAGTCAGAGGGGCACAAAGTAGGTTCAAACGGGTCACAGATTCCATCCCCGCATACAAGAGTGGGGCGAGAAACTCCCGTATAGGAATGCTCTGTCAATCTGCGGGCCAATGTTGCGGTATCAGTATAATTCGGCCTTCCGTTATATATATGTGCTGAATACACATCAACGGGAGCAACCGTGACATGATTGAAAGCGATATTGGCCCACCCGTTTGAGGCCACATAAACTTTCACAAACAGTTCCGGATTGTATTCACTTCCGTAAGAAAACACATCCGGATCGGCATAAAAATATCCGCTGATGACTTTGTCCCCGCTCGGTGTGGTGTCATTTCCCACCTCCTTCCATTTCAGGATGAAAAAACCTGCGGAGGTCCGTAGAACCGATTTTGCCCACAAATCCCAAAAGAGAATATAGCCTCCATCCTGATAAGGGGAAGCATCAGCAGTTGAAAACGGAGGTGTGAAATCCGCATATGTGGAAACACCGGTATAAGAATGCTCCTCCAGTCTGCTGTACAAAGTCACAATTCCGCTCTGCTGTGCTGTTCCGTTGTAATGATGAGCGGAATATACATCCACATTGTCCACCGTGACATGATTGAAGGCAATATTGGCCCAGCCGTTTGACGCAACATAGATTTTCACAAAAACTTCCGGATTATATTGGCTTCCGTAGGCAAACCTGGCCGGATCCGCATAAAAATAGCCACTGATGACTTTATCCCCGCTCGGAGTAATATCGCGGCCCACTTCTTTCCATATCAGGGTGAAAGAGCCTGCGGAAGTCCGCAGAACCGATTTCAGCCAGAGACCGGAAAAAACATCATAGCCTCCGTCCTGTGCGGAGACATTCAGGGGATTGAGAATCAGAAATAAAGCAGCGACAAAATAAAACACTATTCTTTTGGCTTCAGTGAAATTCATAACAATTTCCTCATTGTAAAAAATTTAAAATAAAAAATAATCTCATTATCCACACCGAATCACAAAACCATGCCTAACCAAACTTGTCACTTTATAAATATTCCAAAATCAGCTATTTGCAAACATAACCCTGCCCCTGAAAAGGGCAGAAGCACGGACTTCCAAGCGGAAGAGAGGTATTGCCTCCGCAGCGTCTGTTGCCAAAAATATCACAGCAAAAATCCCCTGTTTCCGGTTCTCTCCTGCGTCGCTGACGCGGAGCCGGTTTTTCATCCTCATAGTCTTCCCCATCCATATCTTCATCTTCCTCATTGCATATTTCATCTATCTCTGCTTTGGAGAAACCTCTGTCTATCATTTGCAGCACTTCCTTTTTGGAGCAGTCTGCATGGGCAGAGTTAACCCAGCACATCATGAAAACGACAATAAATATTGAACATATTTTCATTATATCCCCCTTTTTTTAATATGTGTTAATCATTCGATATCACATAAATAAACAGATTCATCTCAAAATCCCCATACCTCCATGATTACACCTGCTATTACACAATACCCGTCGCTTTCATTTTTCTTACAAAAAAAAATGAAAAATATTTTGATTTCTGCAAAATATTTTTAATTATTTGAAATTATAAAATATAATTTTATTATACTCAGAAAGGGGAACCGCAGTTCCGCTGCTGTTCGTTTTCGGATTTGACATTTCCCGGCAATTCAGGGAAAATGGATGAAAAACAGAATTCACACAGAAACGGAATCAGAATGGACATATACGAAAATGAATCATTTATAAAAAATCCCCATGATGCGGTTTTCAAAGCCGCTTTCCGGAAAAAAGAACTGGCAGCGGACTTTTCCGGTTGTATAATTTTTTGGAATATCCGGATGAAATGCTTCTGCTGGGGAACTGCATGGAACTGGGAGCCGTGCTGCATCTTTTCAGACACATCTTTGACATGGATTTCGGGGAACATCTGGTCCGGACAATGGAAATCCTGTCACGGATCCGGGAACCGCAGACGGCCCTTGAATTTCTGGAACTGGTACTGCGTTATGTTTACCATGCCCGGAACGATGATGAGGATACCGTCAGGAAATACATTGTGCAGGGAATTGAATATTTTGACAATGAAAAAGCAAAGGAGGCCGCCATGACACTTGCGGAAAGAATTGAGCGAAGAGGGGAAAAAATCGGAATCTCATCCGCCTATGAAAGGTTACTGCGAAAACGCTTCGGGGGAATGACCCCGGTACTGGAAAAAAGACTGACGGATGCGGATTTGGATATGCTCAACCGTTTCGGGGATTCCATACCGGATTTCAGGAATCTGAAAGAGGCTGAGAAATGGTGGGATGAACAGGGAACAGAACACTGAGGGGCGGAAAATATTTTATCTGTCTGAGAAGAAAAGGATAAAAGAGGAGATGTATGTTCTGAAGCGGGGCGGGGAATAATAAGCCGGCCAAAGCAGACCGGTCAGTGTATTTCAGGTACTCCCTGTGTATAATTCAACAGTACAGGAAATCCCATTTTTTGCCGACTGTATTGGAATGATAAGAATAATAACTGCCAACCGTTACCGGGTACCGGCATCCGGAACCCGGTCCCTCCCGACAGGAGGCCGGGTTCAAGGGGGGAAATAAAGAAATAAGCGGGCATGACCCGGCAATCACGTTCACGCCTTGCCGGTGCTCCCTGTGTTTTTCAGAAAAAGTTCAAATTCCTGCTGCGTCCCGCTCTGCAGCAGGGTTCCGAACATGTCCCGGAGTATGTCGTCTGCGGAAATTCTCCGCACGGCCTCGTCAATATGCCCCGGAACAGGCCCCCATTTCTGTTCAAAGGCAAGAAGAAGCATCTTTTTCATGCCCTTTTCCATACCGATACCGATCAGTTCCTTTCCGGCCCTGGTTTTTGACAGATCAAAATTCAGCATACGGATCACCTCCTCCAATGATAAGTTTCTGAAACGGTTTAAGATAAAAAGTCC
>JAABRU010000328.1 GCA_011390755.1 Desulfobacteraceae bacterium | reverse complement strand
TAAATTTTTCTGTCATTTTTTTATTTCCGGCAAAGTCTGCTGTAACACGGTTTTGAAAACCGTGCGTGCCGCAGAATGCGGTTCACCCGTTTTTACCCATCAGTTTAACTTTGACAGAGCACTACAGCACTTTTTAAATCCGTCACCCCCTGAAGATTTTGATGATCTCGTAAAAGTCCGAAAATCAGGTTTTGATACATATTAATACTTTGATTTTATTAATATTGTTTTTTTGAAATTTGGACTTTTTACCGATTCATCAAGATTTTGGCTGACCATGCAAAATCAGCGTGTTATCCTTAGCAGAGAGGGGAATAAATTTACGGACTGCTGTACTACTGCTTTGTTTCACTTAAAATTGCAGGTCGGGTTGGCGAAGCGTAACCCGGCATCAGGATGCTTTTCCCGAAATAAATACACAATTTTAAATGAAACAGTGCATTACCTTCTGTTTGACACTTCTTTGCTGCATTTTTTTCAGGAAATCACCTAAAAACCAATGTGCCCATGTACTGTCCGCAACGATGTTTTTTCCGCAGTCCTGCTTTTTTTCCATTGGAAAAAAAGGAAGAAAAGAGATTGATTTCTATTCACGATGATGATAATTTTCGGAAGACAATTTTTTCGGACATCAATATAGAAAACAGGCATATGAATGGAAAAAAATTCTACCTTCAACATACTCATGTATTCCCATGATACCTACGGACTGGGGCACATCCGGCGGACAATGGCCATCGCCTTTCACCTGCCTGCAAAAGATATTAATATTCTGATTCTTACCGGTTCTCCCATTGCCGGAAGATTTTCTTTTCCCGATCAGGTGGATTTTGTCCGTATTCCGGGAATGATAAAAAAAACCAATGAGGAATATCTGCCCCTTTCCATTAAAATCAATCCCGGACACGCGCTGGAAATCCGCAAAAATATTATTACAGCTACCACCAAAACCTTTCATCCGCATCTTTTTATTGTGGACAAGGAACCCCTGGGCCTAAAAAAAGAGATACTGCCGACCCTGCAGTGGATTCGGAAATGCCACCCGGATACCCGGACAGTTCTGGGACTGCGGGATATAATGGATGACAGGGAAACAATCCGCCGGAGCTGGACCAAAAAAGGCATTTATGATGTGCTGGACCGCCTTTATTCTGAAATATGGGTGTACGGCCGGCAGGATTTTTACGATCCTGTTGAAGAATATGCCATTCCCCAAAGCATCAGCCGCAAAATGGTTTTCACCGGATATATTCCCAGGAAAACACCCGGCAAAGAAGAAATCCGGAAAGAAAGAAAACGCAACAGTATCCGGGAGGAGCAGAAACTGGTGGTTGTGACAGCAGGGGGAGGGGGAGACGGATATGCTGTTTTGGACAATTATCTTGCCATGCTGGAATCCATGGTGTCACCCGTCCCCTTTCAAAGCATCCTCATCACCGGCCCTTTCATGCCCAAAAAATACCGCACAAAACTCTTCAGACGGGGAAAATCTCTGGGCGTGCGGGTGCTCCATTTTTACCGGCAGATGGAAAAACTGCTGGCGGCAGCCGATCTGGCGGTATGCATGGGGGGATACAATACCCTGTGCGAACTGCTGAGCCAGAAAACCCTTCCCCTGATTATTCCCCGCGAAACCCCCCGGAAGGAACAGCTGATTCGTGCGGAAAGTTTTCACAGCCAGAACCTTGCGGATTATATCCCCTGGCATTCACTTTCACCGGAAACACTCCGGGAAAAAATATTCAGACTGCTGGAAAATCCGGAACCTTACCGCAGCGGTATCCGGAATTTCCGCATGACGGCCTATGATGTCATGCGGCAGCGGCTTCAAAAATTCAGGGAGCAGATATGCTGAAATTCCGTCCCGAAACCGTCGCCGGGCAAAAGCCTGTACTGGGCATGATCCTGAAAGGCTTTCCCCGCATATCCGAAACATTTATTTCCAATGAAATTCTCCTGCTGGAACAGCTCGGATTTTCCATCCGTATCTTTTCCATGCGTCATCCCCGTGAAAGTTTCACCCATAAAAGTGTCCGCCGTATCCGGGCAAAAACAGATTATCTTCCCCAAAGCATTTTGGAAGGTCTGCCGCAGTTTCTGTATCATAATCTCTGCCTGGCTGCAAAAAGACCCCGCAGATACGGCAGCGCATTGAAAACAGCCTTCCGCCGTTTTTGCCGCACCCGCAAATCCGCGACCATCAAACATCTGCTTCAGGCCGGATATCTGCTGCATAAACTTTTGCCGGAAAATAGTTCCCCGGATGAAAAACTCATCCATTTCCATGCCCATTTTGCCCATTCCCCGACCTCTGTGGCCATGTTTGCCTCCCATCTGAGCGGTATTCCCTTCAGTTTTACCGCGCACGCCAAGGATATCTATACTTCGGATCCCCGGCAGCTGAAGGAAAAAGCAGATCTTGCCCGCTTTGTCGTCACCTGCACCGAATATAACCGCCGCTATCTTCTTTCCCTGCTGCAAAGCGCGGCAAAACCGGTATACCGGGTATACCACGGAATTGACATCCGTCTGTTTCAGGCTGCGGACAGACCTGCAAAACCGGAACCGCCCCGGCAGATACTGACGATTGCCCGCCTTGTTCCCAAAAAAGGACTGCCCACCGTATATGCCGCGCTCCGTATTCTTCGTGACAGGGGATTTCTTTTTGAGCATACATTAATCGGCGACGGAGAGGAGCGGGAAAAAATACTGAAAATCATCCGTGAATCAAAACTGGATGGTATTTGCCGGTGGAAAGGCACACTGCCCCATGAGAAAGTGCTGGAATATTTCCGGAAAAGCGATCTTTTCGTCATCGGATGCCGCATAGCCGGAAACGGGGATCGGGACGGTATCCCCAATGTGCTTACGGAAAGCATGGCCATGGGCGTGCCGGTCGTTGCAACATCCGTTTCCGCGCTGCCGGAACTGGTCCGGCAGGGGAAAACCGGATTACTGGTTCCTCCGGAAAATCCCCCAAAAATGGCCCGGGCCATAGAACGGCTTCTGACAGATATTTCTTTGAGAAAAGAAATCATTGCAAATGCAAAACATCTGGTGGGCAAAGAACATGACAACCATAAACTTATCCGGGAACTGGCCGCTGTTTATCAAAAAGAAATTTGCTGTGATCCGTCCGGAATGAAAAACAGCTTTGACCGCAATATCAATAAATAAACGTCGTACTCTGACGGCATGAGTCTGCAAAGGAATCACCGTGGGAAGGACATCCTCTTTGAATGTCCCGGACAAAAAAAATGCGGCAGGCATCATAATAATTTGATTTCCTGAAAAAAATGTACCAAAGGAGTGCCAAACTGAAAGTTTGGCTGCGTCTGACGGCGGACATCCCGTCACAAACCTTCCGAATGTGACTCTTTCGGAATGGTACATTCATATTTGAAAATCGCCTAAGTACCTCGGCAAAAGTTCTGCAACATAATTCTGACTTATGACACTTCAGTTTCAAAGACTTTCAACGCAAAAAATGTTACAGAATTATTGAGGGGCTACTTATACCATTACTTAAAAGATTTCCGGTTACCGCATTTCCCGAAAGTACTGCGTACATGAATTTTTCCTCTGCCGGATACCCCGAAATGTTTTAAGTATCGGTATATATCTATACTTTTGCAATTTTTACAGCAAACCACGAATGACACGAAAAAAATATTTATAAAAACAATAGGACTTACGCAGTTGAAATATAATCTGCTGTTTTTATTGACTGTCAATTTTTAGCTGGTGTCCTGCTCTGATTGAAAATCCTTATTCACTGTGCTTTTGCAGGTGATTCTGAAAATTCTGTAATCTGTTTCGGAATCAGTGCATTAAGAAACGGGAGGTAAGGTTTTTTCAATTACCGCAGGACACAAACAATTTTTAAGGCACATAATAAATTCAAACAGTTAAAATTCAACTGCGTAAGTCCTAAACAATATGATAAAAAATTGATTTTTCTTCTTCTGTATCATTCGTGTCAATGTCATTGACTTAAGCAAAAAATCCCCCTCCCGGTGGGAGGGGTTAGGGGAGGGGGATGTATCAGTTGGTAATCAGAAATAATTTCACCCTCCCCCTGCCCCTCCCTCAGGGGAGGAGGCTTTTAAGGCACTCAGCAAAAAATAACTGCCCCGTTTCATCTGATTAGGGGACGGAATGCACAGTTTCTGTTTATCCGCAGGATATTTCCGGAGGATTTATTTCTTACCGGGTCCCTAAGTCAATGACATTGTAATTCGTGTAATTTGTGGCTAAAATAAAAATCAGATAGTTATAAAAAATGCGAAACTACAGCTTATATTTTTCTCTGTTAAAACCGCTTCAGACTGTGTCTGAGGTTCTGATGGAATCCGCAGCATTTTTTTTCTTGACTTTCAGAATAATTATACCGTACAAAACAGGCAGTCCGGTTTTTTGAAGGAAAACAGTATTCACCACCCTCCGCACAGAATTATCTTACAGTCAGCCGGATGCAGGCGGAAAAATCCGAAAAATGTTCAATGATGCATTCCTCAGATGCCGCACTCAGTGAAAGCACGCCTCACACTCAGACCCGGTCAGAAAGGAACCGGAAAACTTACCGAACTGTACGGCGACCGCCTGTACCGTGTAAGATACCGCTATGACGAAAAAACAAGGAAACGCTTTAAAACCGTGGAACTGACTGTGGAGGAAACCGGCCGGGAACCACCTCCCGAACCCGTGGTTCCCGATGACCCGGTTGCGGGAATCAGGGTTGATTATGAGGAAAAGGATCTGCAGAAC
>JAABRU010000147.1 GCA_011390755.1 Desulfobacteraceae bacterium | reverse complement strand
AACTGAACTTGCGCAGCTATTTTGCGGTTTGATCATTTTAACTACCTGAAACAATAATATATTATGTCTATATTTATCCAAATAGTTATTTTTGGATATGTTGTAATTTCAATATGTTAAAGATTTGTAAATTTGGAAACTTTTAAAGATTCAACAGCTTGATAATATTGTATTTTTTGTTCAATCATAAGATTTTGCCTGCACAAGTTCAGTTAGGTAGATGTATGCAGATGAATGAATACTTTCTGCGAATCACATATGTCTGAAAATACTGATTCAGAACATCTGTTTTCGGTATCAGTTCATCTGCATGGCACTATATGCAGAAACGCGCTGCGGTGTTAGTGCTTTGTTTCATTTAAAATTATGGATTCAGAAATTTATAAAAAATAAAATATCAGCATGTTAGAAATCAGGATATCCACAATTTTAACTGAAACAGAGCATTAGGTGATTTCCGGAAAAGATGATACCGGAGGAGTGCCGAACTGAAAGTTTGGCAGTGTCCGGCGCATGACAGCCCCGCTCACAGACTTTCCGTCTGTGACTCCCTCAGAGATTCGGTACATTCATATTCGGAAATCGCCTTATGGGAACGGAAACCGGCTGCCTTGCCGGTTTCCGTGCTGTATGAAAATGGGGAATTATGCTTTTTCTTTGATGGCCTGTCCGATTTTTTTCCCGAATGCAGTGCATTTTTCCAAAGCAGTTTCATCGGGCACATACTGATGTTTGAGACCCGATTCCATCATCTGAAATTTCATATCACTGAGCTCTTTTTCCAGAATCTTCACCGATTCACCGCTCCATCCGTAGGAACCGAAAGCCGCACCGATTTTGTTCTGGGGTTTCAGGCCTTTCATATAGGTCAGAAAATCGGCCACTGATGGGAAAATGCCGTTGTTCAATGTGGGAGATCCTATGATAACGGCTTTGGCATCCAGCACCTCAGTCATGATATCGCTGCGATCAAAACCTCTCAGTTTCATGGGATGGACATCAATGCCTTCGGCATGAAGACCGTCTGCAATGGCCATTGCCATTTTATGGGTGCTGCTCCACATGGTATCATAAATGATGACAGCTTTCTGTTCCGCTTCCTGCTGACTCCATTTGGCATAGGCTTCTATGATTTTTCCCGGATTTTTCCACAATACGCCGTGATCCGGGCAGATCATACTGAATTCCAGACCGAGTTTCGTTACTTTGTCCACCAGTTTGAGAATGAGGGGAGCATAAAGCAGCAGAATATTCGCAAAATATTTTTTTGCATGGGGCATGATGGCCTCACCCACTGCATCATCAAATTCCTCATGGCCCGCATAATGCTGTCCGAAGGCATCGCTGGAAAAAAGAATTTTGTCTTCTTTCAGATAGGTGAACATGCTGTCAGGCCAGTGCAGCATCCGGGTTTCTATAAAAGTCAGGGTCCGGCTGCCTAAGGAAATTTCATCCCCTTCACTGACCGCCTGATAATTGAATTTTTCGCTGAAATGCCGGGACAGGTTTTTTTCTCCCATTTTGGAGCAGCAGAGAGGTTTGTCTGCTCCCACCCTGCTCATAATATAGGGAAGACTGCCACTGTGATCCATTTCCGTATGGTTGCTGATAACCATATCTATTTGGGCCGGATCAATAATCTGCGATATATTGCGCAGCATCTGATCCGCAAAGTCTTTTTTTACGGTATCAATCAGTACCGTTTTTTCATCCACAATCAGAAAGGCATTGTAACTGGTTCCCAGATGCGTGGAATATCCGTGAAAATCCCTGATATTCCAGTCAATAACGCCAACATCATACACTCCTTTTGCAATTTCCACCGGCTTCATACTTTTTTCCTTTTATATTTTTATGTTAATGAAGAAGGATAAACCCGTAAAAAATCAGATTGCCGGAAACCGCTGTTCATAACATCAGCAGATAAATGTGTATCAAAACCTGATTTTCCGACTTTTTACGAAATCATCAGGAAGGGGCTTCCCCAATAAGGGACCCGGTAAGAAATACATCCTCCGGAAATATCCTGCGGATAAACAGAAACTGTGCATTCCGTCCCCCGATCAGATGAAACGGGGCAGTTATTTTTTGCTGAGTGCCTAAAACACACCCCGGAAGCGGGGGAAAAAGCAGTCGGCCCCAGCGTTTGATTCCAGTGTTTTGCCCGGTCTTTTGAAAAGACGGGGACAAAAATCCGCTTCCCCCGGCTGCATTCGGGGGGATGTTCATTTCGGGAAATTCCCTAATGCATTTGTCAGGTTTGATATTGTGAGTTCAGGTATACTGATCCGGTTTTGTTTTTTCCAAAAACAGACACGAAATTTTATCACCTTCCCGCCAAACAGTTGCGGTTGACAGTTGACGCAAATTTCGTACCCGGGAAAACCTGAACCGGAATAGTATACACATAAACATCGGATGTTTGGAAAAATCGGCTGTTTTTTAACTCATAATTTCAAAGTTGACAGAGCACGAAAGGCTGAGAATAAACTGCTCTTCCCGTGAAATGTATTTTAGCACAAAAGGGCATTATGTATAACAGATTTTTAAATTAAGACGATTTGCTGCGGATGTCAATTGTTTCCGGATGCAAAACACGGCGGAAGGTTTCCCGTTCCGGAAATCGGATTATTCCGGGAATGCTGCATGAAATTTTTTCAAAAGCATATCGGAAATTTTTTTATGAATGGCAGTAACGCTTTCATCTTCCAGTGTACTTTCTGCGGAACGGTAAACAATACGGAAGGATACGCTTTTCTTGCCCCCGGGGATATTCTTTCCCTCATATACATCAAAGAGAATGATTTCTTCCAAAAGTGCTTCTTCCATGTTCCGCACACTGTCAAGCAGGGCCGCCACTTCAGTGCCTTTATCCACAATCAGGCTAATGTCCCTGGAAACAGAAGGATATTTCGGCAGGGGCCGGGATTCTTTCTGGTGGGAAATCATGGGCCGCAGTTTATCCATATCCGCTTCAAAAATATAGGCTGTCTGCTTCAGATCCCAGGTCTGCAATACAGATGCGGCAATTTCTCCGATACATCCGGCATCCTGCCCCTGCACAGAAATCCGGGCTGCATAGCCGGGGCGCAGGTATGTACACTGTTCTTCGGGCAGTGCTGTAAAATCCGCCTGTATTCCCAGTTGCCGAAAGAGTCCTTCTGCCGCGCCTTTCAGATCATAAAAATCACAGGGGATTTCTTTTTCGTGCCAGGAAATATCCGTGCGACTGCCGGTCCACAGAGCCGCAAGCATTTCTGTCTCATCGGGGATGCTTTCCTGTCCTTTACTGAGAAATATTTTACCGATTTCATATATTTTCAGGTTCCGGTTCTGACGGGAAAGGTTTTTCCCCATATTTTCCAGCAGACCGGGAATCAGGCTCGTCCGCATGACCGACATATCTTCGGTGATGGGATTGAGAATATGCAGCATTCTCCGCCGCTCATCATTTTCTGAAAATCCGAGCCGGTTACAGGACTGTTCATGGATAAAACTGTAGTTTACCACTTCGGCAAATCCGCATGAGCTCATAATATCCCGCACCCGGTTCCGCATCAGCACCCGGGGTGCCGGTGATACGGCTTCGGAAGGGATGGCCGGAAAAGTAACCGGTATATTGTCATAGCCCCACAGACGGGCAATTTCTTCCATCAGGTCTTCGGGCCGGGAAACATCCACCCGGAAAGAGGGTGGCGTGACCCGGAGCGCATCCTCCCCTTCTTTTTCCACACTGAATTCCACCGAAAGCAGGAGATCTGCCATTTCTTCCGTGGACAGCTGCAGTCCCAGATGCCGGTTGGCATGGGCGGTTTGCAGGAGAATCGGTGTATTTTCCACTTTCAGAGGATGTTCATCAATATATCCCTGCACCAGTGTGCCGCCGCCCGTTTCCAGCATAAGCTGCGCTGCCCTGTCCATTGCTCTGAGAGTGCCTTCGGGGTCCGCACCCCGCTCAAAACGGTGGGAGGCATCCGTGGCCAGTCCCAGTTTTTTGGCGGTTTTCCGGATGCTGACCGGGTTGAAATACGCGCTTTCAATGAGTACCCGCGTTGTACTGTCTTCAATTTCCGAATTCAGCCCGCCCATCACCCCGGCGATGGCCACCGGCTTTTTGCCGTCGCAGATCATGAGCATTTCCGGGTTCAGGCTCCGTTCTTTGCCGTCTAAGGTCGTAAATGTTTCCCCTTCACCGGCAGTGCGCACCACAATGCGGTTTTCTTCCAGATGATCGAAATCAAAGGCATGCAGGGGCTGACCGGTTTCCATCATGACAAAATTGGTCACATCCACAATATTATTGATGGGGCGCAGACCTACAGAGCGCATCCGTTCCTGCAGCCAGGGGGGAGAAGGCTTTACGGTGATCCCTTCGATCAGCCGTGCCGCATAGCGGGGGCAGTGTTCCGGGGCCTCGATTGTTACGGAGCTCAGTTCATGGATATTCTTTTCCCCCCGGGGAAGAGGGATTTCCGGATAAGTGATTTTTTTCCGCACAGATGCCCCGATTTCCCGTGCAACTCCCATGAGGCTCAGGCAGTCGGGACGGTTGGGGGTCAGATCAATTTCAATGGTGGCATCCGAGAGATGCAGGGCAGCTGCCAGTCCTGTACCCGGCAGGAGATGGCCCGGCAGTTCCATAATGCCTGCGCTGCGGTTTCCCAGTTCCAGTTCTTTTTCACTGCAAAGCATTCCTTCGGAAGCCTCGCCGCGGATAACACTTTTTTCCAGAACCTTTCCGTCCGGAAATTCTGTGCCGGGCAGGGCCAGGGGGGACAGCATCCCTTCCTGCACATTGGGCGCGCCGCAGACCACCCGGTAAGACTGTTCTCCTGTCTCCACTTCACACACACGCAGCCTGTCAGCGTTGGGATGGGGGTGAATTGCGGATATGCGGCCCACCCGAACTGTATCCAGCCAGGCATAGGGATCTGTTACCGTATCGGTTTCCAGACCGGCCATGGTGAGCCTTCTGCAGATTTCGGAAACCGGCATGTCCCTGTCATCAAGATCAATATATTCCTGCAACCACTTCAGACTGACTTTCATTTAAAACTGCCTTAAGAATCGTAGATCATTGTCAAAGAATTTGCGGATATCATCTATGCTGTATTTGAGCATGGCAATGCGTTCCACGCCCATTCCGAAAGCAAAACCGGAATAGCGGGAAGTGTCATATCCCACATTTTCAAATACGGCCGGATGCACCATGCCCGAACCGAGAATTTCCAGCCAGCCGCTGTGGGAACAGACGCGGCAGCCTTTTCCGCGGCACATGATACACTGAATATCCACCTCTGCACTGGGTTCGGTGAAAGGGAAAAAACTGGGCCGGAAGCGCAGTTTTGTATCTTCATCAAACATGCGGTGAACAAAGGCCGTCAGGGTTCCCTTCAGATCCCCGAAACTGACATTTCTGTCCACCAGCAGCCCTTCCACCTGACTGAACATGGGGGTATGGGTAATGTCGGAATCACAGCGGTAGACTTTGCCGGGGGAGATAATGCGCACCGGCGGCGGCTGTTTTTCCATGGTGCGCACCTGCATGGGGGAGGTCTGGGTCCGCAGAACAATATTGTCGGACACATAAAACGTATCCTGCATATCCCGCGCGGGATGGTCTTTGGGAATGTTCAGGGCCTCGAAATTATAATAATCTTTTTCCACTTCCGGGCCTTCGGCAATGTCAAAGCCCATGCGCACAAAAATTTCACATATTTCCCTTGTCACCTGTGTCAGGGGATGCAGGTAGCCGCGGGGCACTGTTCTGCCGGGCAGGGATACATCAATGCCCTGATCACCGGAAGTTTTCCGGGCCGCCAGCAATTCCGCAGCCGCGGAAAATGCGGCATCCAGCTCCTTTTTGACTTCATTGGCCCGCTTTCCGGCAGCCGGTCTTTCTTTTGCAGGAAGTCCGGAAATATTTCTGAGAAACTGTGTTATTACTCCCTTTCTCCCCAGATAGCGGACAGAAAGGGCTCTGATCTCTTCCGTTTCGGATGCATTCCGGAGTTCTGCCAATGCATCATCTTTGATTTTTTCAATATTATCCACGATTACATATCCGTATTTCGCCTATCCTGATTCCGGCAGTTTTCTGCAGCACCGGAATGCGCAGGGCAGTGATATTTCTGCCAGTCACTGAAAACTGTTTAGGGATTTATCAATAAATAATCCACCCGTCCGAATGGGCGGACACAGGGGGGCACCCCTGCATGCTCCGAATAAAAACGGGTATTTTATTTTTGGGGAAATCCCTTACTGCTGTGCAGCGGCCAGACCTGCAATCTGAGAGAATGCCGAGGGGTCGGAAATGGCCAGCTCGGCAAGAACTTTGCGATCCAGCTCCACATCCGCCCGTTTCAGCCCGTGGATAAATTTACTGTAGCTCAGATCATTCATTCTGGCCGCGGCATTGATCCGGGTAATCCAGAGTTTTCTGAAATCCCGTTTCCGGGCTTTGCGGTCCCGGTAGGCATACATCAGTGCCCGGTCAACCGTATCTGCTGCGGTGCGGAACAGTTTGCTGTGCCCCCCGCGGAAACCCTTGGCCAGTTTCAGCACCTTTTTCCGGCGTCTTCTTGCTTTGAATCCTCTTTTAATACGCATTTTTTCTCCTTCTGCGCGGAATATCCGAATATCAGATAATTTCCGGCTCTCCGAATTTGATGATTAACTGTTGGGCAGCAGCAGTCTGATTTCTTTCATATTGCTTTTATGAATGATATTTGCTTTGCGCAAAGCTCTCTTCCGTTTCCGGGTTTTCTTTGTCAGAATATGGCTTCCGAAGGCCTTTTCATACACAAATTTGCCGGTTCCTGTTTTTTTGAATCTTTTGGCCGCAGCCCGGTTTGTTTTGATTTTCGGCATAATGATTACTCCCTGCATTGTATGATGTTGCAACAGATTTTTTCTTAAAAAACGAAAATGATAAATTTAACATAAAATTCGGAACAGATCAATAAAAAAACAGTACCGTCCGGAAAATCCGGCAGAAAAACAGCGCGGAACTGCCGGAAAAAAAACATAACCATCCTTCCGGATACTGATTTGCTGAAAAAAAAACGTATCCGCTGTAAAAAGCCGGTACATAAGTACCTACACAGAAATTCCGTAACATTTTCTGTAGGGGCAATCCCCTGTGGTTGCCCGGCAAAGGTTTACCCCTGCGGATATTACAAAATTTTTGACGAGGTGCTTACTGAATGCGGCAGGGGGGAAGAACTGTTTTACAGATATTCCCCCCGGGCGGGCATCCGAATTCTGTTTCCGGAAATCAGCTCATATGGGGGATACGGAAAAAACAAAGAGTCCCGCAGTGTCAGGTTTTGAATGAGGGGCTGCTCCTGTAAGGACGTACTGCATACGCCCTCCGCCTGACGGGGATAGAAATATCAATTATGCCGGTTACCTCACTCCGGTAAGGGCGCGTTGCATACGCCCCGGACCTGCTCCCGGAAGGGGCGTATGCAATACATGCCCGCATATCCGCAGAAATTTCAGGGTGCTGCATACCCGCCAATTTACCCCTGACGGAACAGCGGGGACGACGCATAACAGCCCGGAAATTCTTTCCGAATCCATAAAACGGGGCAGTCGGATTATCATAAAAACGATTCCACAGGTCTGCCGGAAGGAGATGACAGAGAAGAGGGATCTCTGCCGGATAAGCAGTGAAATGATTTTTCAGCAGCCGTCTGCCGTATTACCTGCCGGAAACTTCTGTTTCTGCTTTGCAGGAGGCAGGATATAAAAACAAAAGCCGTAAAAAGCCCTGTTTATTCCGGGAGCCGCTTACTTGGGAGACATAATCATCACCATGGTACGCCCTTCAAACTTGGGATACTGTTCCACTACTGCAATATCTTCCAGATTTTCGGCAATTTCCTGAAGCAGTTCCCTGCCCCGCTGGGAAAGAGTGATCTCACGTCCCCTGAACATCACCGTAACTTTGACTTTGTCTTTTCTGTCGAGGAATTTACGGATCCGCCCCATTTTTACATCCAGATCATGATCCCCGGTTTTGGGCCGGACTTTGATTTCCTTGACCTGGAATGTACTCTGTTTCTTTTTGGCTTCCTGCTGCTTTTTGGTCTGCTCATATTTAAACCGCCCGTAATCCATAATCTTGCAGACAGGCGGTTTGGCATGGGGGGATACTTCCACAAGGTCAAGACCGAAATCATTGGCCGTTGCCAGTGCTTTATGGGTCGGAACAACACCAATCTGATTTCCGTCCGGATCAATTACCCGCACTTCTCTTGCCCTGATCTGCCGATTAATATTCACCTTATCTGTTTGTTTTGGCTTAGCTATTCTGCACCTCCTGAATTATATTATCATTTGATAGCGGGGCAAATCCGCTGAACCGCAGGGGATTGCCAAAAAATAAAATACCCGTTTTTTATCCGGAACGTGCAGGGGCGGCCCCTGTGTCCGCCCCTTCGGACGGGCAGATGATTTGTCGGAAAGTCCCTGATGAAAACACAGAAAAACTGTGTTCTCCGCGTTTATAAACATCAGCAGGTCTGACCCGCTACCTGTCGTTTTAACAGCCCGGCAGGACTGCCCTGCCGGAATTACTATACAGAAAAAGGTTTACAATTATTCCTGTGTCCATGAAATATAGAATAATATCAATAAATGCAAGAAAAAAATCAGGGAACAGATCCCTTTTGCACAATGTTTTACATTTTTTCCGGCAAAGTCAGCAGACGTTCCCCGGCAGCCCGCAGGGTTTCCTCCCGTTTGGCAAAATGGAAACGGATGAGATGCCGCACCGGTTCCCGGAAAAAACCGGAACCCGGAACCGCTGCCACACCGATCTCCTTTGCCATCCACCGGCAGAAGGCATCATCACTTTCAAATCCGAAATCCGAAATATCCGCCAGTACATAATAGGCTCCCTGGGGACGGGTATAGCGCAGACCGGCCTGATCCAGATAAGAGAGAAAACAGTCCCGGCGGCGGATATATCCCGCCTGTAACTCCTTATAGTAGGACAGGGGAAAATCCAGGGCCGTGACCGCTGCCTCCTGCAGCGGGGCCGCCGCCCCCACCGTCAGAAAATCATGCACCTTTCTGGCTTCGCGGATGATGTTTTCCGGGGCAATCACATAACCGAGCCGCCAGCCCGTGATGGAATAGCTTTTGGAAAGGGAACCGGTGGAAAGGGTTCTTTCCCTCATGCCGGGAAGCGAGGCCATATAGATATGCTCATGGGGCGGATACACAATATGCTCATAAACCTCATCGGTAATGACAAAGGCATCGAATTCCATTGCCAGCGCCGCGATAATCCGCATTTCCTCCCCTGTAAAGACTTTGCCGCTGGGATTGGAGGGATTGCAGAGCACCAGGGCTTTGACTCCCTTTTCAAAGGCCGTGCGCAGTTCATCCGGATCAAATCCGAAATCCGGGGGATGCAGGGGAACAAAAAGCGGTTCCGCTCCCGACAGAATGGTATCGGCCCCGTAATTTTCATAAAAGGGGGAGAAAATAATCACTTTGTCCCCCGGATTGCAGACCGTCATCATGGCGGTCATCATGGCTTCGGTTCCCCCGCAGGTGACGACAATATGGGTATCCGGGTCCAGATCAAGTCCCATCCAGTGCTGCTGTTTCCGGGCCAGGGCCTGGCGGAAGCGGGGGGCCCCCCATGTGACCGCATACTGGTGGAACCCGTCTTCCAGGGCTTTCTGCGCGGCTTTCACCAGTGCCGCGGGCGGATCGAAATCCGGAAATCCCTGGGAAAGATTGATGGCATTATATTTATCGGCCACGCGGGTCATTTCCCGGATGACGGATTCACTGAAATGCTTCAGTCTGCTGGCAGTTTCCGGCATGGCATCAACCTGCCTTTTCCGCTTCGGCAAAGCCGAGGTCAAAGGCTTTGAGATTGATATCCGCAAATGCTTTTTTGGTCTTCGTGCGGATGGCCTCTTTGAAATTCTCCACGGTCAGGGGCAGAATGCCGGTCTGGGCCATTGCTCCGACCAGTACCATATTCACGGCCATGACATTCCCGGCTTTTTCCGCCAGTTCCCGCGCATCAAAGGCGATCAGTCTGCCGGTTTTTGCCCGGATAAGTTCCTGTATCTGCGAAAGTTTCGGATATACGGCCTTTCCGATGGTTACGGTAAAGGGCGACAGGGGGGAAAGGTTGCTGATGACAGTGGTTCTGCCATTGCATTTGTTTAAAGCACGCAGGGTTTCCGAAGGTTCAAACCCCACCAGCAGGTCCGCTTCCCCATCGGAAATAATCGTGCTTTCCGCATCCCCGAACACAATGGCCGATTCCACCACTCCCCCGCGCTGGGCCATGCCGTGGATTTCACTCATGCGCACCGGTACATCCGAAAGCAGGGCTGTTTCCCCGATCACGCGGGAGGCCAGCAGATTTCCCTGCCCGCCTACAGCGACTATTATCAGTCTTGTTATATCCATATATAATATTCCTGTATAGTGTTTAAGATAATTATTTTGGACTTACGCCCCCTTCGACTGGCTCCCTTCGGCAGGCTCAGGGATCAGGGCAGTGAGCCTGTCGAACTGCCCAAAAATATTTTCTTAAAGTATATATATTTTAAGAATTCAGGTGTCAGAACCCGGCGTATTTATTTCTTCACCGGCACAATGGCATTTTCCGGGCAGATCTGCGCGCATACCGCGCATCCCCAGCAGAGTTCCGGGTCAATCATTACCCTTTCATTCTGTAAATAGAATGCCGGGCAGGCCAGATCATCTATGCAGTTCCGGTGATTTTTGCATTTGCCGGGATTGACACGGAAAGGCCGTCCCTTATGCTCTTTCAGGCTTTTGGCGTACAAAGAACAGATCTCCTGGGAGATAATCACAGAAACACCCTCAAAATCAAGGGCTTCTTTCACGGCCTCAATGCTCTTTCCCACCCTGAAGGGTCTGATGACGGTCACATGCTCCACACCGATGGCCCGGACCACGGCTTCAATGGAAATTCTGCCGTAGCCTTCCATATTCAGTTTTGTCATATCCACACCCGGATGGGGCTGATGACCGGTCATGGCGGTTGTGCCGTTGTCGAGAATGACCAGTGTGAAGTTGTGCTGATTGAAAACCGCATTGATCAGGCCCGCAATACCGGAATGGAAAAAGGTGGAATCCCCGATAAAGGCCACCACTTTTTTATCCGTGACTTTGGAAAAACCGCAGGCGGTTCCCGCAGAGGCCCCCATGCAGATGACAAAATCGGCCATGGACAGGGGCGGCAGAAATCCCAGGGTATAACAGCCGATGTCCGAAGGATAGATGGTGTCTTTTCCTTCGGCTGCTTTTTTCACCGCATAATAGGTGGCCCGGTGGGAGCAGCCCGCGCAGAGTGTGGGCGGACGCTGGGGAATTTCCGGCAGATCCGAAAGATCGGGAACCGCGGGTGCGGCATAGGGGATGCCAAAACAGGTGGCAATTCCTTTGCGCACCATAGCGGGATCAAATTCATAGAGCCGGGAGAAGAGTTCCGGGGTTTTTCCCCGGATGGGCAGCATGAGTCCGGCTTCCTGGGCAATGGCCTTCACGGCCTCTTCCAGTACCGGTTCCCCTTCTTCGATGATCAGAACCTTTTCACAGTTTCCGAGAAAATCCCGTATCATTTTTTCGGGCAGGGGGTGGGAAAAACCCAGGCGGAGAATCCGCACTTTGTCTTCTGTTCCCAGATCCTTTACACCGTCGGCTGCATAATTATAACTGACCCCGTTGCAGATAATCCCCCATTTTCCTTCCCCTTTCTGCAGATTGAAAGGGGATTTTTCGGCTTCCTCCCGTGCGCTGTCCATATTTTCCAGCAGGCGGACATGAAGTTTGCGGGATACCGCGGGCACACAGACATAGGCAAAGGGATTTTTGACAAAATCACCTTTGCATTTCCGTTCCCGCAGGTTCCCCAGTCTCACCACTGCATTGGAATGGTTGATCCGGGTTGTGGTGCGGAAAAGCACCGGTTCTCCCAGTTTTTCCGAGAGATCAAAGGCATAGGGCATCATTTCTTTGGCTTCTTCCACCGAAGAGGGTTCCACCAGGGGAAGACCGGACAGTTTGGCATAATAGCGGTTGTCCTGCTCATTCTGACTGGAAAACATAAAGGGGTCATCGGCTGTCAGAATCACCATGCCCCCTTTGCATCCCAGATAGGCCAGGGTCATGAGCACATCCGCAGCCACATTCAGGCCCACATGCTTCATCATGCACATGGCGCGCACACCGGCATTGGCAGCGGCAGCAGCCACTTCCAGGGCCACTTTCTCATTGGTGCTGTATTCAAAATACAGATCGCTTTCTTTGGACATCTGAAAGAGACTGAGAGAGATTTCAGAAGACGGTGTTCCCGGATAAGTGCTGGCAAAGGCCACCCCGGCCTCAATCGCCCCGCGGGCAATGGCTTCATTTCCCAGGAGCAGCATTTTCTGCCCGGGGCTGTCTGTAAGTAATTTATGCATAATTTCGTTTCCTTGGCATGTTCAAAATTTTGCAGCTGCGGATTCATGAGTGCTGATGCAATGAAACATCACGAATCCGGATGATTTCATAAAAAATTAAACCTGCTGTTTATATCAGCATTCTTTCTGTGTAAAGATTTTTCTGACTCCGGAAGTCTGTAAACGTTCCGCCGGTTTTTTATGGGGATTACAAAGGATGCATATCATAAAACTGCCCGCATGTAAATTATTGCCATACCCGAAATATTTCCGGTAAAAAAAGAAAGTTGACAAAGGCCTCGGTATTTTAGGATAATTCCGGCAGAATTTTTTGTATCGCGCGGAAACGCAGAAAAGGGAGTCCTGAATGGAAATGCATGAAAAAGTTTTGCTCATCTGCCTGGAAAAGGAGGAAAGCGAACATATCCGCCGCCTGCTTTCTTCTTTTGAAGTTGAAACTGAATCCGCGGAATTCTGCACTATTGACGCGGATTCTCTGTCTGCCGGTACAGAAAATATATGCCTTGCGGTTCTGCAACCGGATGAGAAACGCAGGCAGCCGGAACAGGAAATCCGGCAGCTGCGGCAGATTTTTTCCGATCCTGTTCCGATTCTCCTGCTGATTCCGCCGGATCTGACTTCCCGTATCCGGGAATATCTCCGCAGCGGAGCCGATGACTACTGGGTGCTGCCGCTGGATGAAACTGCTTTTTCCGTCCGTTTTTATGTGCTGCTGGAATACGGTCAGAGCATTCTCCATGCCCCCCGTCCGTCGCCGGAAAAAAAAGCCGAAAGTGAAAAAACAGAAACTTCTGTACTGCAGAAAATTATCTCCAGATTTCAGGACAGTCTGCGTTATTTTTCTCCCCTCCTGCTTTTTGGAAAGGAAAAAGATGCACCGATTGCCCGGAAATGGGAAAAAATCCGTCTGCTGGGGACCGGCGGATTCGGAGAGGTCTGGCTGGTGCGGAAAAAAGGACAGGACAGCCCGGCCGTGGCAAAAATTCCGCACAGCGCGCGGATGAATATCCCGGCCCTGCGCGCTGCGGCTATCCTGAAGCGTCTGTCTTTCCATCCCAATGTCGTGCATCTGACGGAAGTGGTTAAAGAAAAAGACAGGATCATTCTGATTCAGGAATATATTGAAGGGCAGAACCTGCAGTTTTTATTGGAACAGGGCATGGAACGGGCGGAAAAAGAACATATTTTTCTGCAGCTGCTTTCGGTCATGACACATGCCCATGAACACCGGATTATGCACCGGGATATCAAACCGGAAAATATCATTATCCGGCCTTCGGGAAGGCTGAAACTCATTGATTTCGGTATTGCAAAGGATTTGTCTAAGCGGAACATCAGCAAAACCGTGGTGGGGTCCCGACCTTTTATGGCTCCGGAACAGTTTAAAGGGCAAAGCTGTCTGGCAAGTGATGTATGGGCCATGGGGGTTCTTCTCTATCTTTTCCTCACTGAAACCCTGCCCTTTTATGCTTCCAATGAAAAAGATCATATGGATATGATTCTGGAAATGCATCCCCTGCCTCCCCGTCAGCTGACACCGGACATATCCGAAGTGCTGGAAACGGTGATGCTGAGAATGCTGGATAAAAATCCGGAAAAACGCTACCGCAATGCCGGGGAAGTGAGAAAAGACCTGCTGCGGAAAGTGCCGGATTTCGGGAAAAAACGCGGGGCGGTTTTTTAAAAATCTGCGGACCGAAGTTTTGCCGGGGGGCTGATTTTATCTCTTGACGGAAGAAAGGGCCGTATGTATAATATAACATATTTTTGATTGTTATATTGTTTATTCAGGGGCCGGTGTCCGGACTCCCTAAGTTCCCCTCCCTCGATGGCAGTACTGTTGCCTAAGGTGCAGGGGTATATTGCACACGCCTGTCAGCGGGGTGTCCGGGGGCGTATTGCATACACCCGCCCGGCGCAGAACCGGGGCGTATGCAATACGCCCTTACATGAGTGGTTTACCCCGTCATGTAAACGTTGACAGAGTACTGGAAAATATTCCTTAAGGCAGCAGCATTATCCGCCGGGAAGGGAGTATTTAGGTGATTTTCAAATATGAATGTACCGTCTCCGAAGGAGTCACAGACGGAAAGTATGTGAGCGGACTGTCCATCTGCCGGACACTGCCGGACTTTCCGTCCGGCACTCCTCCGGTATCATCTTTTTTTCCGGAAATCAACTTATTATCAGGATACTGCTATATGGAACATTCGGCAATCGCAGACAATCTGCGTAATATAAGAGAAAGCAGAAATTTCAGCCTGGACCGGCTTTCCCAGGTGACCGGGGTAAGCAAAAGCATGCTCAGACAGATCGAGACCGGCAAATCCAGCCCCACAATTGCAACGATATGGAAAATCGCCAACGGTCTGAAAGTATCTTTCACAAACCTGCTCCGGAAACCGGCAGTAAGGGCGGAAGTGCGCTCATTTACAGAAAACGCCCCCCTCACCGCAGAACATAATCATTATCGCGTTTATCCCCTCATTCCCTTTGAACCGGAGCAGTCTTATGAAATTTATTATATTGAAATTGATCCGGATACGGCGTTTTCCGGAGAACCCCATGCAGGAGAGGTTTACGAATATATATTTGTTGTAAAAGGGGTATTTGGGATCACCGTTAAGGGAAAAACCTTTCGGGTGAAAGAAAAAGAGTTTCTTCAGTTTCGGGCCGACTGTGTCCATGAATATAAATGCATTAGTAAAAAAACAGCCGCGGCCATTATGCAGATTACTTATCTTCAGTAGATCGGAAATTTTTCCCGGATGCGGTTTCACGGCCGTAGCGGAGTGCAAAAACTGTATTTCTGCATGACCGCACCTTCCGGTTCCCTATGCAAAAATACAGTTTCCGCATTCCTCCGGAAACTTTCCGATCTGCTGATTTTGTATAAATACTGTCCCCCCGGCTCTGTCATCCGCGCATGTTTTATGGCGGGGGGCGGATGGAACAAATACCGTAATATTTTTGAAACAATAAGAAAACCGGTTCGTAAACGGTATTCTGCAAAGGAGGATTTTTCCCGATGTTCCGAAACGGTTTTATCAAAAATCTGCCGGTTGCGGCCAGTGTAGGCGCCTACGGCAGTATTCTGGGTGTACTGGCCGCGCAGAAAGGAATTACCTGGCCCCAGTTGCTGCTGATGAATCTGTCGGTTTTTGCAGGTTCTGCCCAGTTCGTCATGGTGGAAATGTGGATTGCACCTTTGCCCATTGCGGAAATCACACTGGCAGTAATGATTGTCAATCTCCGCTATATGCTCATCGGGGCCTCCCTGAATCCGCTTTTTTCCCGCAGCAGTCTTTTGCAGAAAATGGGAATTATGCATCTGGTGGCAGATGAAAACTGGGCGGTTACAATGGCGGAATACCGGAAAGGGAATGCCACCCCTCTGTTTCTTCTGGGCGGCGGTGTATGTGTACTGACAGCCTGGTGCATGGGAACCCTTGCAGGTCACCGGCTCGGCGCTGTGATTCAAAATCCGGAATATTATGCCCTGGATTTTGTTTTCATTGCCGTATTTACTGCTCTGACCGTAAGTCTTTGGCGGGGCAGGGAGGATGCGCTCCCCTGGCTTTTTGCCGCGGTTTTTTCCGTACTGGCCCACCGCTATCTGCCGGGAAAATGGTATATTGTTATCGGAGGCATGGGGGGGGCACTGTTTTCCGCATTTTCCTGTCCGGATATATCCGCAAAAGAAAAAAAGGGAGCATATGATGACGGATAACAGTTTGCAGCTATCTGTATATATTACCATTGCAATGGCCGCATGTGTGACCTGGTTCCTGCGTTTCGGAGGGCTGATGCTTGCAGATAAACTGCCGAAATCCGGTCCGTTTAAACGCTTTATGGATGCACTTCCCGGAAGCATTCTGCTGTCCCTGATTGTTCCGGGCATGGTTTCATCCGGAATCAGCGGATGTGCGGGGGCTTTCTGTACGGCCTTGTGTGCGTATAAAACCAAAAACGCTTTCGTCTCCATGCTGCTGGGTGT
This sequence comes from Desulfobacteraceae bacterium, assembly GCA_011390755.1. GTDB lineage: Bacteria > Desulfobacterota > Desulfobacteria > Desulfobacterales > Desulfococcaceae > JAABRU01. The sequence goes on along the minus strand of JAABRU010000147.1, from coordinate 750 downwards.
GATTGTTGCGGCGGTTTTCCGGCGGATTTATTAAAAAACGGATAATTCCATAAGCGATGTAAGGCGATTTCCGAATATGAATGTACCGAATCTGAGGGAGTCACAGACGGAAAGTCTGTGAGCGGGACTGTCATCCGCCGGACACTGCCGGACTTTCAGTCCGGGCTCCCCGTTCCGGACTTTTTAAAAGGGTAAAATATTTATTTGACAGACCACTGAGCAGTGTCCGGCTTAATGACACCTGCGGCCGGGACTTTGCCACATCCGCATTACAGACGGATATCACAATCCTGAACGGAAACCTGAGAACCAGAAATCTGAATCTGGCAGATGCCATCGCTGTACTTCAGATTCTGGCAGGCGCGGAGAATATCCCTGTTCTGCCGGATATACCATTACTCAGTAGATCGAAAAGTTTCCGGAGGAGTGCAAAAATTGTATTTTTGCAAGGGGTAACCGGTAGATGCGGCGGTGCAGAAATACAGTTTCCGCACTCCGGGACAGCTGTAAAACCGTATCCGGGGGAAACTTTTCGATCTACTGTTACTCAAAAGATTTCCGGTTACCCGGGTTTCCGAAAGATGCCCGGATATTGGATTCCCCCGGAAAAAGTGGGGAAAATATTTTGAGTAATGGTGTAATGTAACATACCCTTTGAGAAAATTGTTTCATGCTGATTATATCCGGTATTTTATTCAGAGAAACCCGGAGTGCGAAAGTTGGGCGGAGCGGTCTTTCGCCCACGCTCCG
>JAABRU010000327.1 GCA_011390755.1 Desulfobacteraceae bacterium | reverse complement strand
AATTTCATCAAAGGGAATCCGCACTTCCTCCCCTTTGTTCTCGCAGAGCAGCACTTTTTCCTCCCCTTCGCTACGGACCTCTTTTGCCCGGTGTTCTGTAAGTACCCGGATGCCCTCTTTTTCAAACTGTATTTTCATCAGATCGGAAATCTCCGGATCCTCCCGCCCCATGATCCGGTGGAACATCTCCACCTGGGTCACTTCCGAACCTAAGCGGGCAAATGCCTGTGTCATTTCGCAGCCGATGGGGCCGCCCCCGAGCACAATAAAACGCCGGGGCAGGGTGCGGATATTCCAGACATTGTCCGATGTGAGATAATTGATTTTATCCAGACCGGAAATGGGAGGCACAAAAGGCCGGGCACCCGTGGCAATGACAATGCTCCTTGTTGTCAGCTTTCTGCCATTGACTTCCACCGTATAGGGGGAAGTAATCCGGGCTTCCCCCTGTATGCACTCCACCCCCAGTTCCGTGTATCGTTCAACGGAATCATGGGGTTCGATTTCCCGGATAATTTTATGCACCCGTTCCATGACCTGTGCAAAATCGAAGTCCATTCTGCCTTTCTGAAATCCGAATTCCCCGGCCCGCCGGACATAGGAGAGAATTTTGGCGGAACGGATCAGGGCCTTGCTGGGTACGCAGCCCGTATTGAGGCAGTCCCCGCCCATTTTATGTTTTTCTATAAGCACCACTCTGGCTTTGACGGCCGCGGCAATATAGGATGTCACCAGTCCTGCGGCTCCCGCGCCGATGACCACCAGGTTATAATCGAATGCTGCCGGTTTTGGATATTTTGCCAGCACTTTGCGGGCTTTGACAATGGATATGACTTTATTGGCAATCAGGGGAAAAATTCCCAGAAGGGCAAAGGAAAAAAGAAGTCCGGGTGAAAGAATGCCTTTCAGGGATTCGATTTGTGCCAACTGTGTTCCCGCATTGACATAGACAAAGGTGCCGGGAAGCATTCCGATCTGACTGACAAGATAATAGATTCCCGTGCGGATAGGGGTCAGCCCCATGAGCAGGTTGATGACAAAAAAGGGAAACAGGGGAATCAGCCGCAGGGTGAACAGGTAAAAGGCCCCTTCCTTCCGGATACCTTCATTTATGGCCCGCAGATTTTCCCCGAAACGTTTCTGCACATAATCCCGCAGCAGAAAGCGGGAAACCAGAAAGGCCAGGGTCGCGCCGATGGTACTGGCAAAAGAAACCATTATCAGACCGGTCCAAAGACCGAAAAGCGCGCCCCCGGCCAGGGTCATTATGGCAGCACCGGGCAGGGAAAGCGCGGTAACAATGATATAGATTCCCATATACAGAGCAATTGTGAAAAATATATGTTCCCTGTAATAATCTGTAAATGCCTGCTGCCGGGATTTGAGCTGTTCCAGCGTAAAATACTGCCCGAGATCCATTGCAAAAAAGAGGATGGCAAACAGTGCAATGAGCAGAAGAACAATAATTTTGCTGATATTTTTCTGTTTCATGATGTAAACTCCTTGATTTATATGATATATTGAGTTGGATACCGGCAACCCGTTTTTTGAAAAAATTTCCTGTGTGTGTCAAATCGCCTGAATCCCCCTCCCCTCCCCTCCCCCTCCCGCCGGGGGAGGGAGTTTTTTGCTTAAGGCAACAGCATTGTCCCTCCGGGGGAGGGGAATTCAAATCAGCCGGTTTGACCCGCTATCAAAAAATTTACCGTGCATGTCAAAAAAGTCGCAGTCAGTAAAAACTGCGGCCTGTATTTTAGCTGCACAACTTACCGGACTGTCAAATAATTTTTTTATCCTTTTAAAAAGTCCGGACAGAGGAGTCCAAACTGAAAGTTTGGAAGTCTGCCAAACTTTCAGTTTGGCACTCCGTCGCAGCTTTTCTGAGTGTGCAGAAATATATTTGACAGCCCGCTTACGTTCAGGAAGATTTTATGAAATGTTTTACCGGAAAAGACAGAAAAAAGACCGCCCCGCTGACCAGGATGATACTGGCCCCGGAACTCAGATTATATGCGTAGGAAATCCACAGACCCGTTACAGTAAAAATGCAGCTCAGAAAAGCAGAAAGCAGCATCATCTGCAAAAGGTTTCCCGTATATTTTTCAGCAATATAGGGCGGAATGGTCAGCATGGCGATGACCAGAATAAGCCCCACAACCTGTATTACCATGACCACGGAAAGAGAAATCAGTCCCATCAGGAAAAAATGGAAAAATACCACAGGAATTCCCCGCAGGCGGGCAAATTCGGCATCATAGGAGATGGCAAGAAAATCATTATAAAAGAAAGCAATGGCAGTGAGAATCAGCGCGCAGACCCCGGCCATGATCCAAAGATCCCTGTCGGGAACAGTAAGAATACTGCCGAAAAGATAACTCATGAGATCCGTATTGTATCCGGGGGTAAGATCCAGCAGAATAATCCCCAACGCCATTCCCAAAGCCCAGATGACACCGATAACCGTATCGGAACGCTCTTTGCTTTTCAGTGTGACTGCCGCCATTATCATGGCAGAGAAAAAGGAAAAACCCATAGTACCGACCATATAGGGCCAGTGGAAATAAAAGGCCAGACCGATGCCGCCATAGGCGGCATGGGCCACGCCGCCTGCCAGGAAAACAATGCGGTTTACCACCACCAGACTGCCGATAATACCACAGATAACAGCAGCCATCAGCCCGGCCGCAAGTGCATTGCGCATAAATTCAAACTGAAGTGCTTCCCACATGGATCAGTCCCCGTGTGTCCGTAAAACCCGGTGCGGAATGCCGTGAGCCACCAGCTCCACCGGACAGTGGTACATCTGAATCATGTCTTCGGTAATTTCCGCACCGTTGTGATAGTGAAGGGTCCGGTTTACGCAGGCCACAGATTTGACCTGACTGGAAATCACCATGAGATCATGATTGACAATAACGATACTCACCGAACGGTTCAGCTCCCGCAGCAAACGGTAAAAATTGTCCTGATGTCCGGAATCCACATTGGCCGTGGGTTCATCCAGAAAAAGGATTTCCGGTTCCGAAACCAGTGCCCGGGCAATAAATATGCGCTGACGCTGTCCCCCGGACAGTTCGCCGATGCGGGATTTGCGGTATTCCCACATATCCATGCGTTCCAGTATCTCTCTGGCAGCTTTTTTGTCTTCGGAGCAGGCCCGGGACCATCCCCGTGACGATCGGATTCTTCCCATCAGAACCACATCCAGGACAGAAATGGGAAAATCCCGGTTGATTCCGATTTCCTGGGGAACATAACCCAGTCTCCGGGAAACCTGCCGGGGAGGCCTGCCCAGAATTTTGACAGCGCCCCGATTTGGCTTCAGCAGACCGAGCATCAGTTTCAGCAGAGTGGTTTTTCCACCGCCGTTGGGACCAATCAGCGCTGTAAAACACCCTTTTTCCAGACGCAGACTGATATTTTTCAGCACCGGTCTGCTGTTATACGAAAAATAAAGGTCTCTGATTTCAATAACAGGGGAATCAGACATGATAAAAATATTGTATTGTTTTTTTGATCATTATTTTATAGTGTTCGTGTTTAAGATAATTGTTTTGGGCCAGGCCCGGGTGAATGCAGTGAACCCCGGCATGCTGAATCTGCCGGGGTTCGTTCCTCACCCTGCTATTGCAAAGCATTTCGGAATTTCACTGCTGTCTGCCGCAGGTTTTCAGCCCAGTCCGGTGCCAGGGGATCGGCTGCGATAACCTGCCCGCCGATGGCCGAAGCCAGTACGCGGGCACTTTTGGCGGAATACTGGGGTTGGACAAATACGGCCCGGATATTTTCTTTTTTCCCCCACTGAATCAGTTTCTGCAGTTCGGCGGGTTTTGGTTCCTTTCCTTCCACTTCTGCGGGAAACTGTTTCAATCCGTATGCACGGGCAAAATATCCCCAGGCCGGGTGAAAGACCATAAATTCGGAACGCTTTTTTTCCCTTCCGAGAATTCCAAGAATTTCCGTATCCAGCTCAGCGATTTCCCGGATAAATGATTTGTAATTTTTTTTATATATATCAGAATGTTCCGGATCTGTCCGAAGCAGACCCGTCAGAATATTGCGGGCCTGTATCATCACCAGCGGAGGCGAGAGCCAGATATGGGGATCTTTGATGCCCTCATGGGCATCCGCCTCCTCTTCTTCATGATGATGCGCTGCCATGGCGATCTTTTCAATGCCTTCCTGCGTCGGGACAATCCGCATATCCGGACTGGCAGCCTTAAAACGCTGCAGCCAGGTATTTTCAAAAGGCACTCCGATGGAAAAATATATACGGGCTTTGGAGAGTCCGGCCATCTGTACAGGTTTGGGTTCATATATGGTCGGTCCCGCACCCGGCTCCACCATGACCGACACCTTCACCTGATCCCCCCCGATTTTTTCCACAAAATATTTCTGGGGAATCACACTGACAAAAACCGAAAGCGATTCATCTGCCATGACCAAAGCAGGGAAGAGCATAAAAAAAAGACCGACTGTTTTATATACTGTTTTCATTTATTCCTTTCCTGATGTCTGTTTATATGAAAATGCTGAATTATTACAGTCTGTAACAGTTCTTCATTTTCATATTTCGCTGTGAGTTATTCCTCATGGTCGTTTATATGAAAGTGTCTGCGAAAAACCGGCCTCGGCCTAAATTTTCGCACTCCGCGCAGCTTTCATGCTCCGCTGTGAGTCAGGGCTCATGACCGTTTATATGAAAGTCCTTTACAACTCGTTACGGGGCTCTGCCCCGTAACGCATTTTTCCGGGGCTCCGCCCCGTACACAGTATGAGGCGGAGCCTCACCTCCGGT
>JAABRU010000146.1 GCA_011390755.1 Desulfobacteraceae bacterium | reverse complement strand
TCTCCCAGTACCCAGTACCCAGTACCCGGAACCCAGTACCCAGTACCCAGTACCCAGTACCCGGAACCAAGAACCCAGTACCCAGTACCCGGAACCAAAAAACCGGTACCCGGAACCAAGAACCCGGTACCCGGAACCCAGTACCCAGTACCCAGTACCCAGTACCCGGAACCAAAAACCCAGTACCCGGAACCCAGTACCCAGTACCCAGTACCCGGAACCCGGAACCCATTACCCGGAACCCGGAACCCATTACCCGGAACCCAGTACCAAGAACCCAGTACCCGGAACCCAGTACCAAGAACCAAGAACCCAGTACCCAGTACCCGGAACCCGGAACCCGGAACCCAGTACCCGGAACCCAGTACCTCATTAACACATAAAATATAAGGAGATAAAGCCATGACCGAATACGATTACTGGAAAATATTTCCGAAAATGCCGAAAAAAGTGACCATCGGCGATATAACTGTCAGAGACGGTTTTCAGCATGAAGAAAAATTTGTTTCCACAGAAGCCAAAAAATTTTATCTGGAAGAACTGATTTTTGCCGGATGCCGCTATATTGAAGTCACCAACCTGGGCAATCCCTTTCTCATGCCCCAGTTCCGGGATGCGGAAGAACTGCTGACCCATCTGCGGGGGGAACGTTTTCGCAAAAAATGCGAACGCAAAGGAATCAACTACGATGATATCTGCCTGACCTGTATCACCATCCGGGAAGGGGCTGTGGACCGGGCCATTCAGCTCAGGGAAAAAGGCATTGGGCCGGACCGGGTGCTGATGATGGTTTCCACAGAAGAAGAACATCATTTTGCCAATTCCGGAACCACTCTGCCGGATTACTGGAAAGAATGCGAACGTTCCATCAAAAAATGCAGGGATGCGGGAATCAAAATGTGCGGTACAGTCAGCACCATCTGGGGCAGCCCCATCGGCGGCGCAACAGATATGAAAGATGCTGTGGAATTCACCAAACGCTGGCTGGAAATCGGCGCGCATGATATTGAACATGCCGACCATGACGGCAGTGCCTCCGCTCCGGATGTGTACCGTTATTTTTCCATGATTCTGGATGAAATCCCGGATACAAAACTGCATATCGCCCATTTCCATGAAACCAAACGGGTGGCCTCGGCTTCGGTTCTTGCCGCTCTGCAGGCAGGCATCACCAATTTTGAAGCCACTCTGGGCGGTCTGGGCGGACAACCTGCCAACTTTCTGGATGACTGCCCGGTCAAAGGTACGGGAGAATACTATTATAAAGATCCCCGTTATGTCGGTCTGGTGACCCTGGAAGATACCCTGGTGCAGATTGATGAAATGGGCATTGAACACGGCTGGGATGTGGATCGTGTGCTCTGGCTGGGCAAACAGATGGAGAGAACCATCGGCCGCCGTCTGCGTTCCGAAGCCATCCTCAACGGCCGCACACTCAAAGAGGGGCATCCCAAATTTGCCCGTCCGGGACTGGCAAAACGCAAAGAAAAACTGGGGGAGGACCCCGGCCAGAAACTGCCCAAAGAATGGGGCGATAAAGCCGTACTGCCGGAAAAGTACCGTCCATAAAAAATGCTGAATTATGAATGATGAATTATAAATGATTTATTTATATACTCATCATTCATAATTCATAATTCATCATTCATAATTGTGAAATACGGGGGATTTTCATGGAAATCAAAGACCAGACACCGCATATCAATGTGGATTATTTTGAAGACCTGACCGGTGATATCAGGACACCGGAACAGGACTCCAGCATTCATATCGGGGAAAGAATCCGGAAACTGAGAGAGGAAAAAGGGCTGAGCCTGGAAGAACTTTCCGCAAGAACCGGTTTTGACGGCCAGCTGCTGTCGCAGATTGAAAAAAACGAGGTCTCCCCGCAGCTGGGGACGATTCTCAGACTCTCCAAATCCCTGGACGGGGCCTTCGGTCAACTGCTGTCCGGGGAAGGGGACAAACCCTATGCCATTACCCGGCTCAAAGACCGGAAAACCGTTTCCCGGTCCACTTCCCAAAAAGGGCAGAAACATATCTATTCCTACAAAGGACTGGCCCCCGAAGTGGAAGGACGCAGCATGGAACCCCTGATCGTGCAGCTGCAGGAAACACCTGAAAAAGAAATCTCCACGCATGACGGGGAGGAATTCATTTATGTTTTAAACGGAACTGTGCTGCTGGAACTGGGGGAGGATCATTTTGAACTGGAACCGGGCGACAGTGCCTACTATCTCTCCAACACACCCCACTGGATTGCCGCCAAAAGCGGACAGGCCACCATTCTGGCTGTGATTTACGGGAAGTAGAAAGCCGTTCACAATATCCGACCTTATTATGATGACAGATAAGGGGTGAAATACATTTCCCCCTTATCTGTTTTCACTCTCCCTGTGCTTTGTCAGTATTAAGGTGATTTCCGGAAAAAAATATACCAGAGGAGTGCCGAACTGAAAATCTGGCAGTGTCCGGCAAATGACAGCCCGGTCGCAGACTTTCCGTCTGAGACTCCTCCGGAAGCGGTACATTCATATTTGGAAACCGCCTAACATCAATGCCGTTTCCTTAAGGGTGACGGAGTCCCGAACTGAAAGTTTGACGATCTCGTAAAAAGTCGGAAAATCAGGTTTTGATACATATTAATCTGCTGATTTTATTAACAGCATTTTTTGAAATTTGGACTTTTTACCGATTCATCAAAGTTTGGAAGCCTGAACGGAAACTGTATTCCCGCACGGCAGTACCTTCCGGTTCCCTTATGCAAAAAAATACAGTTCCCGCTATCCTTCCCTGTACAGGCATCGCTTTTGGCCGGCCCTTTGCGTTCCCTTAACCCGACTTTCCCACTTTGCAAATGGCGATTTTGATATTTGGAATAAAATCAAAATATTAATTTTTACAGGCACTGCATTTTTTGTAGTTTCTGTGTATGGTTATTTCAGCAGCTTACAGTAAAGTGCGAGTGTCGGGTTATGCGGAGATACAGTTCCCGCAATTCTTCGATCTGCTGAAATTTTTTGGGTGGATTATTTTTTCTGAATAGGGTATAAAATATATGTGCAAATTGCCGAATACTGCCGGGAAAAAATCATAACATTTTATTAAACGGAAGCGAATATGAGCGAAACCGCAAACACATTTGAAAATCTGAAGCCGCCCGTAACCAGTGTCGGGTTTATCGGCTGGATGAGAAACAATCTGTTTAACAGTCCTCTCAACTCCTTCCTGACACTGCTGATTTTTTTTATTTTATGGAAAACCGTTCCGCCCCTGTTCCGCTGGGCACTGGTGGACAGTGTTTGGTACGGAGGAAATGAACCCTGCACTTCGGCTTCCGGGGCCTGCTGGTCCATTATCCCCTCCAATATCCGTTTTATCACCTTCGGCTTCTATCCGGCTGCCGAGCAGTGGCGACCTTTTGCTGCCATGCTGCTGCTTTTTGTTCTCCTGGTTATCAGCCGGAACCGGAATTTCTGGAATAAATATCTGATGTACGGATGGCTGTCCGGGCTGGCTTTGATGGGGATTCTGATGCGGGGCGGTATTTTCGGTCTGACTTCTGTGGAAAGCACCCAGTGGGGCGGCCTTCCCCTTACCCTGCTGCTTTCGGTTTTCGGTCTTACAGCCGCCTATCCCCTGGGGGTTTTGCTGGCATTGGGAAGACAGTCTGAAATGCCGGCCATTAAATCCCTTTGCATTGTGTATATTGAACTGATACGGGGGGTTCCCCTTATCAGTCTGCTTTTTATGTCTGCGGTGATTTTTCCCCTGTTTCTTCCTGAAGGTGTCAGCATCAATAAAATTATCCGGGCACAGGCCGCCATTATTCTTTTTACAGCGGCCTATATTGCAGAGGTGGTCCGCGGCGGTCTGCAGGCCATACCCAAAGGGCAGTTTGAAGCTGCGGATTCCATCGGTTTAAATTATTTTCAGACCATGCGCCTGATTATCCTGCCCCAGGCCCTGAAAATTGTTATTCCGCCCACAGTCAGCATTCTGATTTCGGCTTTTAAAGATACTTCCCTCGTGGTCATCATTGCACTCTACGATATTCTGAAAACCACCCAGTCCACCCTTTCCAATCCCAAATGGATGGGGTATTCAACCGAGGCCTATCTGTTTCTGGCCCTGGTCTATTTTTTCTGCTGTTATTTTATGTCCACATGGAGCCGGAGACTGGAAAGGGAACTGAGCACCTGATGAACTGCTTTTCAGCATGAACCGGCCCGGACGGGTTCGGAGTCCGGCAGCGGAGGAAGAGCTGTTTTTACAGACATTCTGAATGAATAAAGAAGCATATACTGACGCAGCGGTTCGGTGATTTCCTGAAAAAAATGTAGCGAAGGAGTGCCAAACTGAAAGCCCGGCAGTGCCTGACAGACGGCAGTCCGGTTACAGACTTTCCGTTTAAGACTCCTGCGGAAGCGGCACATTCATATCTGGAAATCGCCTTACCACCTGCTGAAATAATTCAGTCCGAATTTTTCTAGCGAATCTGTTGTGACAAAGAAAGTGATTTAGCATGAATGATACAGAAAAAAATGCCATTATTGAAATTATCGGAATGCATAAATGGTACGGCGAATTCCATGTACTGAAAGATATTCATCTTACGGTAAAGCAGAAAGAACGCATTGTGGTCTGCGGCCCTTCGGGATCCGGCAAGTCCACCATGATCCGCTGCATCAACCGCCTGGAGGAACATCAGCGGGGCAAAATTATTGTGGACGGCATCGAACTGAGCAATAATTTAAAGAATATTGAAAAAATCCGGGAAGAAGTGGGCATGGTCTTCCAGCATTTCAATCTCTTTCCCCATCTGACGATTCTGGAAAACCTGACCATCGGCCCTGTCTGGGTGCGGAAAGTTCCCCGAAAAGAAGCCGAAGAGACAGCCATGTATTATCTGGAAAAGGTGCATATTGCGGAACAGGCCCGGAAATATCCGGGGCAGCTTTCCGGCGGTCAGCAGCAGCGGGTGGCCATTGCCAGAAGTCTGTGCATGAAACCCAGAGTGATGCTTTTTGACGAACCCACTTCGGCCCTGGATCCGGAAATGGTGAAAGAAGTGCTGGATGTGATGATAAGCCTGGCCCGGGAAGGCATGACCATGATTGTGGTAACCCATGAAATGGGGTTTGCCAAAAGCGTGGCCCACCGGGTGCTGTTTATGGATCAGGGGCAGATCGTGGAAGAAAATGAGCCGGAAGAGTTTTTTTCCCATCCCAAAAATGAACGGACGCAGTTATTCCTCAGTCAGATTCTGCACTGAATATCCTGCTGTCTCCGTTAAAACCCAAATTGAGCGGTTCTCAGGCCTGAAAATGATTTCCGGCCGCAAATATCAGGGGCTCAGCGGTTTCCGGCTTTTCACCCGCCGGATGAAAATCGTAAAACAGGCAAAGTTCCGCTTATCGTACATCCGGCCGGTTTATCTGAAAAAAACCGCTCAATTCAGGTTTCAGGCAGTATTTGGAAAGCTGCCGGTATTACCAGGGAATAAACTGATAGAGTTTGGCAAACATTTCGTAGATTTCAATCCAGTTTTGCAGATCCTTTGCGCTGCGCATATGCGCCCGTTTGTTGACCATGACCCAGCTCATATGGGCTGCTCCGTCTTTGCAGGTGGAGCAGTCACGGGTTTCGGAGGTGCAGCAGCGGTGCATGGTTTTCAGATCCGAGGCCCATCGGATAAAATGAATCAGGCGTTTGGGTTTGGGGTTCCGACTGTCCAGCGGCTCTGTTACCGAGGGGCATTCCTGCCAGCCAAAGGGACGATCCAGCATTTTTCCGGTGCAGATGATTTCATGGTAATATTTGGAAGAAATCACCGTATCCGGATATTTGTCCAGCATATCATCCATTTCTGAGCGGATGTCCCGCAGTTCTTCCTCCTTCCAGAAAAATCCGTCCACCCCCTCATCATTGGAAAGCAGCTGAAAATGGACTTTCAGACCGGCATCCCGGATTTTGCGGATGATTTTTCCGGTCTGCCCAATCTGCCGGGGAGTAATGGTATAAAGATAATAGGTATGCTTATCCCCTTCATAATTTTTGCTGGACACGGCAAAAGTATCTTTACCCCGCAGGATTTTTTCATCCTCTCCGTTTCCCCACAGGGAAATGCCCACCATCAAATCCGGAAAGCGGTCCCTGGGCAGTTTGATCAGACCGTTGCTTGCGCAGAAAGTGGGCAGGCGCTTATAAAATGCCTCCACACGATCCGGGCAGAGGGTGGGTTCACCGCCGATGAGAATGGCAAGATTTACACCCCGCTCCATTTCCTTATCTATAAAGGTTTCCCATTTGCGGATGTCATTTTCCTCTTTTGCGACTTTATGTTCTCCGGATGAAAAAAAGAAACATCCCCTGCATCGCAGGTTACACCGGTTGGTCACATCATATATGGAACTGCGGATATTCAGTTTTGATATTTTTTTATAACGTGCATACCAGTCTTCATCCAGTAATGAACTGACGGTTTTCATTTAGTAAATTACTCCCTGACAGCTTTTTGGGATAGTGGGTCAAATCGGTTGAATCCCCCTCCCCTACCCTCCCCCGCCGGGGGAGGGAATTTCAGGTCAACCGGTTTGACCCACTACCCTTTTTTGGATTTCCCCGGAAATCAAAAGTACCCGATTTTCAGGTGCCGGGTCAGATTTCGCAGCCCGAACTTCTTTGGACTGCTTCCTGACGATTTCTTAGGCCGCATCCTGTCCGGGCGGTGCAATGGGTTCTTCACACAGATTTTCCCCTTTTTCATACCCCATCACCCAGACCGCCAGATAGGTGTCGGTATAATCCAGCCAGGAACGGAAACGCAGAGGATCATCCGCGTGACGGAAAAGCCGGGCAGTTACCACCGCGCTGCCCGATGCATAGTGGCGGCAGTCCGGGCAGTCCGTATCCGGAACGCAGCAGGCCGCAGCACGATCCCAGCCAAGATCGCTGCGGTACTGCCGGAAAGATCGCCCCAGTCCCAGATCTGTGGAAGGATTCATGCGGGGGTAAGAACATCCGTACAGATCATGAAGTCCCAGCCGGTGGGTGTGGGCCACGGCATTATAAGGGGAATACAGCAGATGATCCGGATATTTTCTGAGCAGGGAAAGCATGGTTTCCCGGCAATACAGCAGGGATTCGGGCGTATGGCGCAGATATCCCGAATATCCCACCGGGGCCGAGAACATGTTAAAGGTGACTTTGCAGTTTTCCGCAGCCAGTATTTCCATGACTTCATGAATTTCATCCATATTCTGCCGGGTAAAGGTATAGACGAATACAGCTCTGGGATCATCTTTATAATTGCGGATCTGGCGGATCAGCATATTGTCCGCTCCCCGCACCCGCAGACTGCTGCTGTCATTTCCCCAGACCGAAATATGAATTTTATAGCCCGTATCTGCGGGGATTTGTTTCAGTCCGTTGGAGGCAATGGTTCCCAAAGGCATTTCCTCATAGCAGACCCGGCAAAGTTCCGGAACCAGGGCAGGTTCTGCCCCGGCCAGCACCACAAAGGTGATTCCCCGTTCCTTTTCCGCTTTCATGAGACTGCGCCAGGCTTCCGGATCCCGGTTTTCTTCGGCAAACTGTTTTTCCCCTTCATAGTAATAGCAGCCCTCGCAGCGGATATTGCAGCGTCCGGTCACATCATAGGTGGACTCGCGCAGAAAAAAATATTTGCGCACTTTTTCCCATCTTTCTTTCACAGCGGGATCGGACAGTATTTCGGAAAATTTCCATTTTTTTTGGGATTTTTCTATGCTTTTTTCACCGGCAGACGAACGGCTTTCATCGGAAACATACACTGAAATCACTCCCCAGTCTTTTATTCATTTAATTTATTTTGAATATAATCGGCAATCCGGCGGACAGTGGTGAGTTTGGGATAATCATCCTCATCAATCCGTATGCCGTATTCATCCTGCAGCACCAGGGCCACTGTGGCAAGATCCATGCTGTCAATCCCGACTTCATCCACCAGATCCACTTCCGGATCAAAGGTATCTGCGGTCACATCTTCCAGTTTGAGTTCTTCAATCATCACCTCTGCCACGCGCAGAACAATCTTATCCGTTTCCACCGTCATTGTAAGTTTATCTCCTTTATTCCGCTTTTCATTACAGTCATGATACCGCTGCATGAAATTTCGCTGTTAACAGTTACTGTAAATGAATATTTATTCTTTTCATCCGGTTTTATGCTGATTTTCATCCGATCATCTGGCCGGATAATCTGCTTAAACCGCACCCGTTTCAGACTGCTGATTGTCAGTTCTTCTCCCAGAAAATCCCGGATGGTATCAAATACCAGCTGCAGCTGGGCAATGCCCGGCAGGATGGGTTCCCCCGGAAAATGTCCGGAAAACCAGGGAGAATCCGGCGGTACAGATACCTGTGTGCAGATTTCCTTATGATTTTTATGATCTTTTCCGGTTTTCATCCAAACAGACTTTCCATTATTGACGGTCTCGTAAAATGTCCGAAAATCAGATTTTGATACATATTAACCCACATTTCGCTTGTCTTTGCAACATTTTGAAAATTAAACTGAATTTTTCAAAATTTTTTGCATACCCAAAGAATCGGATTCAATAAATTCAATCACATTAGGAGTTACGCAGTTGAAATATAATCGGCTGTTTTTATTGACTGTCAATTTTTTAGGCACATAATAAATTCAAGTGGTTAAAATTCAACTGCGTAACTCCTACACATTTGTTTACCGCAGCAGATACTCCCACAGGGGCCCGGTGTATCCCTTTGCATACATGCGCCGGAGGATTTCCGCGCTTTCCTCCCCGCCTGCGCCGATGAGCCAGTTGATGCGGCCTTCCGCTTTTTCCCTCACCTGCCGGAGAATTTCTTCTGTGCTGATTTTATCGGAATGATAATACACCGGTTCCAGCAGCTTCTGATCTTTTCTGATCTGCCCTTCTGCCAGGGCAATTTCACAGAGCCGGGTATGGGGATAAATCCGCATACCGCAGAAAAAAAATAGAACGCTTTTGTCCAGTTTGTCAATAAGAGAAAGTGTTTCTTTTACCGTACCGTGATTTTCCCCGGGACCGCCAGGGAGAAAATAATGGGCCGCATGAACCCCGGCTTTGACAGCAGCCCGGTGCGCGGCAAAAACATGGGAGGCCCGGAAAGGTTTGCCGTATGCGGAAAGCACGGTATCCGAAAGGGATTCTGTGCCGAATTCCGCATGGCGCAGCCCGCCCCTGGTCAGACATTCATAATAACCCTCCGGAGGGGAGGTGGGGATAAAGAATGCTCCCCAGGGAATAGAGAGCCCGGCTTTTTGAAAAGCCCGCGCGACCTGCGCGCTATGTTCATAATGGGAATTAAAAGCGGCATCTGTGACAAAAAAATACTTTGCCCCGGCTTTTTCCAGTCTCAAAGCAGCCTCTGCTGCTTTTTCCGGAGGAAGCAGCCGCAGTTTCCGGCCTTCAATATGGGGATAGGTGCAGTAAATGCATTTACAGGCACAGCCTCTTTTGGTCTGCAGATTGAGCATTCCCCCGTTTTTCAGATAATATCCCCGGTGCGGCATTCCCGAAAGCCGCGGAAGGGTCAGGGATTCTTCCAGAGGCGGCGGAATCCGGCTGTCCCCGCCCCGGAGAATCAGACCGGGAACATCCGAAAAATCCCCTTTGTTTTCCAGGCAGTCCAGCAGAAGAGCCATACGCTCCCCTTCCCCGATAATGCCGTAATCCGCATCCAGTGCTTTCATGATTTCCCCGGGAAAAATGGTAAAACCGCTGCCTCCCAGCACAATGGGGGATGAGGATACGGAACGGATAAAATCCGTGATTTCCCGGTACTGGGCAATAAAACCCATGGGATCACTGCTGTCGGTATTGTCCACATTGCGGAGGGAAAGCCCGATTATTTCCGGGGAAAAATCCCGGATAATTTCCCCCAGTTCCCCTGCATCCCCCATGTCATTCATATCGCTGATGCGGACAGTATGTCTGCAAGACAGCGCGGCGGCCACATAATCCAGTCCCAGGGGATAGACCGCATAGGGAACAGTGAAACGGTTGGCGGAGATAAGCAGGACTTTCATTCTGAAAATATTTCCTTTGCGGGATTCACGGCAGTATTCCGACGGCTGTAATAAATTGCCCCAGTCCGAGCAGGAGAATTCCTTTGTCCCCGGGCAGTTCCGGAAGACCTTTGATAAAAGCCGGGGGAATCCTTCCTTTTTGCATAAAATCCGCGGCCAGCACAGCTGCAACAGCCGATGCAGATGCAAATTCCCCGGTAAATTTCCGGTAATCTGCAAAGGGAAGCGGCCATTCCTTCAGAAAATCCCCCAGCTGCTTTTCCCCTTTTTGCCGGAAAGCTGCCGGGATTCCGGCCATAACAGCGGCAAATTCCGAACCGGAATTTTTCAGGGTACTGGAAAGGGAAGAGATGATTTCCGGATTATCCGCGGCATTCTGAAAAAACAGGGGAAAGATGGAAATACCCGCATCCTGCCCGGAACGCTGCAGGCAGAACGCGCCCCCTCCGTCCGAAGGAACAGTATCCGAAATGCAGGAGCGGTCAAAAAGGGGGGAAAGTTTTTCATGATGTTCATCCGCGGCAATGAGCAGAAAGGGTTTTTCCCCCTCTTCTGCAGTCAGATGGGCAGAAAGCAGGGCCTGTTCAAAAGAATAATCCCCGCCGGTCAGGGTGATATTTGCCCCTTCTGCCCCGAAATATATGGCAATATGCCCGGCAGGCGCATTGTGTACGGAAGCGATAAAATCCGTGGGACTGCAAAATTTTTCATCTGTCTCAAACAGCTGTGTCAGAAAATCATGGGTTTCGGACAAAGGCCCCCAGCCGGTTCCCATAAAAATACTGTCCGGCTGCAGCGGAAGTCCGGAATTTTTCCATGCACTCACAGCCAAAGACAGGGCCATACGGGGAAGGCGTTTCATCCGCCGCACGGTTCCGGGCGGGAGATTGCGGGATATTTCCGCAAGAGGCAGTGTCCCCCGGCATTCTTTTCCTGTAAAAATCTGTCCGTATGTTTCTTCCCCGGTCCCCGCGCCGCTGATGCAGGAATATCCCTTTATCCGCAAAGGGGGGGAAGATTTTTTTTTCCCGGAAACAGTTTCCGGGCCGCATTTTTGGGGATTTCCGATAACAAGGGCCGCATTATTGCCGCCGAAACCGAAAGAATTGGATAAAACCACCCGGATGTCTGCCGGAACGGAATGCAGCAGCGGGCGGATTTCCAGCGCGGGATCCGCATCCCCGCACCCGGTATTTGCCGGGATAAAACTTTCCCGGATACAGATCAGGGATGCAATCGCTTCCACAGCCCCGGAAGCGGCCAGGGAATGTCCCATCGCGCCTTTGAGAGAAGAAAAAGGAGGCGGATGCTTTCCGAATACCCGTACAATGGCGCGTGCTTCTGCCAAATCATTGTCCGGTGTGCCGGTTCCGTGCAGGTTGATATAATCAATGCCGGAAGGGGAAATTCCGGCATCCCGCAGGGCATTTTCCATGGCCCGCTGCGCTCCTTTCCCCTCCGGATGGGGAGAAGAGGGATGGTACGCGTCGCAGGAAAGCCCCCCGCCCATGATTTCTCCCAGTGCATTTCCGGGTATATTTTCCCCGGCTTCCAGCAGCAGCATTGCAGCGGCTTCTCCCACACTCATACCCCGGCGGCTCCGATCCAGGGGACGCGCGCCCCGGGGATCAATGAGCTGCAGGGATTTGAAACCGTAATAGGTAAGACGGCAGAGAGAATCTGCCCCGCCTGCCAGCACCCGCCGGGCCTGACCGCTGCGCAGCATTTCCAAAGCAATTTTTATTGCGGCAGCTCCCGAAGAACAGGCCGTGGAAACGGTGAGAACCGGGCCTTTGCATCCCAGCAGATCCGCCAGATACCGGGCAACGGTTCCGGTGCCATGACAGCAGAATGTATCCGGATCGGAAATGCCCTGTTTCAAAAGCTCTTCGGTCCGAAGCATTCCCCCGGTTGTTACGCCCAAAACCACGGCATCGGGCGGGCCCGAGGCATTTTTCACGGCCTGCCGGGCCGCAGTTTCCGCAAGCCGGTGGGTGCGGGGAATTTCCGTTTCCAAACCCGAATCCACTGTATCTTCAGCAGATATTTCCCCTACAGGCAGACGGTTTTCCGGAGAAAGCGGAAAAAGACGCAAAGGCCCGATGGCACATGTTCCCTTTCTCAGAAAATCCGGCAGTATTTCTGTGCCGGAACCGGCCGGACTGATAATACCTGTGCCGCAGATAAAAATACGCATGGGATTCAGCCGGCCGGAACCGGAGAATGGTCTGTAATATATTCGGCCATGGAACGCAGACTGGCAAATACTTTGGCCCCGATTTCCTTATTATCAATTTTTACGGCATAATCCTTTTCCATCATCATCACCAGTTCCAGCACATCAATGGAATCAAGCCCCATACGGCCCCCCACAAGCCGGGCATCCGCATCAATTTCTTCCGGATGAATATCCGTCAGATTCAGAGTCTTGACAATTTTTACTTTCAGTTCACTGAGCAGTTTATCCATAATTCTCCTGTACAATATCCGGAATGAATATTTAAGTATATAATCATTCTGAAAAATTTTATGGTTTCTGTCTTTACAGAAATGCAGATTCTGTGTAAAAAAACAGTATGTATATATTTTTTGCATCTGTTTTTCAATCCTGTTTTTCCGAATCCGGAGAAAATCTTTGCGGATCATGCGGATTATGTATTATAATACAGGGTGGATATAAGTATCTGACCACAAGTTTTTCCGGATAATAATTTCGGAACATCCTGAAAATCAACAGAGTGTAAGCAAAACAGTGCAAATGGCCGGATTCCGGTTTTCAGGGTTTCACAAAAACCGGAATCCGGGTAATCTGCCGGATGACTTTCCGCACCATTTTGGCCACACTCAAATCAATACAGGCAGGCATCCTGTATACCGAAGAATTTGTGACCTGTTACTCAATGTCATTGACGTAAGACTCCCCTCCCCTGAGGGAGGGGCGGGGGGAGGGTGAAAAGGAGCTTTAATTACAGTCCGCTGCCTCCCCCTCCCGCCGGGGGAGGGGAATATTCTGCTTACGTCAATGACATTGACCTGTTACTTACAGATGTTCAGGGAATGAAAAAAATCTCAGCAATGATTTGTGATAATCTGTTCCCGACAGTCTGTATCTCAATAGCCCCATCCTGCTATTAGGTAAACCGGGAGTTTTTATGCACACACCGAAAATTCTGATTGTGGATGATTCCGCCACCGATGTGGTTCTTTTGCATTATCTTCTGAAAAAAGTCGGTTACACCGATTTTCAGACAGCCAGATCCGCCAGAGATGCTTTTAAAGTACTCCGACTGGATGAACCGGAGCATCTTTCTGAAATTGACCTGATTCTCATGGATGTGGAAATGCCGGAAATCAGCGGAATTGAAACCTGCCGTCAGATCAAACTGACACGGCATGTAAAAGATATTCCGATTATTATGGTTACCTCCCGAAGCGATCTGAGTTCTTTTAAACTGGCTTTCAGTGCGGGTGCTCTGGATTATATCCAGAAACCGGTGAAAGAGGCCGAACTGGTTGCACGGGTGCATTCGGCGCTGAAACTGAAAGAAGAAATCGATATCCGCAAAATGCGGGAAAAAGAACTCATGGAAACCAACCGGCTGCTCAATACAGAACGGGAAAAAACAGAAAAACTGCTCCATAATATTCTGCCGGTAAAAATTGCCGGGGAACTGAAAAACACCGGGAAAACCAAACCGCAGTTATTTGAAAATGTAACTGTGTTTTTTTCCGATGTGGTGAAATTCACTGTTTTATCTTCCATGCTGGAACCGGAATCCCTTATCAGTGAGTTAAATGAAATGTTTACCGCATTTGATGATATAATGGAAAAACATCACTGCGAAAGAATCAAAACCATCGGGGATGCCTATATGGCTGTCTGCGGTATGCCGGAATCCGATCCGCATCATGCGGAAAACATTGCCGATGCCGCCCTGGACATCATCCGCTTTCTGGAAGAACGGAACCGGGATACACTGATTAACTGGCAGATCCGGGTGGGCATAAACAGCGGAAAGGTTGTGGGAAGTGTTGTGGGAATAAAAAAATATATCTACGACATTTTCGGAGATACAGTCAACACCGCCTCCCGCATGGAATTCTGTTCCGAACCCATGAAAATCAACCTGTCGGAAAAAACCTGTCAACTGATTAAAGACCGTTTCCGATGCACTGAAAGACCGGAAGCCCAGGTGAAAGGCAAGGGAAAACTGAAAATGTATTTTCTGGAGGGGAAAAAACAGGAGCAGGAATAAGGCATCCGGGCGGGTATGTTCAAGCCTTTTTGTTTCCCAGATAAATCTCATCAAACAGTTCTTCGGGGGTTCTGATGCGGCTGTTGCGCGCCAGGGCTTCCTGAATCATCTGCCGGGCTTCGGGCTGTTTATGCCCCAGCTGATCGGTCAGCACGTCCATTACTTTGCTGATCACGGATTCTGCTATTGCTGTGTTTATCCGGTACCGTGCTTTCTCACCGCTTTTTTCCGAAGACAGGGCAAATTTTTCCATTTTTCCCCGCAGGGTGGCAATAATCTTCTGCGCCGTCCGGGGGCCGATTCCTTTGAGATTCTTCAGCGTACTGACATCTTTGGATTCAATGGCATAGGCAATCTCCCCCACGGGCAGTGTAAGGGCTTTTACGGCTTTCATCGCGCCGATGGCTTCCACAGAAATAAAAAGCTGAAAAAATTCTTTTTCCTTTTCAGATATAAAACCGATCAGCACCGGTTTGGGCTGGCGTTCGGTCTGCTGAAAATAAATATAGAGGGCAAGGGCATCTCCGGTCTGTTTATCCTTCAATATTTCCTGCACAAAAGAGGGCAGCAGAATTTCATACCCCGTATGACTGACCAGAAGCAGTATCCGCTCTCCTTCTTTTATCAGTATTTTTCCTTCCAGATATCCGATCATTTCCGGCCTGTATTCCTCCCGAATGCGGAAGCGGCCAGTTTCCGATCCCGCTGCCGGTAGGTTCCGTCCGCTTTTTCTTTTTCCATGACCCGGCGCAGCAGTGTAAACATTTTCATTTCCTGGGCTTCCTCCCGGTAAAAACTGTCCCAGGCATAGTGAAAAAGCTCCTGCAGTCTTTCGGGGGACATATGTCTGGGCTGATAAACCACTTTATCTGCGGTGTAATCATTCCAGTCACAGGAAAGAATGCGTCCCTGTTCATGAAGTTCTGCAAATGCCCTGGTATGGGGAAAGGGTGTCAGCACCGTGAATTCTGCCAGGTCCAGCCCGATTTCCAGGAGAAAGTCAATGAATTCCTTAATATAATCTTCTGTATGCCGATCCAGTCCCAGCAGGACGGTCCCTTCCACAGAAATGCCGTGATCGTGGTAACGCCGGATGCGTTCCCGGATATAATCCGAAGTGTCAAAAACTGCCTGATACACATACCATGCTCCGGCCTGCGCTGCCAGATCCAGCACTTTGGGATCATCTTCAATGGGGTGGCAGCACCATTTTTTTTTCAGGGGGATCATTTCACGGAAGAGATCCTTTTCCCATTCCTTATCCTGGGCCAGGGAATTATCCACAATAAAAAGACGGTTGTTATCAATGGAAGCCATTTCCGCAATGCTTTTTTCAATGGGCCGGGGCCGGAATTCCCTGCCCCCGAGATAGGCCACCGCGCAGGGATAGCAGTGAAAACGGCAGCCTCTGGATGCATGAACCAGATCCACCATCTGCACCCCCCGGTAGTTATATAATTCCCGCTTCAGAATATCCCGCCGGGCGGTCCCCACCTCTTCAATGGGGGGGCGGTCATTCAGATAATTATATACTTTCTGCAGATTCCCCGCTTTGAAATCGGAAATGACTTTTTCCATGCGCCCTTCGGCTTCTCCCAGAAATACCGCATCCCCATGGACTTCGCATTCTTCGGCATGAAGCATGGTCGCAATCCCCCCGAAAATCACAGGAATTCCTTTTTTACGGAATATACCGGCAATTTCCCAGCCCCGTTTTACCTGTATGGTCAGCATCATGGAAATACCCACAATATCCGCGGGGGTTTCAAAATCAATATTTTCCAGATTTTCATCCGTAAATTCCACTTCCACATCATCGGGAAGTGCTGCCGCAAATACAACAGGACCGTGGGGCGGCAGATGAAACTCGGTCTGACCGCTGAGTTTTGGCCATTTTGGGTAAATCAGTCTGAACTTTATCATATATTTTTTCCTGTGAATTCTGATGTTTCACTGTAA
Source organism: Desulfobacteraceae bacterium (assembly GCA_011390755.1). GTDB lineage: Bacteria > Desulfobacterota > Desulfobacteria > Desulfobacterales > Desulfococcaceae > JAABRU01. Next base: position 1,054 of record JAABRU010000146.1, on the reverse strand, counting down.
ATGCCCAATGGGGGAAAGCTGCAGGCAGTATGCTGTCAGAAAAATGCAAAACGCTGAATACGGAAACATATCACAACTGACTGATTATTGCAAATATTAAGGTCATGCCGTTTCCCTAAGACTCCCCTTTTCTGGCTAGTGGGTCAAACCGGTTGATTTGAAATTCCCCTTCCCCGGCGGGACAATGGTGTTGACTTAAGAAAAAAATCCCCCTCCCCCTGTGGGAGGGGTTAGGGGAGGGGTAAAATAACAGTCTGTAATTAAAAACAGTTTTCACCCTCCCCCGCCCCCTCCCTCAGGGGAGGGGAGTCTTAAGGCAGCAGCATTGGGGTTGGAGGAGGGGGGATTCAAGCGATTTGACCCACTACCCTTTTCTGAGGGCAGTACGGCTGACGTAAGGAAAAGACGGAGTGCCGAACTTACAGTCCGGCAGGTTTTTTCCGAATTGCGTCAGTATGTCTTAAGTCTGGCACCAATGCCGTTTCCGTAAGAAAACAACGGAGTGCCAAACTGAAAGTCTGACAGTATTTTCAATATCATTCAGAGTCCCAAACTTTCAGTTCGGGACTCCGTCTCTCTTAAGGAAACGGCATTGAGTCTGACACTCCTCTGAAGTCCAAACCTGACGGCAATGCCCCCGCCCCCTTGCAGAAGGGGGAAAAATGCATCCCTGCGGATATGAAATTTTTCCATTTAACATCAGATATTTGCTAGCAGTCCCCGATTATTTCTTGTACTAGCCTGTATAAATTGCTATAGGTTCAATATCGTTTCCGTAAGACCCCATCCCCGCCGGGCAATGCTGCTGCCTTAGGTCGGAGGATTGTCAAATTTACAGTTTGACATGCTGAAATTATTTCAGAAAAAGATATGCCAAACTGTAAGTTCGGCACTCCTTATGGTATTATCTTTTTCGGAAATCACCTAAGGGACTCAGAAAAAAATAATTCCCCCGGTTCATCTCAGCAGCAGACAGCAGATCGGAAAGTTTCCGGAGGAGTGCAAAAATTGTATTTTTGCATGAGCCGGGGCCCTGCAGAAATACAGTTTCTGC
>JAABRU010000326.1 GCA_011390755.1 Desulfobacteraceae bacterium | reverse complement strand
AAGTCCTTTACAACTCGTTACGGGGCTCTGCCCCGTAACGCATTTTTCCGGGGCTCCGCCCCGTACACAGTATGAGGCGGAGCCTCACCTCCGGTGTTACGGGGCGGAGCCCCGTAACGAGTCCGGGGAGAGATTTTCATGCTTCGCTGTGAGTCATGACTCATGGCCGCTTTAATTGAAAGATTTATCCGTAAATTTTTCTTTCCGCATCCTGCCGGGCCTGCCGGTCTGCTGCAAAAATATCATCCAGTGCGGGGGCTTCAATGAGTGTATGTTCATTCATGATCTCCCGGATCAATTCGGGAATGGCCGGGAAGGAGATTTTTTTGTCCAGGAAAGCCTGCACCGCAACTTCATTGGCAGCGTTCAGAACCGCGGGCAGGGTCCCGCCCTTTTCACAGGCCCGGAAAGCCAGGGCGAGGCAGGGGAATTTTTCCATATCCGGCTCATGAAATGTCAGGCTTTGCAGGCCAGTGAAATCCGGCACCGGCAGCCCCAGGGGCAGACGTTCCGGAAATGTGAGGGCGTAGGCAATGGCACCTTTCATATCCGGTACACCGAGCTGCGCGATGACTGAACCGTCCCGGAAAGCCACCATGGAATGCACAATGCTCTGGGGATGCACCAGCACCTGAATTCTGTCATGGGGCACATCAAAGAGCCAGCGGGCTTCTATGATTTCCAGGCCTTTGTTCATTAAGGTGGCAGAATCAATGGTGATTTTGCGCCCCATCTGCCAGTTGGGATGCTGTAAAGCCTGTTCGGGTGTGATAGAGGCAAATTCCGCCGGATCGGTATTCCGGAAAGGGCCGCCCGAAGCCGTCAGGAGAATCCTGTCCATATCGCTTTTGCGCTGTCCGGTCAGGCACTGAAAAATGGCGCTGTGCTCACTGTCCACCGGCAGAATGTCCACGCTTTTTTCCCCGGCTTTTTTCATAACGGCTTCTCCGGCCATAACCAGGGTTTCCTTATTGGCCAGGGCAATCTGCTTCCCGCTGTCTATGGCGGCCAGAGTGGGTTTCAGCCCGGCCGCACCCATCATGGCCGTTACAGTACAATCCGCATCCGGATGGGCCGCGGCTGCGCAGTATCCTTCTTCTCCCCATACAATTTCCGTATCTGTATCCGGCGGAAGTATTTTCCGCAGACGCGCCGCGCCTTTTTCATTGTAAACTGCGGCCATGCGGGGATGAAACTGCCGGATCTGCGCTGCCAGCAGTTCGATATTGTCTTTGGCAGTGAGTGTGCAAACCGGAAATTTTTCCGGAAATTGTTCAGCAATCTGCAAAGTACTCCGGCCGATGGAACCGGTGGAGCCGAGAATGGATAGATGTTTCTGCATTTATCTGTCCTTATATTTATAGATATAGATTCAATGCCGTTTCGGTAGTGGTTCGAATCGGCTGATGAATCAGAAGTCCGGACTGTAAGGGCGTATTGCATGCGTCCAGGCAGAAGGAAATCAATCTTTTTGACCCACTACCGCCGTTTCCTTACGGAACAGTAAGGAGTGCCAAACTGAAATTCCGGCAGTATTTTTATAATAATCAGAGTGTTCCAAACTTTCAGTTCGGGGCTCCGCCGATCGTAAGGATACGGCATTGGATATAGATTTTCAGAAATGAAATTGCACAGGGTTTCGGTGCGAGCTCTGCCGAACGGCAGCAGGGAGGAGATAATACATGGGGATATCTCTGACCGACAACACAGTGAAATTTTTTCCGGAAATCTGCAGTGCTTTGTCAAATTTGAAATTAGGGGTTAAAACACCGGATTTTTACAAAATTTCAGATGTTTCAGTGCAACTGAAGTCACAGATTCAAAGTTGACAATGCAGTAGATGATAAAAAATAGTTTCACAGACTCATCCTGCACTTTTCAAAAGACAAGAGGGCGCGAACAGTATATTGATACGATCCCCGACCGGGAACACAATGAAAATACATATCCGGAAGTATCAGCAGATCGAAAACTTTCTGAATTTCCCCCTCCCCCCGCCCTCCCTCAGGGAGGGGAGTCTGAAAGCGGAGGCACTGCCGGCCGGAAACAGAGTCTTTTCGATCTACTGAGTATAGCAGTTCCCGGATATTATTCCCATACATACGCTGCCATGGAAAGCACTCCGTATAAAAAACCGCGGAAAAGACATCTGCCGGCGCTCTTTTCACCGGCCGCCCCCAAAGGGACAAAAAAGGGTAATAAATGTTCGGCCGGGTATGGATGATTTTCTTCAGCAAAAGGCCCTGTTTTTTTGTAATCAAGAAGTTCTTCTGTATTGCCTGTTGTTACCGCATTGAAAAGCCAGTCATCAAAAGCAAGCGCATAATCCGCGGGGGCATCATGTATTCCGTATTCCCCGATTTCACCCAGATTATGGGTTGCCCCGCCGCTGCCGATGATCATAAGACCTTCTTCGCGCAGGGGCATGAGGGCTTTCCCCACTTCATAATGATGCAGGGGATTTTCTTCACTTTGCACTGATAGTTGCAGTACAGGAATATCTCCTGCGGGAAATATGCGCATAAGCGGAACCCATACACCGTGATCCAGCCCCCTCCGGGCATCACATACCGCGTCAAAACCTCTGTTTCCTAACATTCCGGCAATCCTGTCCGCAAGTTCCGGATATCCCCGGACAGCATATTCCAGGGAAAAAAGAGAGGGATGGCCGGAGAAATCATGAACGGTTTCCGGATGCTCGGCAGAAGTAATCATGGGCCGGACACTTTCCCAGTGCGCGGAAATACAAAGGATGGCCCGGGGTTTCGGCAGAGTGTTCCCAAGCCCGTCCCAGAACTTTCCTGCGGGCTGATCCGCAACGGCCAGAAAAGGCGGGCCGTGGGAAATAAATAAAATCGGCATTTGTTTTTTCATTTTATCCTCAACAATTTTTCCACCCATTCATCTGCCGGGTGTTTTACAATATCGTTCCATGTACCCTGCTGAACCCAAATCTTCCGCAGATAAATCTTTTATAAATGAGACAGAGGGAAATTTCAAAGGGTAAATCCCCCGTTTTGACTATCAGACCTTGCCTGGCCCGGAAAAAGTAAAAAGGGCAAGGCTGTATCATTCCGGATGACTGTGCCTAATCGCGCACCATTCCCCGCACATGGAACAGGGATGCCGGGAATCCTTCCTTTGGCTGTTTTCCGCTTTTTCCAGTGTATTCCGGAATTTTTCCGGGTCAATAGCAAGTTTTTCCTGCTTTTTCCAGTCAAAAGATTTTCTGGCAAGGGAAATTTCCAGATTTCTCTGTATTTCTCCGGGTCTTTTCCGTGCCAGATCGGCTGCACGGGCAGCAATTTTGGAAGCGATTACCCCTTCCCGCACATCCTCCGCGGAAGGAAGACGCAGATGCTCCGCAGGTGTCACATAGCAGAGAAAGTCCGCACCGAACCAGGCCGCCAGTGCACCGCCGACAGCTCCGGCGATATGGTCATATCCTGCCGCATAATCCATGACCAGCGGGCCCAGTACATAAAAAGGTACACCGCCGCAGATTTCTTTCTGCTTCCGGATATTCTCTTCAATCAGGTGCAGGGGCACATGACCGGGCCCTTCCACCATGACCTGCACATTGGCGGTTTTGCAGCGTTGCACCAGTTCGCCGATGCATTCCAGTTCTCCGAACTGGGCCGCATCATTGGCATCTGCCGTGCATCCGGGGCGCAGTCCGTCTCCCAAAGACATGCAGATGTCGTATTCTCTCGCAATTGCCAGAATTTCATCAAAATGTTCATATAAAAAACTTTCTTTCCCATGATACCTCATCCATCGCAGCATCAGAGAACCGCCCCGGCTGACCACACCCAGCACCCTTTTTTCCGTCAGAGGAATATGTTCTTTCCGCAGCCCCGCGTGAATGGTCATAAAATCCACCCCTTCCTCTGCCTGTTTTTCCATGACGCGGAGAAAAGAGTCTATATTCATATCTTCCGGTTTCAGACCTCCGGAAGCATCCGTTCTGCTCATGACTTCGTATATGGGAACGGTTCCCAGTGTAATATTGCACTCTTCCATAATTTTTCGGCGGAAACCGCTGATGTCTCCGGCAATGGACAAATCCATAAGGGTATCCGCACCTGCATCAATGGCAATCCGCACTTTCCGGATTTCATTATCAAAATCGCACTGGGTCGGGGCTGTGCCGATATTGGCATTGATTTTAATCCCTGTTCCCCTGCCGATGGCAATGGGATCAAAAGAATGAAGTCGGTTCCGGCAGATCACTGTATATCCGTCCAGAATGTTCTGCACCAGAACTTCCGATCCGCATCCTTCTTCCTCTGCAATTTCCGGTATAAATGCAGGAATATTTCCCTGCTTCAGATCGTCAATCAGTGTTGTCATTTTTTCAGTTTCCAGTTTATCAGTTGTCAGTAAACAGTTGTCATTCAATGTCATTGACCTAAGCAGAATATTCCCCTCCCCCGGAGGGACAATACTGTTGCCTTACGCATTTTTCTCCTCCCCTCAGCGGGGGGAGGTCGGGAGGGGGGAGAAACAACAGGCTGTGGTTAATGACCGTTTTCACCCTCCCCCTGCCCCTCCCTCAGGGAGGGGAGTCTTACGTCAATGACATTGAATTGTCATTCATTAATCGCCAGTCACCAGCCCGCAATACTGTTGCCTTAAGAAAAACCGGAGTGCCAAACGTACAGATTGGCACTCCGGTTTTTATGAATAATTTCAAAATGTAAAACTGTAAGGTTGGCACTCCTCCAACCTTACGTCAACAGCATTGCCCCCAGCCCCCAGTCCCCAGTCCCCAGCCCCAGTCCCCAGTCCCCAGCCCCCAGCCTCCACCCAGTCCCCAGCCCCCAGCCCCCAGTCCCCAGCCCCCAGCCCCCAGTCCCCAGCCCCCAGCCCCAGTCCC
>JAABRU010000325.1 GCA_011390755.1 Desulfobacteraceae bacterium | reverse complement strand
GCAAAATTCGGAAAGTCTGAATATCGTTATTCTGGATGCCTGCCGGAGCAAATATCCTTTTACCCGGAAATTCCGTTCCCGAACCCAGGGACTGGCTCCCATGACCTCGGATCTGATGACCGGTGCACTGGTCGCTTTTTCCACTTCCCCCGGCAATGTTTCTTCAGACGGTGACGGGAGAAACGGTGTATTTACCAAATACCTGCTGAAACATATTAAAACACCCGGACTGGAAATTGAAGATATTTTAAAACTGGTACGCATTGATGTGGCAAAAGAAACCGGTAAGCAGCAGATTCCCTGGGCACATTCCTCCCTGCTGGGAGAGTTTTATTTTATTCAACCCAAAAACTATCCGAAGATTGTGCAGCAGGACAGCCGCTTTGCAGCTTATGAGAACGGAACAGTGACAGACAAAAAAAAGGGTCTGATGTGGACACGGCGGGCCAGCGGAAAGAATATGGACTGGCAGAGCGCGAAACAGTATTGTGACAAACTGGTTGTCGGTAAATACAAAGACTGGCGACTGCCCAGCATCAGCGAACTCAGAAGTCTTTTTGATCCGCGCAGCAAATCTGTGCAGAAATGCAGCCGTAAACCGGTATATATCACCAACCTCATCCATCTGACCTGCGGGGGAATATGGAGTTCGGAAAGCAGGGAAAACGGGGCTTCTTTTTTTAATTTTGCCACGGGCCATCAGCTCTGGTATTATCCCGATTCCCCGGACATGGCCGGAGTGCTGGCTGTCCGGCGGGTAAAAACTTCTGTGGCGGCATCGGAATAATTATTTCCGGTTACGGAAATATGCTTCTTTCTGTCCGGGTCAAAGCCCGGAGCAGCAAACCTGACGGACTGCAAACTCAACGGAGTGCCAAACTTAGCGGAGTGCCAAACTTACAGTTTGGCTTGTACCGGATTACGACCTGCGGGCCTGCCCCGACGAACATATCCCCCGGAATACTGCGTTACAGGACGGAGCCTCAATGCCTTTAAGAGCCTATACGAAAACCTCCGAAACCGATTTTTGGAACCGGTGAAAACAGGGGTTCAGAATACCGAAAGACAGGTTTTCGGATAGGCTCTAAGTTAAAGAAAGCCCTGAAGGGGCGGATTGGTACAGCCCGGGGCAAAGCCCTCATCGTTATACACAAAATTCAACCTAAATGGAGCGATTCTCAGGCCCGAAGATGATTTCCGGCCGGAAATATCAGAGTCTGAGCGGTTTCCGGATTTCACCCGCCGGGTGAAAACTGCAAAACAGACAAAGTTCCGGTTATCAGACTTTCAGCCGTATTTTCTGAAAAAAACCGCTCCGTTTATAGGACTTACGCTGTTGAATTTTAACTGTTTGAATTTATTATGTGCCTTAAAAATTGACAGTCAATAAAAACAGCAGATTATATTTCAACTGCGTAAGTCCTATCGCTTTATGGAGTCAGCATAATGCCTTTGCTGCTGCCCGGAGCTTACAGACTCTTCTGGAGAAAGATGCATAAATTCTGCAAATTTTCCATATTCCCAACCGAGGGAATTATCCAACTCAGATATCAGGAGAATTCCGAAGCATTATAGCTCTGTCGGCCTGTCACATTATATCTGCCTTTTTTACAGCAAAAAACATTTTTCATACAATACAGATTCCATATGCACTCAGACCGCACCGCAAATAAGATACAGATCAACGGCATTGTTCAGGGCGTGGGGTTCCGCCCTTTTGTTTTTCAGTTGGCGAAAAAGCACGGCATCAGCGGCACGGTTGCCAATACTTCCGCGGGGGTGCTGATTCATGCGGAAGCCGACTCCCAGAATCTGGCGGATTTCTGCCGGGAGATTGGGGAGAAGAAACCGCGCCTGGCCCATATTACGGAAATGCGGATTTCTCCGGCTGTTACTGAGAATTTCAAAGACTTTTCCATTATCCAGAGCAAAGGGGAACATGGGATTTCCACGCTCATTTCCCCGGATATGGCCGTATGCGGGGACTGCCTGCGGGAGATGTACGATCCCCATGACCGGCGTTACGCCTATCCCTTTATCAACTGCACCAACTGCGGCCCCCGTTATACCATTATTGATGATATTCCCTATGACCGTCCCCATACCTCCATGAAGGTTTTTCCCATGTGTCCGGACTGTCAGGCCGAGTATGACAATCCCGAAGACCGGCGGTTCCACGCGCAGCCCAATGCCTGCCCGGTCTGCGGGCCTCATGTCTTCCTTTATGATAAGGAGCGGAATCTGCTGGCAGAGGGAAAATCCGGGGATAAATCCGGAAATGACGCGGTACGGAAAACAGCGGATTTACTGAAAGCCGGTCATATTCTGGCCATAAAGGGGCTGGGCGGTTTTCATCTGGCCGCGGATGCGGAAAATCCCCAGGCAGTATCCCGCTTGCGGGAGAGGAAAGGCCGTGCGGAAAAACCCTTTGCCCTTATGTCTGCAGATCTGCCTTCCATCCGTACCTATGCGGAAATCACCGGGGACGATGAAAAACTGCTCACTTCCCAACAGCGCCCTATTGTCCTCCTTGAAAAAAAGGCGGACAATTCCATCGCCGAATCCGTATCCCCCGGAAACCGGTATTTCGGGGTGATGCTGCCCTATACGCCCCTGCATTACCTGATTTTTTCATCAGGGAATTTCCGGGCTTTGGTCATGACCAGTGCGAATATGAGCGAGGAACCCATTGTCATTGACAATGAAGAAGTCTTTGAGCGGCTGGGGGATATTGCGGATTATTTTCTTATCCATAACCGGGATATTTACCTGAGAAGCGATGATTCCATTGTCCGGCATCACATGGGGGAACGCCGTTTCCTCCGCCGTTCCAGGGGATACGCGCCCATGCCGGTTTTTCTGAAAGAGGAAATGCCCCCGGTACTGGCCTGCGGTGCGGAACTGAAAAATACGGTCTGTCTTACAAAGGGGAAAAATGCCTTTCTCAGTCAGCATATCGGGGATCTGGAAAATTTGGAAACATTGGATTTTTTCCATCTCACTGTCCGGCATCTGCAAAGAATACTGAATATTAAACCGGAAATCATTGCCCACGATCTGCACCCGGATTATATGAGTACCCGTTTTGCTTTGGAAAGCGAGGGCATGGAAAAAATCGGGGTGCAGCATCACCACGCGCATATTGTCAGTTGCATGGCCGAAAATCAGATGGACGGCCCGGTCATCGGTCTGGCCTTTGACGGAAGCGGTTACGGCACAGACGGAAGCATATGGGGCGGGGAAATCCTGATTGCGGATTTTCATGAATTCCGCCGTGCGGCCCATCTTGCCCCGGTTCCCATGCCCGGCAGTGCTGCGGCCATCCGGGAACCCTGGCGCATGGCCCTGGGCTATCTCCTGGATACTTTCGGGGATGAATATCCGGAACTGCCTTTCATGAAACAGATTGCAGAAGAAAAAATATCGGTCATTCCCGCGATGATCCGCAGGCAGATCAACTGCCCCATGACTTCGAGCCTGGGGCGTTTTTTTGACGGTATGGCCGCTCTGTGCGGTATCCGTTCCACGGTTACATTTGAAGGACAGGCCGCAATGGAACTGGAAATGATGGCCGGGGAAAGTGCGGGATTCTATGATGGGGAATGGCAAAGTGGGGAAACATACCGCATTCCCACGGCCCCCATTGTCCGGGGCATTGTCCGGGATGTCCGGAACCGCGTCCCCGTATCGGAAATCAGCCGGAAATTCCACAATACCCTTATCCGGCTTTTTTCTGATCTCTGTGAGCAGATCCGTAAAGATACCGGGCTGAAACAGGTAGCCCTGAGCGGCGGGGTATTTCAGAATGTCCTCTTATCCGAAGGCATGATCCGCAGTCTGGAACAGCGGAATTTCCGGGTTTTCACCCATCATACAGTTCCCTGCAATGACGGAGGAATCTCTCTGGGCCAGGCTGTGGCCGGGGCGGCGATGTTTTGCAGATGATTTATGCTGCATCTGGTTCATCATTGCGATTGAGTTTGCTTTAAAAACCCTTGTTTTGTATAATCCTGCATAATTGTGTTCAGACAAAGGAACGGGAAGTTGTCTGACCCCGGATTCTCAAAACAAAAGGAGAAACAGAATGACTTCCGAACTGAAAAGACAGGACAATACATAATGCAGGAAATCACCAACCCCCATGACAGATTTTTCCGGGAAACCTTCACCCGTAAGGATATTGCGGAAAATTTTCTGGATGTTTATCTTCCGGAAGAGATAAGGGGAAATATACAGCTTTCCACACTTTCCCCTGTCAAAGACAGTTTTGTTGACAAAGAACTCCGGGAACATTTTTCCGATATTCTTTACACAGTGAAATACCGGGAAACGGATCTGTTCATCTACCTGCTCTTTGAACACAAAAGCTTTCCCGACCGATTTGCGGGTTTCCAGTTTTTCCGCTATAAAGCAAAGATATGGGAACAGTACCTGAAACAGAATCCCAAAGCAAAAAAACTTCCCCCGGTTTTCCCCATGCTGCTCTGTCACGGAAAAACAGAATGGAATATCCCCTTAAATTTTCAGGCTGTTATTCAGAAAGAGGAATTCCCGGATAAATATATTCCGGAATTTCACTATGAACTGTATGATATTTCCCATATTCCTGAAGCGGAAATCCGGGGAAAGGTCCTAACCCGCATGGTTCTTCTGACTGCCCGGCATATCTTTGATCCGGATATCCGTCACCGGCTCCCGGAAATACTGTCTTTGTTTCATAAGGTGGCAGATCAGAATACTGCCCTGGAAATGCTGGAAATCATTCTCCGCTATGTGGTCAGGGTCGTAAAACGCTTTGATGAGAAAGATGTCATAGAAATCATAAAAGATACAGAGATAGGAGAAGATATTATGGAAACCTTTATAGACAGATATATTAATCAGGGATT
>JAABRU010000039.1 GCA_011390755.1 Desulfobacteraceae bacterium | reverse complement strand
GCATGGGTCCGCCGGGAGATGCGGCGGTGCAAAAATACAATTTTTGCACTCCGGGGCAGCCGTAAAACCGTATCCGGGGGAAACTTTTCGATCTACTGATATTTAAAAGATTACGGAGGCAGCAATGAATAAAATACCCATCATAATGGAAGATACAAGCATGGAAATACTGGCCCGCATAGCCAAAAGCGAGGCCGGAAAGTATAACTGTTCAATGCATATTGATTATTCCGGAGCGAACCGGAATATCACCTTTGCAGGGGATATGACAGGAAATACCGAGTGTGCGGGAAAAATATTAGAGAGTGTTAAATATATTTTCAGAAAATGATTTTAATATCACAGCAGATTTTGCCGGAAATCATTCCGATGCGGAAAATGAAGGGAAATAAGGGTTGCAGAATCTTCTGCAACCCTTAATTTTTTTTATACTTCCCTGCCCCGGGGATGAAAATTATGCCTGCTCCTGCCGGATTTTCAGGTTTTCCACATCCATGCGCCCCAGTCCCCGTTCATGGGCAATACGGATATGCTTCACCTGCCGGGGTTCAAATTTTTTGCCGTACCATTCAAACATCCGGACAGCCTGTGCATCGGCTGCCACCATATCCGGAGATGCAATCACAGTCCGCATATTCAGGACTTTGCCGGGGCCGGCAGGCCCGCCGGAAGAAAGCACCCGGCTGGCATCCACGACCACCAGTGCGGGGCGCAGAAGACTTGCCAGGTCTGCAATGGATTCATGCAGGTCGTAGCGGCTGTGCATAATACCCCGATCCCATATCAGCCCCATCATTCCTTTCATGGAAAGGCTGACCCCGGCACTGCCGTGGGACTTGGCAACCGGTGCCGCAATCAGCACATCGGCTTCCAGCACATCCCGCATCACATCACTCTCCTTCATCTGTTTTCCCTGGGGAATCCGCACCTCTTTATAAAGATTATCGGACGTGACGGCGTGAACCATATCTTCATTAAATATTTCACAGGCTTTTTTTACCCCTTCAATACAGAGTTCTTTGCGCCGCAGGGGATGATCCAGCACGCGGATTCGGGCTGCTTTGGCTTCTTTGCACATGGCCACCAGCTCTTTTACCACTTCCGGATGGGTGTTGCTGGCTTCTTCCGTATTGCTGGAAAAACTCATATTGGGTTTGATAACCACTTTGTTACCCGGCTTGACAAAATGCCGGATACCGCCGATCATATCCACTGCTTTTCGGGCGGCGGGTCCGGGGTCTCCTTTGGCTATTCCGATATCCGGCAGATCAGCTCCGAAAAGATTTTTTGGAAAAGAAAATCCTGCTGCTCCGCCTGCAAGCAGCACAGCGCAGCGGATCTGCTGCTTCAGAAATTCCCGGCGGTCTGTTGCCCGGGAGAGAAATATCCCTGAAAAATAATCTTTTGCATTCATCACGGCCTCCTTTTTATCGGTTATGAATAGATAACAGCCTGCTTTTACATTATGTTATATATTCTGTTTGGTAGAGGGCCGCATCCCCTGATCTGTCATTAAAAAACAGAACAGCTGTGTCCTCTGTGCTTATAAAAAATCAAGCGATTTGGCCCATCACCTTCTCTTTTTGTATTATTCCTGACGCTGACCGGGGACGAATATCTGAAACCTGCTTTTACGGAATTATGCCGAAAATCCGGGAAAAAGGAAAGGTTTTTTTGCCGATTTTATTTTGTCCGCACGGGGACTGCCCATGCCGGTCGGGAAAATGCAGAAAGTGCTCAATTGAGGAATTCATAAACGAAGCATGAAAACTGCAGGTAGAAATGAAACAGAGCGGTAGCATACCTGCTGAGAAAAAGACCAGAATCTTTGAAAACCGAAGATTCACACGGATTCACACAGATATGCACGGATTACGGAATCCCGTTCATCCGTTTTCATCCGTGGTTCAGTTTTCCGGATCCGGATTTTTCTGCACCGCCGCATCTCCCGGTTACCCCATGCAGAAATACAGTTTTTGCACTCCTCCGGAAACTTTTCGATCTGCTGAGTCTACTAATATCCGAAATTTGATGAACCCGTAAAAAGTCGGTCAGAAAAAAATCTGCCACATTATAATGCGACTGTATCAGCATTTTACAGCAGTATACTGTGGTCAGAATGCTCGGTTCTGACTTTTTACAAAACCATCAAATTTGATGCATCGGTAAAAAGTCCAAATTTCAAAAAACGCTATCAATAAAATCAGAGCGTTAATATCTGTCAAAACCTGATTATCGGACTTTTTACGAATCCATCAAATTTGCTTTTACAAAATTATGCCGAAAATCCGGAAAAAAGGAAAGGTTTTTTTTGCCGGTTTTACTTTGTCTGCATGGGGACTGCCCATGCCAACCGGGAAAATACAGAAAATGCTGTGTACGGTGCGGAGTCCGGTTAATTAAGTAAAAACCACCTCCGCTTTTTCCACATAGTCGCTCAGTCTGCCTGCCATTTTCCATATAAATTCCAAATCCTCCTTTTCCTGCCCGGCTTTTTCAATATCATGGGCAATCGCTGCCAGATCATCAAAACAGTAACACAGGGAGGCCCCTTTGATCCGGTGGCCCATGCGGCGAATCATTTCATAATTTCCTTCCACAACAGCTTCTTCCAGACTGCGGATTTCTTTGCGGGTGATATTCATAAATCCGGGAATCAGTTCCTCCAGTTCCGCATCCACCTGCACAAGTGTATTTTTCTTTTTACAGTCCTGTTCCAAACCGCTGTTTTCCGGAGCCGGAACCGATTCCGGCCCGCGTATGCATTCATCGGCAGGTTTCGGTGCATATTTGCGGAGCATCTGCAGCAGCTGATGTTTTTTAAAAGGTTTGCTCATATGCTCCGTGCAGCCCGCATCCAGACTTTCCTGCTCTTTCCCTTTCAGTGCATGGGCTGTCAGGGCAATAATGGGGATTGCTTTCTTCTGATTTTCTTTTTCCCACCTTCGGATGGCATCAGCGGTTTTGTATCCGTCGAGCACCGGCATATCAATATCCGTAAAAAGAATATCATATTCTCCCTGTTTGTATTTTTCCAGGCAGATCTGCCCGTTTTCCGCCATATCTGTCTGATGCACGGTATCCTGCAGATAGAAGGAAAAAAGAAGCCGGTTGTTTTCATTGTCTTCGGCCAGCAGAATGCGCATGGGCGGAATTTCTTTTTCGCATAATTCCGGTTCCGGACCCGCGGGAATCTCCGCATGGTCCCAAATGGGAAAACGGGCGGTAAAACAGAATGTACTCCCCACTCCCGTTTCACTTTCCACCCATATTTTTCCGCCCATAAGTTCTGCAAAACGGCGGCAGATGGCCAGTCCCAGGCCCGTGCCTCCGTATTCCCGGTTGGTGGAAGAATGGGCCTGGGTGAACATTTCAAATATATTTTCCCGCCGGTCTTTGGGAATGCCGATCCCCGTATCCTGCACAGAAAAAAGAAGCATGACACTGTCATCCCCGTCATTTTCTTCCCCTTCTTCTGCAAATTTCACAGAAACACGGATTTCCCCTTTGTGGGTAAATTTAATGGCATTTCCGATGAGGTTGGATAAGAGCTGATGCAGCCGGGTGGGATCTCCTTTCAGTCCGTCCGGGATGCGGCTGTCTGTATCCCATATCAGAGAGAGATTTTTTTCCGCTGCTTTGATTTCCAGCACTTCACAGCATTTATTCACCTGTTCCCGCAGATGGAAAGCGACTTCCTCCATTTCGATCTGTCCGGCCTCCACTTTGGAGAGATCCAGAATATCATTAATCAGTTCCAGCAGGTTTTCCCCTGCATTGCGGAAAACCCGGACATATTTTTTCTGCTCCGCATTCAGGGGGGATTCCCAGAGCAGATCGGCCATTCCCAAAATGGCGTTCATGGGGGTGCGGATATCATGGCTCATATTGGCCAGAAACTGACTTTTGGCGCGGGTGGCGGCCTCTGCATTTTCCCGCGCCTGTATCTCAATTTTGGACAAGCGGTTCAGCATGTGCTGCACCGAAACAGTCCCCATGATTTCCCCCTCCCGCATGACAACAATATCATCGTAAATTTTTGCATCTTCCCGGTTCATGGCAGCTCCCGCAATATCCCCGATGGCCTGATCAGCTTCGGCAATCAGCGGTTCCGGATCCATGAGCAGGGAAATTTCCCTGCGGTAAAAAAGGGATACTCCGAACTGCGTACCCAGCTGACGGTCCATATGGTAACTCATGATCAACCCTTCGGGTTTTCCGTCCCTGCTCACAATGACACTGCACAGCGGCGGCTTTTCCTTTAAAAGTTTTTTCACTTCTGCCACGGGTGTATCCGGAGAAACCTGCAGCGCCTCCTGCACCAGGGAACCGATGCCGCTTTCGGAAAAACGGTTCCGGAAATCCGGACAGAGATTATCTTCGGAAACAGACAGCGGGTCGGTCTGTTTGGGAAAAGCCGGTCCTGCAATAAAATGTCCCTGCCCGAAACGGACACCGGTTTCAGCCAGGGTTCTGAATTCGGAACGGGTTTCAATTCCCACGGCAATCACTCTTGCTCCGATTTTTTCTGAAATACCGACAATGCCTTCTGTCACGGCCTGTTTTACCGGATGAAAAGAGATGCCCCGGATCAGCAGGGGATCTAGTCTAATAAAATCCGGCCGGATACGGGCAAGAAACTGAAGAGAGGAACGGTTAAAATGATCAATACATACCTTAAACCCCTGTTCCCGGTAGTGCTCCAGATTTTTGTGCAGGAGATTATGATCATGGATGCCGGGATTTTCAGAAAATTCCAGGACAATATTGCCGGGCTGCAGACCGTATTCCTGACTCATCTTCCGGGTCAGCCCCGGAACAAAGGCCGGATCATTCAGGGCTTCCATATGAACATTCATAAAGAGGAACTGACCGGGTTCCAGTCTGCCGATATTCCGGATGGCCGTGTAGCGGATTTTTTTATCCAGCAGGCAGGTTTTCCCGGTTTCGGATGCATAGGCAAAAAGAGAGGAGGGCAGATGAAAAGAACTGTCTTCCGGTCCGCGGGCAAATGCCTCCCAGCCCAGGATATTGCCGCTGCTGAATTCTGCAACCGGCTGATACACACAGCGCAGGAAAGAGTGATTCAGAATTTCATGAAAATGGCGCATCAGCTCCCTGTCCGGGGATTTTTCCTTTTCTTCCGAAAACATACGGCTTTCATACAGGGCCCGGAACAGACTTTCATAAAAACCGCCCCGGTATTTTTCCGGAATAAGGGAATATCCGCTCTGTATCCGAACCGGTTCTCCTATCAGAGTGGAAAACTCTTCACTGAGTATCCGGGACAGATGCCCGGAAAAAAGCAGACTTTTTTCCTTCAAAGCGGCAATACCGTTTTCCTGCAGGGTAAAGCAGAGCAGAAAATGATCCATATCCCTGCTTTCTGTCAGTATATGCTGACAGTTTTCAAAAAAACGGGAAAAACAATCTTCCATTTCTTTTTCCAGACGGTTACGGAGCAGCAGACCGTTTTCCATGCCGTAACGGCGGATCAGGGTGAAATAATCCGGTATTTGTACAGAAAGCAGACAGGTGTGGCAGTGTCCCACCTTTTTTTCCAGTTTTTTTAAGGATGATTCTGAAAAAAAAGAAGTTACCGGCCGGGAGTAATACATATTCTGCAATCCGAAAATATGCTCCCTGTCTGTCTTTGTCCGGGAATGAAGAGTATGATTTTCTGACATCATTTTTTCCTTCCGAAATCCGAATCCCTCAGATAACAACAGGCAAATCACTGTTATTAATTAAGAAAAACCCGGACTGCCAAACTGAAAGTCCGGCAGAATGTTTTGCAATAACTTCAGTCCCAAATTTTCAGTCCGGGACACCTTTCCCTCACGGGTCAGTGGCATTGGCAGGCAAATAAAAACCGGTCTGTTTTCAGCAAAGCAGACCGGTTTTTTACCTGCAACCCGGCTGTCTGCCTGAGACCCGTGGTTTTCCGTCCCTGCATCGCTGCAGGTTTGGCTTATGTTCTCTGACTGTGTAATGGAACATACCTGCTGAGAAAAGCACCGGAACTTTTGAAAACCGGAGATTCACACAGATATACATGGATTACGGAATCCGGTTTGGCCGTGTGAATCTGCGGTTCAGTTTTCCGGCTCCGGATTTTTTCTCAAGCGGGTATGCTGCATTACATTCTGATCAATGTCATTGACGTAGGCAGAGTATTCCCCGCCCCCGGTGGGAGGGGGAAGCAGCGGACTGTAATGAAAGACCCTTTTCACCCTCCCCCTGCCCCTCCCTCAGGGGAGTCTTACGTCAATGACATTGACATTCTGATTGTAAAAAATTATATACGGTCTGGATGATTTTGCAAGACACGAAGGAAGATTT
Source organism: Desulfobacteraceae bacterium (assembly GCA_011390755.1). Lineage (GTDB taxonomy): Bacteria > Desulfobacterota > Desulfobacteria > Desulfobacterales > Desulfococcaceae > JAABRU01. Next base: position 40,719 of record JAABRU010000039.1, on the reverse strand, counting down.
AACCGAAATTTAACAAAAGAGTATTCCGGATGAATATTGCCGGATAAGCGGTAATGCCTATGGGGAGTCAAAAATTCCGGATGAAGTAAAAACTGTACTTTTGCATTTTTTTACAGTAAACCGCGAAACACACGAAATATACGAAAAAAAATATAAAAAAACAGAAGGATATAAATATTTTCCGATAGCCTTCTGTGTCTTTTGTGGTTAAAATAAAATCAAAGGGTTATAAAAAATGCGAAACTATTGTAAAAACAGAATATTATAAAATCAGACTTCCGGAACCCTCTTTATAAGTGATTGATTTTATAATTCAGAATGTAATTCTCTCTTCCCGTGATAAATCAGATGCAAACCGAATTCTAATCAAATATTAATATTTACCTAACATTCTTCCGATATAGGGTTCCACGAAAAAGGGAAAAGGGAGCATTGTCTGCTTCCCTGTATTTTTAATGATGAATCCGTAATGCGTCACCCGGAGGTTGACTTATGCAGAAAAGAAGAGATTATTATCATATGTCACTGGATCAGCTGTTCCGGGAAAGGGATAAACGGGCAGTGATGATTTTTGGGGACAATCCGGTATCCATGCCGGAATTTGAAAGTGAGGATGAAAAATATCCGGAAATCATAGAAATTCTGAAACAGCATATTATCCGCTTTCTGAAATACGATGATATGATTACAGAGGAAATCGCGCTGGCAAAAATGCAGAAAGCCGCGTAAAGGAGACAGATTTGGCAGCAGTAACCCGCATATACCGAAACAGAGATTATCTATTCGGCAGAGACCGGGAAACATGGGAAGGTTTCTGGCTGCCGGAAATCCTTAGAAAACATCCGCCCTGCATTTGGGGCGGATTGTTTTTGGAAATATCCTTAACCTGAATTATTCATAAACCTGAACAGGCCACCGGATCACAGTGCTTCAGACAAAAGCAGGGTTATAAAGCCGGTTTTCAGTATTTCCCATATATACTATTCCAGTTTAGGTTTTTTCAGGCACGAAATTTGCTTCAACTGTCAACCGCAACTGTTTGGCGGACATGTTATAAGATTTTGTGTCTGTTTTTGGAAAAAACAAAATTGATGAACCCGTAAAAAGTCCTTCGATAAAAATTTTGCTACATTATATAGCGATTACCGGAGCAATTATACACAACATATTGCGCTGAAAATTTTAGGTTTGGACTTTTTACGAAACCATCAAAATTGGATCAGTATATTCGGAAAACTGTCAGCATTTATGAATAATGCAGGTTACGAAGGTGTTTGAAAAGTAAAAGTACTCATTTACAGGAGCCGGACGGTGCAGTATAATTCCGGTTTAATACCAGTACCAACGAATAAACTGCCATGCAGAAGCACGGGAAATATTCAGTTTCCGGCAAATCCGACGGCATATTTATTAAATGGGATTGGTATAACCCGCATTCCAATGTCACTGACTTAGGAAATTACGGGTAGCGGGTCAGACCGGTTGATTTTTATAACCACAGAGAACACATGGTTTTCACAGGGAGGCACAGAGAAAAAACTCCCGGGGACCCGGCAGGAAACAAATCCTCCGGAAATATCCTGCGGATAAACAGAAACCGTGCATTCCGTCCCCCAATCAGATGAAACGGGGCGGTTATTTTCTGCTGAGTGCCTTACATCTCTTTTACCCTCTGTGTTTTTATTAGACCTCCTGCAAAACTCATTTATTTCATTTTATGGATTTATAAAAACAAACAGTTATAATGAGCAATTTTAGTTTTGCAGGAGGTCTATTATTTTTTTACCGCAGAGAGGATTCTGTTTCCCAGTGACAGATCAGCGGATTTGGCCCGCTGCCGAAATTACGGAGTGCCGGACTGAAAGTCCGGCAGTATTTTTCTGAATCATTTCAGTGTCCCGGACTTTCAGTTCGGGACTCCGGACAGATTTTTTCCTTACGTCAGTGACATTGACCCGCATTCCGCTCTTTGCGATCCAATAATCTGAATTTATTGAGTCCGGTTCTTTGGGTATGCAAAAAGTTTTGAAAAATTCAGTTTAATTTTCAAAGTGTTATAAAGACAAGCGGAATGTGGGGTATAAGCCATCTTTCGATAGTATTTGCAATGTCCTGAGAGAAACATTTGGACTTAATAAATGCAAATGTTTATCAAATAATTATCGAAATGCGGTTTATTCCTGTCCGGATGATTTATCGCTGTATTTCTTCATGAAAAGGTAAAAACATATGAGATAAAACAGTATCCAGAAAAAAATAATTCCTTTTGCAAAAGGACTGAGAAGTGCATGTGTTTTCGGAAATAATCCTGTTATTCCTGCCATTTGCAAAAACAGGATGATCAGAAAAGCGCTCAGTGTTCCAAGGGTAAGGGCTGCGGAAAAAAACAGGAAAACAGCGATACAGATCAGCAATATCCTGCTGTATCCTTCCGGCAGACCGGAACTGCCGACGGAGAATTTTTTTCTGACCAAAGATGATAAAACACGGATCAAATGCGTTCCTCTCAAAGAAAGATAAACAATTGAGTGACCTTCGTGCGGATAGATTTTCACAGGCAGGTAGCAACCTGGGGTAAACACTACAGTTTTTATATGAATTATTGATGAACCCGTAAAAAGAGTGGTGTCCTGATCTGATTGAAAAACCATATCCTGCGTACTTTTGTATATGATTTTGAGAATTCTGTAATCGGTTCTGAAATCATAATCTTATCCGATGGATAATGAATTTTTTCAATTACCGGGGGACACGATCGTAAAAAGCCGGCAAGAAAGAATTTTGTCACATGATAATGCTTATATTTCAATATGTTGCAGCAAGATATTATGGTCAAAATTTTCGTTTCTGACTTCTTATGAGACCATCAGTTATTCTATCTTTTCATGGAGTCTCCGACGAAAAGCATAAAACCGGCAATAATAAACAGAGGCCAGTAAAGCCACCAGTAAATATCTCTGTGTTCATGCATAAATAATAGAAAAATGACTATAATAAATCCTCCGCCACGCATTATTATTCCGGTTTTTCTTTCTTCCGCATGCCTTCTTATCTTAGTTCTTTCACTGTTGAATGCTATTTCCCGCGCACGTTCCTTGCTGACCGTTTTACCGTTTGAAAGAATAGCAGAATATCTGTCAATATCCTTTTTCAAATGTTCCTGTTCTTTGTAAAGCTCCAGATAGAAATTTTTCATTCGTATTCTGTTTGAATCAGAAGTCGGCAATCCGTATGCCCATTTGCGAAAACAGACAACAATTAAGGGATAATTTTTTTTCTGAAGAGTTTTGATAGTTTCAAAAAACCGGGAAAGATCTGCCTCATTGCTTTTTGACATTATTTTTTTATAATGCTTATCAATCCATGCAATAATTGTTTTTGAGGCTTCAATTAATCTGTCATGATCAGTCTCATCAGGGTCTCCGGCAGGAATATCCGGACAGGAACGGTTTTCAGTTTCCTTTTCTTTGATGAATACTGCCGATGCTGAATTTGTGGCAGATACAGGCGGGGCAATATGGGTGACTATCCCCATTTTCTGTACTGAACCTGTGCAGGCAAAATCTTATGATTGAACAAAAAATACAATATTATCATGCTGTTGAATCTTTAAAAGTTTCCAAATTTACAAATCTTTAACATATTGAAATTACAACATATCCAAAAATAATCATTTGGATAAATATAGACATAATATATTATTGTTTCAGGTAGTTAAAATGATTAAACCGCAAAATAGCTGCGCAAGTTCAGTTCTGTAATTTGCTGACATACTGCAGGGCTTTGGATTTGTCGAGATTATGTTTTATTGTTACAGGTTTTCCCGACCAGAATATTTCCATTTGTTTTTCATTCAGTCTGAATATCTCCGAAAACTGTTTCCTGACCAGATTCTTATCTTTGCTGCCCGCAGTTTCTCCTTTAAAGATGATGCTGTATTGTTTTGTGTCCATTCTGATGCCCGGTGCTGATGAATCCGTAAAAATTCCTGATTTCCAATTTTTCCTCATCCAAACGGAAGCAGGAATCAATGAATTTCATAAGGTTATACTCTCCGGCTTTTACCGGAGTGACAAAGTTTCTGATTTTTTCCATGTGCATCACTGTTATGATTAAATTTGATTTCTGTCAACCCTGTTGTTACTTATTGGATTGTCAAATAAATTTTTTACCCTTTTAAAAAGTCCGGACGGAGGAGTGCCAAACTGAAAGTCCGGAAGTCTGCCAAACTTTCAGTTTGGCACTCCTCTGGTATTATCTTTTTCGGAAATCACCTATGGCTTGACCCGATTAAACAGATATAAAAAATAGTAGCTTTATTTAATAAATCAATAAGTTTGATTCAATTTAAAATATCTCATTAATTGGGCCAGGCCATAAGTCAATTTCAGTCGTGACGGAGATCTTCACAAAATCCGCATCCGAAGTTTTATTGATCATTAGGACTTACGCAGTTGAAATATAATCTGCTGTTTTTATTGACTGTCAATTTTTAAGGTACATAATAAATTCAAACAGTTAAAATTCAACTGCGTAAGTCCTAGATCATTATAAAATTGTTTCATTTTTTCTCCCTTCAGGGACCCGGAAACAAAGAATTCCCCCGCTGAATTCCGGCAGCAGAGAATACACAAATCTGCATTTTTCCGGCAGACTGTTTCAGGGGATTTTTTTTGCCGATTCCCTTATACTGACTGAACTTGTGCAGGCAAAATCTTATGATTGAACAAAAAATACAATATTATCATGCTGTTGAATCTTTAAAAGTTTCCAAAATTACAAATCTTTAACATATTGAAATTACAACATATCCAAAAATAACTATTTGGATAAATATAGACATAATATATTATTGTTTCAGGTAGTTAAAATGATTAAACCGCAAAATAGCTGCGCAAGTTCAGATACTGATCCAATTTTGGTTTTTCCAAAAACAGACACAAAATCTTATAACCTGTCCGCCAAACAGTTGCGGTTGACAGTTGAAGCAAATTTCGTGCCTGGAAAAACCTAAATTGAAATAGTATATCATTAAATTTCCTGCAAAATTCCCTTTCCTCTTTGGGTCTGTAAATATGGGATTTATGTAGCTTTGTCAAATTCAAATTTGACTCCCGCCGGACAGTTCCCCAAATATTTTAAGATCATATCAATAACTGCCGTTTTGTTTTTTTATAGCACCGGGATCGGATTTTCAGACATATATATTTATATAGACTTTAAGATAATGATTGTCTAAAATCAACATAAATTATCATTGAATTCAAATAGTTGAACAGTAAGATTCTATTTGTGTTTTATATAAATATATAATTCAGTATTTCAAATAGTTATACATTTACACACTTGTTATCCAAAACAGAACCCTTTAATATCAAGGTTCAAAAGATTATCTTAAAAACTATACCTAAATTGAGCGGTTTTTTTCAGATAAACCGGCTGAATGTCCGGTAAGCGGAACTTTGCCTGTTTTACGCTTTTCACCCGGTGGGTGAAGAGCCGGAAACCGCTGCGCCCCTGATATTTCCGGCCGGAAATTATTTTCAGGTCTGAGAATCACTCAATTTAGGTTATAATATATTGTATTAATTCGTGTTAAGAGCCTATCCGAAAACCTGTCTTTCGGTATTCTGAACCCCTGTTTTCACCGGGTTTAAAAATCGGTTTCAGCGGTTTTCGGATAGGCTCTGATTCGTGGTTGAAAAATCAGATAATCTGCGGGCGGCATATTTTACCCCGGAATTCTTTTTCCAAATTCTCTTCTTGAAATCTGTCTGCAGCAGGCGTAAAATATAAGGAAGTATAGTATTTTCCCTGACAGAGCCGATAAAATAAGGAATATAATGGAAAAAAAAGAGTTTTGGCATATTCTGAGAAAAGAAAAAGGTTATCAAAGTCCGCCAGGAAAATTTTCGTCTCTACATATCATTCCGGGCTTCACAGATTTTCTGTATTATACCGGTATTATTAAAGTAATATTTACACACAGCCGCATTGCCGCAATGGGAAATTATGATCGGGATGTGTGGATATCCGGTTCTGTTGCCATGCTCCGTATTGCAGAATCCGTGGGCGGCAGAGTTGAAATATCCGGTCTGGAAGTTCTGGAAGAGAACAGCGGCCCTCTGGTATTTATATCCAATCACATGAGCATGATAGATGCTTTTTTTCTGCCCGCGGTTATTCTGACATTTAAAGATGTCACTTTTGTGGTAAAAAATACATTGCTGGATTATCCCTTTTTCGGAAAAATTATGCGGGCAGTGCGGCCCATTGCTGTTTCCCGGCGGCATCCCAGGGAAGATTTGCGGGCGGTGCTGGAAAAAGGGACCCAGTGTTTATCCCGCGGACGTTCGGTCATTGTCTTTCCCCAGGCGACCCGGAATATTGTTTTTGATCCGGAACAGTTTAATTCTCTGGGGATCAAACTGGCCAGAAAAGCCGGGGTTCCGGCTGTTCCGGTGGCCCTGAAAACAGATTTTCAGGGATATTCAAAAATGTTTAAAGACCTGGGCCGCATTGATCCGAAAAAAACCATCCGCATTGCCTTCGGTCCGCCCGTCAAAGTCACCGGCAAAGGCCGGGAAAACCATGAAAGTGTGGTCCGTTTTATCCGGAATAATATCATCCGCTGGGGCGGAGAGGTGCGGGATATTTCCGCATGAAAGAAAAGCAAAAGTGCCCGTATAAATTCATGTGGCCGGAACTGATTCCCGGCAGACTGATCCGGCGGTATAAACGTTTTCTGGCCGATGTGGAACTGCATGGGGGAAAGACGGTTACTGCCCATTGCGCCAATTCCGGAAAAATGACAGAATGCTGCCGGGCCGGAAGACCGGTCTGGCTTTCCTTTCATGACAATCCCAAAAGAAAACTGAAATATACCTGGGAACTGATTGAAATGCCGACATCCCCTGTCGGGGTCAACACCCAGGTTCCCAACCCTTTGGTGGCCGAATCCGTAAAAGCCGGATGCATTCCGGAACTCAGCGGATATTCGGATGTCCGCCGGGAAGTCAAAACAGGAACCCGTTCCCGTCTGGATATGCTGCTGCAGGGGGCAAACCGTGCGGACTGCTATGTGGAAGTCAAAAACTGCACCCTGGTTCAAAAGGGCATGGCGGCATTTCCCGATGCAGTAACCCTGCGGGGACAAAAACATCTGACGGAAATGGAAAAACTCATCGCGGCAGGGCACCGCTGTGTTATGTTTTATCTGATTCAGCGTATGGATGCCGAATACTTCCGACCTGCGGATTTCATTGATCCGGAGTACGGAAAAAAACTGAGGCAGGCACATAAAAAAGGGGTGGAGATTTTGGTATATGATGCTGCAATAGATACTAAATCTGTCTGCCTGCGCAGAAAAATCCCCTGCCTTCTGTAACCCCCTTTGTTTCTGACGGGGTATAATTCACAGCTGCCGGTGAAAGGTTTAGGCAGTATATGCCATCTTTTAATGCCAATGAAGAGTCAAAAACTTCGGATTCAGTAAAAACAAAGTGTTATGAAAAATACCTGCTGAACCGCTTTTATATTTGATTCTTGATTCGCATCTTTATTATTCCGGCATTGGCAGATGCTGCCTGCAGTCCGCCACCGGCACTCCTGAACCGCACCCTTTCTGACGGGATACTCAGGGCATTTCATATTTCCGGGCCAAATCACCGTCAATTACATAAATGCAGACTTCTTTGGCCCCCTGTTCCGTATATCCGTGTTTCTGACAGAGATTGCTGATCAGAAAAGTTACATCTTCCCGGATTCTTTTGTCAAAGGTTTTAAAACTCTCTTTTCCGTAATCCTTGATTCCCTGGCGGAAGTTTTCATTTTCCAGAAAGGGATCCAGCACTTTTTCCTTCAGATTATAAACATAACGTTCATATAATTCCCGGTAGAGTTTTGTTTCATTAACAGCTTTGCCCTCCAGCATGATTTCCTGGGTCAGGGTTTCGGATGTGTAGGTTTTCTGGGTTTCCTTCCGGAATTCTTTCCGCCGGGTTTCGGTGGTTTTGGCCCCCAGAATTCTGCTTTCTATGCCCCAGAGGAAATCTTCTGTCACTTCAATGGATTCTCCGGTATATTTGCAGGTTTCCCGGTCTCCGATTTCAAAATTGATGGCAAAAAGATAATTGCGGATGTCCCTGGAAATCTGTTCCTCATTATAATAATAGAGTGATTCCTTGACTTCCTGCAAAATGGTATAGTCATACATGCGGGTCAGGGATTCCAGAAAACCTTCGGGAACAGACTCATTGAGATCCGGGCGGATTTTGGTAAAATATTTTTTCAGTGTGTACATATTGATCAGCCGGTCCTCTTTGGCACAGGCGGAATAGAAATCATTGAAGATTTTGATGGAATCCCGGCCGGAAAAACCTTTTTTCCCTTCGGTTTCCGATTCGGCAATAATGTTTCTCCGGATTTTGGCCGTGAATTTTTTCCGGTCCTCCTCACCCAGCCATGCCGGAATATAACCGGTATAAATTTCCATTTTCAGCAACTGCAGATTGTCATCACAGTATTTGCCGTACTTTTTGGCATCTCCGATCCATTCCAGCAGGGCATCGGATTTTTTGTTAAGCCGGGTGGAGATAATGACCCTTGCAAAATTGTGCAGTACACGGGGCAGAAAACGGTCATCAATATGCTTGCCGAAAATATTGCGGTAAATTTCCACTTCTGTATTCAAATCCAGCACATACAGGATCTGTATATATTCAATGCGGTCGGAAAAAGACTGAATGCCGTGGATATTTTTCTTGTCTTCGGGGTTCATTAAGGCAAAAAACAGGGAGTTTACATTTTCTTCAATATCTTCCACTTTGTGAACCCCCTCACTGATGATATTGTGCAGCTCAATGAGCCGTTCCACATTGTGGGATTTAATATCCATCAGGGAATAGATGCCGTTGTTGGTTTTGGCATAACGGGAAAATATATATTTGACCTGGTTGCTGTCCTGAAGCAGTTCGTTAATGCGTCTTTGCAGCATGGGATTGGTGAGGACAATCTGGCGCATGGGCCGGTCGCCCGGATTGAATACACTGATGCCTTCCCCCAGTCTGCGGTTAAAACGGTAGGGACGCACATAGACCATTTTGAACACTTCCCAGGGGCTTTTGAGTTTGTTCAGCAGGGCCTGGTACAGAGAGCTGCAGATGGTGCAGGGTTTGTCCCGGAATACCCATTCATAGGTTTTATCGGTAAACAGATTCCATTTGAATTCATCGTTTTGAAAAAGATCATCCAGCAGCTGGCGACGGTAGCGTTTGGGGACGATGAGCAGGGGATATTCATGACTGGGGCAGGGAATCTCCACATAATCCTCCGAAAACGGGGGGTGATACTGATCCTCAAAAAAACTGCCGCATTCTTTGGGGTTGCGGGAATCTTCCGCCATGCCGTTCTCCTGTTCCGGAAGGGGGGAATGGCCGTGGCTGCCCAGAAGCCGGGAGAGTTTTTCAATCACCGGGTGGTTGTTTTCGGTTCCCGGAAAACTGCCCAGGATTTTCCGATCCAGCCGCCATACGGTTTCATAGCGCATCCCCTCATCTGTGTTGGCATAACTCTCAAATTTTTTAAGCAGATTATTCAGAAAGGTACTTTTACCGCATCCCGGAGGTCCGTCAAAAATATAGATTTTGTTCTGCTGCGCGCCCCGTTTCATGGCTTCCACATGGTTGATGAGGCGGTTGGCAAAAAGACGGTCTGCAAAAAAAGGATGGTCTGCATCTTCCACAAAAAGACGTGTGCAGTCATAAGACATATACTGAATGGATTCCGGATCATCCGGGTATTCATCCAGTCCTTCGGATACAAAAAAGCGGATCATGTCATGGAAGACCTGAAAAATATTGCGGATGACCTGTTCCGGTTTTTCCGTGAGTACGCTCAGGAAATCTTCAAAAGGAATCAGATCCGTCTGATACCGCTCGCTCATGCTGCGATTGAGATTGTCCATGGCTTTTGTGATATTTTCCATATTTTTTTCCATTTCAAAGGTTATGGGTTGGGGAATCGCTGCCGAACCGGCTGATCCGATTTTTCCTGATGACCGGCACGGAAAAGCGAAGCACTGCCCGCCATTTCTCAACATGATAAAAGTTTCCCCCGGATACGGTTTTACGACTGTCCCGGAGTGCAGAAATACAGTTTTTGCACTCCTTGTGCAGAAATACAGTTTTTGCACTCCATGCAGAAGTACAGTTTTTCGTCATTGAATGGTATGAATCTTGCTGTAATAAAAACTCAGCTCAGCACCATTACTTTGACCTGACTGGGGGCCAGACTGGCACCGAATGCACCGGGGGACATACCGTTTTGCCCGGTGGGGCTGAGCATTTTGGTTACGGGCATTCCGCCCATAAGGGTTTTTACACTGCCCATCAAATGTTTGCAGGGCCCCATCACCATTCCGGATACGGGATTTAAGGCGACTCCGGGATTATCTCCGTTACTCATTGGAACAGTCGTCATTAGATTATGGGCAGGCATGGCCATGACCAGAACCTTGACCTGGGAAGGAATGGCCGTATTGGGCAGCGCCATATTGGGAAAAGGCGTTGGAACCGGGCCTGCCGGTGTGGGAATCTGGCAGACATCCGGAAAGGCAAAATGCAGACCGGCCATCTGAGTATTAACAAAAGGCATATTTTTCTCCTTCGTGATAATGGAATGTAAATCTGAAATCTGGCACTGAACACCGAACCCCTCACACTTAACACCTGACACCGAACCCCTGACACCGAACCCCTGACACCGAACCCCTGACACCGGACACCTGACACCCGACACCTGACACCGAACACCTGACACCGAACACCTGACACCGAACACCTGACACCGAACACCTGACACTTAACCTCCCCCCAATCTTCACCCCATATGTATCCGCTCTCCGTTGATGCTGATGTCTTCTTTGGCAGAAATTATCGCCTGATGGGAACGGGAAGTCAGGCTTCTGCGTACATTCTGGATCAGGTTGCCGATATTCAGGGTTTCCACCCCTTCCACCCAGCGCATAACGGTGTCGGCCCGCTGGGTAATGCGTTTGACGACACTGTCCACAGCATCGGCAAAAAAGCGTACCTGCTTTGCATGGGATTCCATTTCATGGGTGCGGGCAGTGAGTTTTGCCGCATTGATGTGCATTTCCCCGCTGCTGATGTGGGTTTCGGCAGACAGCATACGGGTTTTTTGACCGGAAATCAGATTCATATCCTTTCCGGATACCATATTCATCTGCCCCTGTTCGGCTTTCATGCTGACACTGGCCGGAAAATGCAGGGCCATATCTTTTCCCAAAGATCTTTCCAGAACAGCCAGCACATAGCATTCCCGGTGGGAACGGCTTAGCAGCACTTTATCCCCGGTTTCCGGAAGCACCAGGCAGCTGAAGGCGGTTCCGGCTTTCATCACACCGGAATCTGTCTGAATCATAATTGCATCTTCGGATACACCTTTTACCCATGCCGTCTCCATTTTACACTCTGTGGAAGGACAGGTAAAGGGAATAATGTTTGTTTTCATTTATCACTCCTTGTTTGATGAACAATCGTTTCGCATTTTTTTATATAAAAGTCCCCTGCAGAGACACACGGCGTGCGTCTCTGCGGTCGTGCGTCTTCTGCAGAGACGCACACCGTGCGTCTCTGCGGTGTGCGTCTCTCTGCGGTGCATTTTCATGCTTCGCTGTGACCCCGCTGTCATGGCCGTTTATAAGCATTTGATTTTATTTTAGCCACGAAAAACACGGACGGTTACTGGTAAATTTTTATATCCTATTGTTTTTTTTAGATAACTTTTCGTATGTTTTGTGTGTTTCGCGGTTTCCTGTAAAAAAATGCAAAAGTACAGTGATGAACAAAAGCGGGAATTTCAAAATGTTTCAGCATTTGAAATCTTCTGCTTTGGCTTTTTTGGCATCGGTGGACAATGCCGCTGATTTGGTGCTCCCGGTCCAGACTGTCTGTTCTTCTTTTATCCGGTGCAGGTTGGCCCGGTAAAGCTGGGTATAGGAAAAATCCGCCCGGCAGAGATCCGCATGGGAAAAATCCGCATAGGTCAGATCCGCCCCGGTAAACAGCGCATTTTCACAACGGGCTTTGACAAATAGGGCCTGTTCCATTTTTGCATGGGAAAAATCACATGCTGTAGTATCGGCTTCCAGAAAAAGAGCCTGTTTCAGTGCAGCGCCCGCGAAACGGCTTCCTTTTAATTCTGCTTTTATGAACAGACAGTTATTGGCAATGGCCCCGCTGAAATCCGCGCCGCTCAGCCTGGCTTCGGAAAATCCGCACTGACTGATGTCCAATCCCCGGAAAACGGCTCCGCTCAGATCAGCCTGCTGAAACTGGCACATGATCAGCTGCATATCGGAAAAATCATATCCCGCAAACATGGGTTTGAGGAAAAAAGCGATATTGAGAGTTGAACCGGAAAAGACCGTATTTTCCAGTTCCGGTTCAATAAAATTGGGGCGGAAATGTTCTGAATTGCTGAAATCACAGTTTTGGAATTTTCCGTTGAGGAAATTGGTATTTTCCGTTTTGATCTGCCCCAGGTTCGCATGTTGAAAATCCGGGTTGACGAAATTGGTATTTTGCATGAAAGAACCCGTGAAATCCGCGTGCTGAAAATTTCCGTCTACAAAATTGCTGAAACACATCACGGCATTGTTTACACGGATATTCTCAGCAACGGGATTGATAAAGGATGCCATTGTCAGATCGCATTCATCCAGGCAGGCCCCGGTGAAATCACAGTCTGCAAAATTGCATTCTTTCAAAAATGCTCCGCTGAGGTCGGCATTGCAGAATTTTACTTTATGAAACATGCCGCCGCCCAGTTCCGCACCGCGATAGTCATTTCCGGACAAATCTTTTTCGGATACCACCGGGACTTCACCATAGCCTTTTACAACTGCTTCCAGTTCTTCTTTATTCATTTTTTGCTTCCGCTTTCAAAATCCAGGTTTCAAATTTCACATATACGCATCCGTAAATACAGCATCTTCAATCCCTTCCTCTCCGAGAATACTGCCGATAAAACTCACGGAGTACAGATTGGCCTGTGTCAGTTTCGCGCCGGAGAGCCTGGTTTTGAGCATGGAACCTTCCATGAGGTTGATGCGGTGCAGGTCGGCATACACCAGATTGGCTTTGCTGAACTGTGCCTGCACGGCCTCAGCCCGGATAAATTTTGCGCGGACAAGGCCGGAACCGCCGAAATCGGATTTGTGCAGAAAGGCCTCCGTAAAATCCGCATTGTCCAGCTGGCAGTCCCTGAAATTGGCTTCGTCTGCTCCGGCCGCAGTAAAGACAGAGTCTGAAAGATCGCATCCGCCCACAAAACGGACATTTTTCATTGATGTTTCAATAAAACTGCAATTTCTTCCCTCTGCTTTGATAAAATTGACGCTGCGCAGTAGGGCCCTGTCAAATACCGCGCCCTCCATTTTGGGATTGAGAAAATTGCATTCTGTGAGATCGCATTCCGCAAAACAGCAGCCGGAAATATCGGCATCAATGAAATTGTTTTTTTTCAGGTCGGAACCCGTGAAATCCGCATTTTCAAATTCGCTTTCCAGAAACATTTCCATCCGGTCAAGCAGTTTGCAGTTGTGAAATTTTGTATTTCTGATTTTGGCTTTTCCCAATATGGCCCCGCTCAGGTCTGAATCGGCAAACTCCGCACTGTCCATCAGACTCGCACCGAGATTGGCACCTTTCAGATTTACATTATCCAGTTTCGTATTCACAAATGTTGCTTTGGCAATTATTGCATTTTCCAGATTGGCCCCGCTCAGATTGCAGTTTGTAAAATCAGCGTATTCAAGAAATGAGTTGCTCAAATCAATGTTGGAGAGATCCAGACCGGAAAAATCCAGATATGCATAATCTCCGTCTGCTGTTTTCTCGCCGTTTTGATATGCTTTCAAAAGTCCGGAAAGAATTTCAGGCTCCTTTCCGTTGTGGGGAGAAGACATTTCTTCTGTATAATGCGCACCGATGCGGTATCCCTCTTTGAATTTTACAGCAGCATCCTCTATCTGTTTTCTGATTTCATCAAAATCAAAATTCATATCTGCAAGCAGTTCGTCTGAAATTCCCTGAGAACGGAGCTGCATCATTTGGGGAGCAAGCTGTTCATGAAACTGTTTTTCCATATCTTCAATATGCTGCGTTATGTTAATACGGGGCAGGGGCGGAACATGTTCACTTTCCGCAAGAATATCTTCTATCTGCGCCATTGCTTTGGCAATTTCCGGATTTTCTTTTTGTGCGGTTTCCTGAATTTCTTTGAGCTTTTTCAGCTCTTTTTTCATTATATTGTCGGCTTCGGCCTGTTTTTCCGCTGCCAGTTTTTCATTATATGCTTTAAGATCATCCATTCCTTTCAGGTTAAGTTTTGATATATCAAGATGTTTCGGATCGGATAAGATTCCCGGCGCAATATTTTCTATGAGTTCATTTAATTTTTTTACTTCAGGCAGTTCCTCCGTTTCCTTTTGCTGCGTCTGTTTCAGTTTCTTCAGTGCATCCAGTGTCTCGTTATTCTCAATTCCTTCTTCAATCTGTTTCTCTATTATTTCCAAGTGCTCACTGATTTTATTCTCTGCTGCTTTCTGCTGTTTCTCAGCATACACTTCCGTGTTTTTTCTGTTGATAAATTCCAGGGGAAAATCATTTTTTTCCTGAATGGTTTTAAAACCGCATTGACATCCTTGGGGAATCAGCGGTGTACTGTTCATCAGATATTTAAAACCTTCTTGGGGATCTTTGCGTTTTATCAGTTCATTCTGATAATGCTCAGGGGGTCTGGGGACATCCGAAAGATTCTCATGGGCTATCAGCAGATCTGTAATATCCGATCCGTCATCTTCTGCCACCGCTGTCATACCCCGATGGATTACTATACCCACATTTTTATTGGGAAAAAGCCATACCGTATCCAGTTGCGTTTCAATTTCTCTGAATACAGGCTGTTCGTCAATTTCCTGACTGACAAAACAGCGTCCGTATATTCCCGGCAGATTTCCCTGTATAACCGGATGTTCAGGATGCATGTTGTGAATTTCAAAATATTCATTTCCCTGAAAAAATCCCTCAATCTGCTGGTCCTCTGCTGCTTCATTAAAATAAGACCAGTCAATATCATCCGGCAGACCCGGCATTCTCTCTTCTATGTACTTTTTGTCATACGTTCCGGATGCTGCAAAACGCTGCTCCCACATCATGTCAATTCGGGAGAAAGCAGCCGGTTGGGGACGGTCTTTTGCTGAAAAAATCAGATAATCCGGATATTCGATATTCGGGAGAGGATGAAGCTCGCCATCTTCTGTTTCGATACTTTTATATCCTTTGCCTGCGGGATTCGGATTGTATCCTTCTCCTCCGAAGGCATAGTTGTAAGTGAGGGGTAATTCTGAAAAAGGTTCGGGAGCGGTTGTGCCGAACTCCGCGCCCATTTTTTTTATCCAGAAACGGTTTCCGAACAGAACCAGTTCTTTTTTGACAGACGCAATGGCAAGGGAGACGCTGCCTGTTGTCCCTGTCTGTCCGTCCGGAAAATAAAAATTTCCGTAAACAAGGACTTCCGCATTGGATTTTGGCATCCCGCCATCGAACATTTCATTCTTACCGAGCATTTCACCGATAACGGACCAGATATCCTGTTCAAGCACGGGAGTTCCGTCTGCAAGTTCAAACCCCCATATCGTTGATACAGAAAAATAATCTTTGCCCATATATGAAAAGGTTTTGTACAGCAGGCCGCTGTGAAGTGATTTGATAATTTGCATAAACAGCCTAATTAATTAAATTAATCAAAGAATTAACCATATTGGACTGACTGTTTTCCAACTTGATACTTTTGTTTTTAATATCATTTAAACCGGTATTAATATCGGTCATCAAAGTCTTGAGCCTGGTGGCTTCCTGTTTTGCAATCGTTGTTCGGAACTGGTTTTTAAAAAAAGGAATATCAGTATCTATATTACCCTGCTCGATATTGAGATGTATTGACTTGTAGGGTTTTAGCAGAAAGCTGGCATTTCTGCTCCAGTCCACAGTAAAATCCATAGAAAAATGTGCTTTGAAATCAAAATTTACTCCCAATCCAACATCAGCTTTAAAAGTCATCGGTGAAATACTTGCAGAAACAATAAATTTGGGAGTGCTGGGAAGTTCAATTTTAAAATCAAAATTTACAATATTCCTGTTTTTAAACTCGTAACTGAGAGGGGCTCCTGACATGGGATCAAAAGTTGCTTCCTGGCTGATTCCGCCTCCTTTCTTTTCCCAATGTACCTGTATTCCTTTACCGTTATACTTAAATTCTTCATGAAAACCGCCGTATACATATTCACAGGTGTTTCCGCGTGTATGTGATTCCGTATTTCCGCAGGTAATTTCAATGGTGTTACCCTGTTTAAAATCATAAGAATCCCCGAATTTCTTTTCCACCCAGGTTGTGTCTGTGTGCATCGGTTTGTTACTGTCTGAAAAATTTTGACCTTTCGTTGCATCTCTGTTATCTGAAAAACTGCTTTTCACATTGTTTGACCAGGTTTTTATTTCCCCTGATCCCGGACCTTCAATAACATCTCCCACATTATCCTGAAATCTGTAAGAACCGCTGATAAGACTGAACGCAGAATGCCATACAAATCCAACAGCCAATCCTATTGCAGCAGTTACAAAAGGAAGTCCTTCCGGAACAACTGAAAAACCCGGTACAAATCCTGCTACTGTAGTAATAAAAACACCTGTACCCATTGTCACAGCAGCGGTTGATGCAAAATTTTCACCGAAACTTAAACCGACTTTTGTATCTTCAGGCCAGTTTTTTGTATTTTTCTTATTTAATGTTGCAGACTGGTCAATATGATTCTCAGCATAACTGTTCCCCAGATTGTAATTCCAGTATCCGCCGAAATCATAGATATTGCCTTCCTGGGTATTAAAGGTGTCGCCTTTGGCGAGTTTTACCTGTCCTTTTTTGGCCAGTTTTTTCATTGAATCCAGATCAGAATCATTTACCGGATTCACTGTATCATCGCCGTATTGATACAGTTTCATTCCGGTGGGGGCAAAAGCAGGTTTGCCGGCATAGAATTTATCCCATAAATATTGCAGTTCCTCAGGAACTTCACTTCGCTCCGGACCTTCAATCATATAATTGGCATATCTGTTTTCTGCCTCAATCCAGACATTGTCGCTGGAACGGATTCGGATACCGCTTCCTTTTTCTTTTTTCACCTCAACGATATCAGATTTTACATTCAACGTAACAGTTACTTCACGGTAAAACGTTACAGCATTTGTTTCGCCGTAATTGATAATCGGCATTTGCGGAAGTGTCCATGTATTGCTGTCTATGGTGTGGGCAGAGCCATCAGCCGGCGGAGAACCCTTAAGGGCAACTTCAGCTTCCGGACCGAAATCGGTTACTTTGTAAATTCCGTTAACATTTTTGACATTAAATGATTTTGTAAGGCGATATTTGGCAGATTTATTATCATCTGATTTTTTATTTGCTTTTTTGGATTGAACCGGTTTGTCGGACTCATAGAGTTTCCATTCTCCGTCCGAATCCGTGTACGTGGCAAGCTCATCACCTTCATACACCGTATAAGGATCACTCGGATCATTATGCGAACCGATCCGCACCCAGGAATTTGCCGTGGGACTCTGCATGAGTATCCGCTGATTCCCTTCCTGATCCTCAAAATGAATTTTGTTCTGTCCGGATGTGGTGATGGCCGCCATGGTCTGTTTTTCATCATTGATGACGCTGGGTTTCTCCGGGTTGGGCACAGCCCCGGCGATAATGGGACGATCCGGATCCCCTTCCACAAAAGTCAGCAGCACCTCGGTGCCTTTGTGCAGGGGAAAGTGCATTCCGTGATCGGTTCCCGCGTAGGGCTGTACCATGCGCAGCCAGTGGGAAGCCTTGCCTTCCTGTCTTCCGCTCAGATCAAAAGGCATTTTCACCTTATAGCGTCCCTGACTGTCCAGTTCCGCATATTTTCCGCTGCCCTCCGCGTCAATTCTTGCGTTGATGGTTCCGTAAAAACGGGGTTTCTGCGTTGTTTTGGGATGCCGGTACTGCACACTCGCGGGAATGCAGACAAAATTATTGCGGTAATAGGGATGTTTTTCTTCTTCCGACAGCATCCCCTGTACACCGGAAATAAGGTAGGCGGCCTGACTGCCCGCGTGTTCCAGTTCAATCGTGAGATACTGCTGATTGAAGGTATGGCGGTAATGCCTTTCCAGATCGAAAAGATAACCGGGACGCAGAAAGGGGATGGTGCTTTCCCCGTGGAAACGTTTTTCATGACTCAGCAGCTCCTGGGCGCGGATGCCCGCCAGACTGCTGCCCTCCTGCAGATCCCGGAAATGTTCGCCGTAGATGTGAAATTCCCCTCTTCCCTGCGGGGAAACAGGGCTTTCCGCGGTCAAATCCAGAGAAGGGGTCCGGTAATTATAATCCTGCACATGCAGTTTGCCGGGCAGAAGTTTCTGACTGCAGATCATCGCGTGGATGACTTCTTCCCGGAAAGGCTCATCCAGCCCCGAAGGCGGGGAATAATACATGGTTCTGCCTTCGGGCATTTCCGTATGGGACATACTGGTATCGGTGATAATGAGTTTTTCCCCGGCTGCTGTCTGCTCAAAAAAATAATACATGCCCTCCCGTTCCATCCAGCGGGAGACAAAATGCAGATGACTTTCCCCGTACTGGCAGACAAACTCCCAGGGCATATAACGGCCCTGCAGTCTCAGTTCAAAATCATCTTCTGTCAGTCCCCCGTCTTTGAGCACCTCCTCCAGAATCTGCGGCACGTTTTTGTCCAGAAAAATCTGGTTGTGATGGGTGAGGGAAAGCCAGCGGAATCTGGGAACCAGCACAGCCCGGTAAAATACATATTCATTAAAGGCGTGCAGCTGATCAAGCTGTGAGAGAATACCGTGAAACGGAATATCCCCCTCATCCCGCAGGATGGTGAAAACCGCAGAATTCTGCAAAACACTGCCGAGATCAATTTCCGGGTCGGTGGCCGCCAGGGTGATTTCAAACTCATAACAGGCAGAAAAACCTTCCCGGCCTTTGAAACTGACCACCGCAAAGGTATCGGCGGGAAGGGCATGGGATACAAAATCATACTTTTTCCGGGTCAGAAGGGAAGACATGGCAGTCACTCCTTTGATGTATTTTTTTCGTTTTCAGTATTCATATTCCGAATTGTACATTCCCATTTTCACATATAGGCATCCGTAAATACAGCATCTTCTATCCCATCCTCCCCGATAATGCTGCGCAGAAAAGTCACGGAATACAGATTGGCCTGTGTCAGTTTCGCGCCGGAGAGTCTGGTTTTGAGCATGGAACCTTCCATGAGGTTGATGCGGTGCAGATCGGCATACACCAGATTGGCTTTGCTGAACTGTGCCTGCACGGCATCTGCCCGGATGAATTTGGCACGGACAAGGCCGGAACCGCCGAAATCGGATTTGTGCAGAAAGGCCTCCGTAAAATCCGCACAGTCCATCTGACAGTCCCTGAAATTGGCTTCGGGGGCATATGCACCGTTGAAACGGGCATTATTTAAAATGCAACCGCCCACAAAGCGGACATTTTTCATTGAAGTTTCAATAAAACTGCAATTACTTCCTTCAGTTTTGACAAAATTGACACTCTGCAGCAGGGCCCTGTCAAATACCGTACCCTCCATTTTGGGATTGAGAAAATTGGATTCGCTGAGATCGCATTCTGCAAAACAGCAGCCGGAAATATCGGCATCAATAAAATTGTTTCTCCGCATGTCCGAGCCGGTAAAATCCGCATTTTCAAATTCGCTTTCCAGAAACATTTCCATCCGGCCTGTGAGTTTGCAGCGGTGAAATTTTGCATTTCTGATTTTGGCTTTCCCCAATATGGCCCCGCTCAGGTCTGCGTCGGTAAACACTGCATTGTCCATGAGGCTGGCACCGAGATTGGCCCCGCTCAGGTTGGTATTGCTAAGATTTGTATTCGTAAGATTGGCATGGGCCAGAATGGCATTGCTGAGATTGGCTCCCGTCAGATTGCTGTTGCGCAGATTGGCATACTCCAGATAGGCCCCGCTGAGGTCAATGCCGGATAAATCCAGACCGGACAGATCGCAAAACGCGTAATCCCCATCGGCGGTTTCTCCGCCTTCCCCATAATTTTTACGCAGATCTGCGGCAATCTCCGCTTCTTTGCCTTCGTGGGGGGAACGGGCCTCTTCAATATAATGCGCGCCCATGCGGTATCCGTCCTTTGCCTTTTCCACCCCCTCTCTGATCTGTTTTTCTGTTTCTTCAAAATCAAGTGTATTAAATTTTGCCAACTGCTCTTCCGGTATCCCCATGGAATGCATGAGCATCATTTTTTTTCGTGCTTCGGCAATCTGTTCCCGAAAATTTTCCAGGAGATATTCCGCATTCATGCGGGGCAGTACCGGCGGCAGATCCATTTCCCTGATCGCGTTTTCAATTTTTTCAGCAGCCCTGTTTATCTGCGGAGCCTCCCGCATTTCCTCCAGATTTTTCAGTTCGCTTTCCAGTCTCTCCCGTGCTTCTTTCTTTTTTTGCGCGGTCATCCGGGATGTATATTCATTCAGTTCATCAAAGGCTTTCAGATTTAAAGTCGTAACATCAAAATTTTCCGGATCCGCCATAACACCGGGGGCAATTTTATCAATAATTCTTTTCAGTTCTTCGGATTCCGGCGAGGGGGGCGGGGCCTTCCCGCTGATATCCAGGGGCTTTGTCAGCTCTTCAGGCGGTACTATATCTGCTTCTTTCAGTTTTCTGACAGCTTCCTCTTTTTGTTTTTCCGCCTCACTTTCCGCCTTCTCCATTTCCGTCTGCATTTCTTTCTGTTTTTCTCCGGAATAGGTTTCCGCATTTTTTCTGGTCAGATGTTCAATGGGAAAAGGACTTTCTTCTTTGATGATTTCAAATCCGCAGCGGCAGCCTTCGGGAATCAGAGGTTTGGTGTACATCATGTATTTAAATCCTTCCTCCGGATCCGTGCGTTTTGTCAGTTCATCCTGATAATGCTGAAGACTGCGGGGGGAATCCGTCAGATTTTCATGGGCAATGAGGATTTGCCGGATATCCGTGCCGTCATCCTCATTGACTTCCATCACCCCCCGGTGGATTAACACGCCCAGATTTTCTTTGGGGAAAAAGCAGACTGTGTCCAGACGGGTTTCCATTTCTTTGAAAATAAGGTCTTCATTCTCTTCATGCATAACAAAACAGCGTCCGTACACTCCGGGCAGATTTCCCTGCTGCACCGGGACTTTGGGATGCATATGGACAATTTCAAAGGCCTCATCGCCTCTGAAATACCCTTCCACCCACTGATCCGGGGGAGCCTCGTTGAAATATTCCCAGTCAATATCATCGGGCAGCCCGGGCATTCTTTCTCTGATATATTTTTTATTGTATGTTCCGGCCTTTGCAAAACGCTGCAGGCACATGATATCCAGGCGGGAAAATGCCGCGGGTTCGGGACGGTCGCCCGGATAGACAATCATCTGGTTCGGATATTCGATATTGGGCAGGGGGTGAAATTTTCCCTCTTCGGTTTCCACAGGGGCAAAGCCTTTGCCAGCCGGATTTTTGTCATAACCTTCTCCGCCGAAGGCATTTGTATAGCTAACCGGCATTTCCGTAAAGGGTTCCGGGCCTTTTATACCGGGTGTTTTTTTCCAGTAGCGGTTTCCGAAAACAGATAATTCTTTATGCACTGCGGCAATGGAGATGGAAACACTGCCCCTGAGTACGGGCTTTGCGCCCGGAGAGAAAAAACTGCCGAATGCCAGAACCTCTCCGCAGGTTTTGGGCATTGCCGCATCAAACATTTCATTTTTGCCCAGTTTCTCGGAAATGGCGGCCCATAACTTATATTCCATTACCGGCTCACCGGAATCCATCTGAAATCCCCATAAGAGGGATGCGGTAAAAAAGCATTTTCCCTGATATTCATAGCTTCTGTGCAGTATGCCTGCCTGCATGGATTTGATAATATTCATATATTAACTCATGATATGTACGGTATATACGGTATCCAGTTTCACCGTAGTATTATCCAGTTCATTTACTTTGCTTTTCAGGCGCATTGTTTCATTGGCAAGTGTTGCCACGGCTGATTCCACTTCAAAGGGAGGTTTGCTTTTGTATTTAAAACCGAAAAAATCAGCATTTACTTCCATATTGTTGATATCAATTGTACCGGAAGGCGCAAAGGTTACAGAAATATCAGCGGCCAAAGCTGCGGTAAAACTGAAAGAGCCGGCCAGTTTAAAATTGAAATCAATATCTATACCGATATTGATTCCCAAAGAGGTTTTTACAGCCAGATTGATTTCGGCACTGGCCACTGCAGCGATGTTGATTCCGGCACTGGCTTTTGCCCCCAGGTTGATTTCAGCACTGGCTACCGCCGACAAATTGATTGCGGAAGTCGCCTTCGCTGCTATATTGATTTCAGAAGATGTTACGGCAGAGATATTGATTTCGGAACTTGTTTTTCGGGCCAGATGGATCTCCGATGATACTTTGTTCTGATCTGTGAAAGTATAGGAAAAATAGGTATTGTTTGCCTGTCTGTTTGTACTGTGTTCCAAAAGACTGCCGGTGTCCCGGCAATATTTTTTTTCTTCCGATACTCCGCTTTCAGACCAGCTTTCATAGGTCAGTATATCTTTGGCGTATTTGTATTCTTCCGAGCGTCCGCCGTATTTATATTCATATGTGTTCTTTTTGTGTGAATGACTTTCTTCCTGGGTATTCACTTCAACGGCCAGGCTTTTTTTGTCTTTGGTATACTCATAGGCCGCCCCGCCGATGGTTTTTTCTATCCATGTATTATTATCCAAAGGCCCGATTTTTTCACATGAAATACTGCCGGGTGTCGGACCGCCTGCGGCAGCTCTGTCTTTGTCCTGAAGTTTATTTAATGTTACACCTGCCTGGGCCATAAAATTTTCTGTATAACTGTTCCCCAGATTATAATTCCAGTACCCGCCGAAATCATAGATATTGCCTTCCTGTGTATTAAAGGTATCAAAGTTGGATACCCGGAAATGGGTGCCGCCTGCACCATAGGGGATATAACCGTCGGGATTATAAGTATCTCCGAAATAATCCAGCATGGTCTGGATTTGATCGGGCCGATCCGAAGGACGGTTGGAAATATCCGCCTCCCCGTCGCTGTGATATTCCCCGTATCCCGCATTGCTTTCCAGCCAGAAATCTCCGGGTGTATGGATCAGAATCCGTTCCAAATTCTCCAGGTCTTCCAGTTCAATGAAATTGTCGGACAGAAAATTGAATTTATCGGTCTGCCAGGCGGCCCCCGCTGAAGCTGTTTTCGGCCCTCTGCCGGTTTTAATAAATGATTTGCTCTGGTTTATGTGGTTTACCGGGCTGGGGGATTCGGGATTGGGCACGGCCGCGGCAATAATGGGACGATCCGGATCCCCTTCTATAAAAGTCAGCAGTACCTCGGTGCGTTTGTGCAGGGGGAAATGCATCCCCTGGTTTTCCCCCGCATAGGGCTGGGCCATGCGCATCCAGTGGGAGGCCTTGCCGCCCTGTCTGCCGCTGAGATCAAAGGGCAGTTTCACTTTATAGCGGCCCCATTCATCCAGTTCCGCATATTCCCCGCTGCCTTCTGCATCAATACGGGCATTGATGGTTCCGTAAAATCGGGGTTTCTGCGTTGTTTTCGGATGACGGTACTGCAGATCCGCAGGGATGGCCACAAATGTATTCCGGTAATAGGGGTGTTTTTCCGTCTCCGAAAGATTTCCCTGCACTCCGGAGATAAGATAGGCGGCCTGACTGCCCGCGTGTTCCAGTTCAACAGTGAGATACTGCTGGTTGAAATCGTTGCGGTAATGTCTTTGCAGATCAAAAAGATAACCCGGTCTGAGGTAGGGAATGGTGCTTTCCCCGTGAAAACGTTTTTCATGACTCAGCAGCTCCTGGGCACGGATGCCCGCCAGACTGCTGCCCTCCTGCAAATCCCGGAAATGCTCACCGTAAACATGAAATTCCCCCCGGCCACGGGGAGAAACCGGGCTTTCCGCGGACAGATCAAGGGAGGGGGTGCGGTAATTATAATCCTGCACATGCAGTTTGCCGGGCAGAAGTTTCTGCCTGCAAATCAGCGCGTGGATGACTTCTTCCCGGAAAGGCTCATCCAGTCCCGAAGGCGGGGAATAATACATGGTTCTGCCTTCGGGCATTTCCGTGTGGGACATACCGGTGTCGGTGATAATGAGTTTTTCCCCGGCAGGGGTCTGCTCAAAAAAATAATACATGCCCTCCCGTTCCATCCACCGGGAAACAAAATGCAGATGACTTTCCCCGTACTGGCAGACAAATTCCCAGGTGGGATAACTGCCCTGCAGACGCAGTTCAAAATCGTGCCCTGTCAGTCCCCCGTCTTTGAGCACCTCCTCCAGAATCTGCGGCACGCTTTTGTCCAGAAAAATCTGGTTGTGATGGGTCAGGGACAGCCAGCGGAATCTGGGAACCAGCACAGCCCGGTAAAATACATATTCATTAAAGGCATGAAGTTGTTCAATCTGTGAGAGAATACCGTGAAACGGAATATCCCCCTCTTTCCGCAGGATGGTGAAAACCGCAGAATTCTGCAAAACGATGCCGAGATCAATTTCCGGATCAGCCGCGGCCAGGGTGATTTCAAACTCGTAACAGGAAGAAAAGCCTTCCCTGCCTTTGAAATTGACCACCGCAAAGGTATCCGCGGGAAGGGCATGGGATACAAAATCATATTTTTTACTTGTCAGAAGGGAAGGCATACGGAATCTCCTTTTGTGGTATGAAGTATGAAAGCAGAAATTGGGGCACCGGCAACAGTATTTTTATATAAAAATGATGAATGTTGAATTATTACAGTATGTAACAGTTCTTCATTTTCATGCTTCGCTGTGAGTCATAAATCATGGCCGTTTATGTGAAAGTGTCTGCGAAAAACCGGCTTCGGCCTAAATTTTCGCACTCCGCGCAGGTCCAGATTCCGGTGCGTTAGGGCCGGTGCCTAACGCACCCTGCTTTCATGTTTCTGTTCCCACCCTCCCCCGGTGGGAGGGGAGTCTTAACGTAACGGCATTGATGCGGAGCCTGGGAACGGAAAAAATATTTTTATATGAAATGGCATCAAATTTCAAGCAGCAAATTTTTGTTTTCAGTTCACATGGCAATCCGCACTCCTGACTGACCGCTGCCTATGTACCCCTTCGGATAACACATTGGCACTGAGCTGTTCTGACCGGCAGCTAAAGTAAATTGCTCATGCAGCAGCACTGCCCGGGGTTTTTGCTATAAAATTTTCAAAGCTGTTGGCAACAGTGAAGCCCACATCTGTGTTCAGGGCTTTGAAATGTTCCTTGCCGCAGTTGATTTTTCCTTTTTCTGTCTCACGCAGGCTGTCGGGGAACAGACCGCCTTTGCTTTCGACCACGAAATAGAGTTTTTCTGTGTCATCCCGCTCTATGAGCACTGCCCAGTCCGGGTTATATGTGCCCAGGGGGGTATCAATTCTAAACCATCCGGGGAGTTTGGCATATACTCTGACTTCTTCGCTTTGTTCAAACTTTTTGGCAAATGCGGCTTCCACATCGGAATCATATACAATGTGGTCATAGACGGATTTACGGGCCGTCTGCATATTTTTATCCAGATAGCCCATCAGTTCCTTTTCTTCAAACAATTCCTGGGCATAATAATATTCTTCACCGATTTTCTGATAGCGGATGCCGTCCACGATAAACTGCTGCATCTTTCGCCTGATGATGGCACTGACTTCCTCAATGAACTTTTGGGGATTTCTGCGGAACTGAGAGAGCTTTTCCGAGCGGATAAGAATATCGGCCAGTGTCCTTCGTGTTAACCGGGTTTCGTTCTGAAGATAGCTGATAATGTCCGGAAGCTCCCTTACCTGCGCGTCATAGACATATGCGCCGCTTTTTATTTCTTCGGTATTCACACCGCTGCGTTCCATTTTTGCCAGCCCTTTGCGGTAGTGAAACAGGGGCCTGTTTACAAGCAGATTTTCTTTAATAATTTTGGCGCATTCTTCTGTCAGTGCTTCACAGTCAAAATTCACCCGGTATGCGGTTTTGTATTTGATACGGTCCCAGAGCTGCCGGAAATCCTCACCGAGAAATACGGCCTTGTTCAGTTTTACCTGCCTTTTCTTATCCGCATCCTGAATATTCAGACCGCCTGCCACTTTTTTGAGAACATTGTTTATCGGTTCCCCATGGGCTTTCATATTTTCCGGCAGGTCCACCTGATCTGCGGCCAGATCCTTGCGCAGTGTATCCTGTATCTTCCCTTTGCTGTCAATGTATTTTTTGCTGAGCAGGTGTTCCCACAGATTTTCCGATGCATCTGTCCCCAGACAGACATCCCCGCCGCTGTCACTTTTCACAGGGATATTGGCAAAGCTGTGTTTTTCCACAATGCCGAAGCGGATGCCCTCTTCCTCCTCAATTTCCTTCTGTAACTGCCTGGCAAAATTTTCATAGGATTCATTGGCCATAACGGTCAGGGTGTTGATGTCAAAGCCGTGAACCCGTTCCCCCTCCTGATTGACAGCTATGCGGAGCCCCCGACCGATCTCCTGCCGCTTTTTCATTGGGGATTTGCTTTCATTGAGGGTGCATATCTGGAAGACATTGGGGTTGTCCCATCCTTCTTTCAGCGCGGAATGGGAAAAAATGAACTTGAGATCGGAGTCGAAACTGAGCAGTTTTTCCTTGTCTTTCATAATGAGGTTATAGGCACTTTCATCTTTGGCAGATGTACCGGTTTTGGATTCCGCATACATTTCCACCATTTCCCCTTTTTTGGTTTTCTTCCGGTCAATGGCAAAATATCCGTCGTGAACCCTCTCCACGATTGTTTCTGTATCCGCTTCTTTGAACAGGGTTTTGTATTTGGGCTTTCGGATATATTGGCGGTATTCCTCCTCAAAGATCCGGGCAAATTTTCCTTTCTGCGGATTGCCGTCTTCATCGTAAATGCGGTAGTTGGCCACCTTGTCAATGAAAAAGAGACTGAGAACCTTTATCCCTTTGGGGCGCAGTTTCAGTTCCTTCTCCAGATGTTCCTCTATGGTTTTGCGGATTTGCAGGCGTTTGTATTCATCCTCATTCACATCACCGATGGTGTGCCGCAGGCGGATAATGTCCGGTTTGCTGCTGAAATCAATATATTCATTGCCTTCTTCGCAGTATATCTCATTAATGATATAGCCCTCATACACATCCCGTCCGCCGGAGAGCGTCAGCAGGTCATCCCCGCTTTTCACTGTCTTTTTCATCCGTCTGACTTTGCCGTGTTTCAGGGCATCCAGTTCAATCTGCGCCGTGATAGGGCTTTTTCTGTTATCCACCTTTAATAATTTGATATATGCCTGATTATGGCTGTCTTTCACATCAATGCAGGCCACTTCGATCTGCTTGACGAGTTTCTGCTCATACGCGTCAATGGAATCCAGCTTGTACATCAGGTTGTATCTGTCTTTGTGTGTGGCCGAATAGCGCAGGCAGCACAGGGGATGAAGGGAGGCAATGGCTTTTTTGGATTTGGCTGTTGTGTCCACGCTCTGGGGTTCGTCAATAATGACCACGGGCCGGGTGGCCTGTATGAATTCAATGGGCCGGGTTCCGCTCATGCGGTCGTGGGGACGGTGAATGATATTGGATTTGCTTTCTTTGGCCGGATCAGTAAAAGTTTTACGGAAAGCGTCAATATTGATGACCATTATCTGAATGGTGTCGCCTGTGGCAAAACTGCGGACCTGACCGAGTTTCTGCGGATCATATATGAAATAATCAAAAGGGGTATTGTCGTAAAGGGTGCTGAAATGTTCCTCTGTCATCCGGAGGGATTTATATACGCCCTCTTTAACGGCTACCGAAGGCACAACAATGATGAATTTGCTGAATCCGTACAACCGGTTCAGTTCAAAGATTGTACGCAGATATACATAGGTTTTTCCGGTTCCGGTTTCCATTTCCACCGTGAAGTTGGGAGCGGCTTTTTCCGGATTATCTATGTATTTTGTCTGGGGCAGTCCGTTTTTCATTTGAATTTTTTGGATATTTTCAAGAAGTTCTTCTTCCGCTAACCGTAATCTGTTCCCGATACCCAGATCGTTTTCCTGCCCCGGAAAAACTTTTTGTTTTTCTAAGGTCACGGTGAAACTGCTTTTGCATATTTCCTGTCCTTCAAAGATGGAAGTGACGGAAGTAAGGGCTTCTTTCTGATAAGGCAGCTCAGGATTGAATTTGATTTTCATTCTTTTTCCTTATGATTGAGAACCACAGATGGACGCAGATTCACACAGATATTTTTTTGTTTTTTATCTGTGTTTATCCGTGTTCATCTGTGGTTCTGTTTTTGAACCACAGATGGACGCAGATTCACACAGATATTTTTTTGTATTTTCATCTTTTGAACCACAGATGGACACAGATTCACACAGATATTTTTTTGTTTTTTATCTGTGTTTATCCGTGTTCATCTGTGGTTCTGTTTTTGAACCACAGATGGACACAGATTCACACAGATATTTTTTTGTTTTTTATCTGTGTTTATCCGTGTCCATCTGTGGTTCTGTTTTTGAACCACAGATGGACACAGATTCACACAGATATTTTTTTTGATTTTCATCTGTGGTTCCCTTATTATAAAATGAGACGTTCCCACTGAAGTTTGGCATATTTGAAATTTAGTATCAGTCCGATTCTCATACCGCATATTTTCAAATAATTGAGTATCTGCCCTTTTTCATGATTTCCGATACTGTTCACCACCTTTGTATCCACAACAATCTGATCAAAAACAATCAGATCAGGCACATACTCCCCCACCCTGACATTTTTATACATCACATCAAAATGCGGCTGCTGTCTGTAAGGAATCCCCCGCAGACCGAATTCCACAACAAGGGCATTTTCATAAGGCTTTTCCAGTAAACCATGCCCCAGAATATTCAGCACCTCCATCGCAGAACCGATAATCTGGAAAGTTTCATTCTTTAAATGAAATTTTTGTGCCTCTGTAGTCATCTTTATTTCCTTTTGAACCACAGATGGACACAAATTCACACAGATTCACCCTCCCTCAGGGGAGGGGAGTTTTAGAGGAAATATCTGTGTCTATCCGTGTTCATCTGTGGTTCTGTTTTTACAGGCTTTTTACGTCATCTATGCCGTACTGTTTCAAAATCTGCATGGCATTGGTTTTGACCACGTCGTCTTTGAATCCGGTGTCACGGAATACCACCCGCATGATTTCGGGTTGGAGTTCCTGCTTGAGTTTGGCGATGCCTTCCACGGTATCCAGTGTAATGTCCGCATCCAGGCAGATGATTAATGCGCCCGTGCCGATGGAATATACGGTTTTTTGGGCTATGTTTCGTTTTTCAATGGGGACGGTGAGGTCAAGGCCGTATTTGAGCAGAATTTCACAGAGTATGTCATCTTCTGTGCGGTCGGCTTTGATATTGTTGACCGCATCCAGAAGAGAATCCTCAATTCTGTCAATATCCGGGTCCCAGGCTTTGATGTTGGAGGAGTCGAGTTTGAAGACCTTGAAGCCGAGGTCAGGGGGGTTATTTTTTTCGGACATGCAGGGGAGTTGGTTCTGGGTGTTCTTTTCTTCTTTGATTTTTTGGATGACACGGCGGATGCGTTCTTTTCCGATGTCGGCTATGGTTTTGTATCCGGCTTTGAAGGCTTCGGATTTTTCGTCGCAGGGTTCGGGGAGTTGGATCATTATGAATTTGCGGTTGCCGCTGTCTTTACAGTTTTGATTTATTATTGAATGTGCAGTTGCCGCTGATCCGGCAAAAAAATCTAATACCAAATCTTCTTTTGTAACAGATATATCAGTTATTCTATCTATTAATCTTACGGGTTTGGGTGTACTGAATATTTTTTTGCCAAGTAATAGTCCTGTCTCTTTTTGCCCTTCATCATTGTGACCTGTCTCTGAAAATGTCCACCAGGTAGAAGGAACAATACCATCCTGTATTTCTGACAGAAAACGTTTCAATCTTGGTTTTTTGTAGGATTCATCCGGTCCCCAATATAACCTGTTTTCTTTTTCCATTTGTTCATGTTTTTCTGGAGAATATCGCCAAACAGCATTCTCGTCAGGCCATACATCCTCACCGGTTTTCGGATGTTTAATTGCATACCATAATGTAGGTCTTTCATATCGGGACTTATTACTTACATAGTTATCGGAACTCCATAAACCTCTTGGATCGTCATCGGAATTCTTATACCGCTGAAGCTGTTTTTCTGTTCTTGGAAGTAATAATCTTTGAAAACCGGATGTCTTTTTATATGCAATAATATGGTCATGCATTGGTGCTATGCTTGGATCGTCATTTGAAACAGCATATTTTTTTTGCCAAACAATATTTGCTACAAAATTCTCCTCCCCAAATATCTCATCACAAATTTTCCGCAGATTTGCCACTTCATTGTCATCAATGGATATAAAAATCACCCCGTCATCCCGCAGCAGATTTCTTGCCAATTTCAGCCGGGGATACATCATATTCAGCCAGTTGGTATGGAAACGGCCGGATGTTTCGGTATTGGTGGAAAATTTTCGTCCTTCCGCATCTTTCTGACCCGTATAGGCCAGATAGGTATCCAGATTATCCTGGTATCTGTCCGGGTAGATAAACTCCTTGCCTGTATTATAGGGCGGATCAATGTAGATCATCTTGACTTTTTTATGGTAACTTTTCTGAAGCAGTTTCAGCACTTCCAGATTATCGCCTTCAATGAAAAGGTTCTGTGTCTTTTTCCAGTCCACACTTTCATCCGGACAGGGGCGGAGTGTACCCGAAGAGGGTGTCTGGGCAATTCTGCGGGCCATAGCCTTGCCGTTCCAGGTAAAACGGTAGCGTTCCTCCTGATCTTCAGCATATTCCCCCAGTTCGGCCCGGAGTGCGCCAAAATCAACCTTCCCTTCCGTAAACACAGCCGGAAATATCTGCTTCAGCATTTCCATATTTTCAGACACAATATCCTTACTCTGCCCCTCTTCCGCTTTCAGTTTATCCATTTTCTCTCCGTGTATTTGAACCCCGCAGGGGTATCAGATGTCGAATTTTCCCGTTCCCGGGCTCTGCCTCAATACCATTCAGTTAAGCCAAAAATCCCCCCCGGTGGCAATAACTGTTGACTGAAGACTCCCCTCCCCTGAGGGAGGGGCAGGGGAGGATGGAAACTGTTTTTAATTACAGACTGTTATTTTACCCCTCCCTAACCCCTTCCACAGGGGGAGGGGGATTTTTTTCTTAAGTCAACAGTATTGCCCCCGGCGGGAGGGGAGTCTTAACTTAACGGCATTGGGGCTCTGCCCGGGACGAGTTGAAATACATCCGGCTGCTGTTCATTTTTTAATAACATTTTTACAAAGGCTCCCCAGCTCTCTAAAAAGCTTCTCATCTGTTTCGTGCAGATTGCCGTACAGGGTGAGACAGATACTGTTTTTCAGAGGGTTTTCACCGTAAAACTGCCCTGCATACCTGACAAGACTTCGGACTTGCTCTATGTTGCAGGTTTGGGCATAAATCACAATTTCCGCCAGTTCCGGCAGGGGGATCGTGAGACGGCTCAGATCCGGATCATACACAGTGCGGCGCTTATCCCGGATCTGATTTTCCGGATCATAACCGAACTGCAGTGTCTGCACAGCACGGCATAAATTTTCTATGACCTTCAGAACAGCATCATGGTGATGTTCATCTGCAAGCAGCGGCAGGAGATGGGGAACCGCAAGGGGATCATCAAAATACTGCAGGGCCTGAACTGCGGTATTCCGAACCGCTGCATCCTCATCCCGCAGGGCATCTGTCAGCGGATTTATGTCTTCCAGATCTTCGATTTTGCCCAGAGCCAGTGTCGCCTGCTGCCGAACCTTCGGGTCCTGGTCCTTCATGGCCGCAGAAAGTGCACTGATAATCTTTGCTTTCATTTCCGTGGGGAGCACATGGGTTCTGCTGCTGACCCTCACCTGTCCGCGGGAGCGGGTCAGATGCCGTGTCCGGGAAAAGGGAAACCGGGCGAAATCCACACGGAATCCCTTTATCTCCGGCAGATAAGCCGTCAGAATCCCGCCGGTGAAAACCAGCAGAAACGCGGCAAAGACCTGCGCTGTACTTTTGGTGCTGCGTCCGGATTCTCTGTAATACTCTGCTCTGTCAATTTCCCGGATTACTTTTCCTTTGTAAGCCATGACATAACGGTCTCCGTAAATCTCAGGGGAACCGTCTGATTTGACCACTGCAAAAGCGAAAAAACTGATCCCGGCATTGAGAAACAGAATCAGCATCATCACTCCGGTTACAGACAGGGTTTTCTGATTCCGGCCGGTTTCGGGAATCGGTTCCGATTTGCAGGTCATACTTTCTTCTTTGTTTTTGAAGAAAATTGTAGCGATAAACAGTGCAATAAATCCGACAGAAAGAAGCCCGAAGAATCCTTCGGAAAGAAAAAACAGGGAAGTGGGTACCGGAGGCCGGATTTCCAGAAAAAGGAAAATTGCAACTATTTGAAAAAAAACTGCCATTCCGAAATAAAACAGTGAAACAGCAGGAAGAATCCGTTTCAGACTTTTCATAACAGGTGTTTCCTTCCCTGCATATGATTCCTGTAATGCTGAATGCTGAATGAACTTTATGTATTATCTGCCCGTACAGGTCCAGGTTTTTATCCCGCAGTTGCGGGTATACCGGGAACATATACCGATTGCCTGGTTCTGTGCTGCTCCTTTGTTACTTCCGGTTCCGGCCCCATATCCCCCGCCGCTTCCCACTGCCAGTACCGCACATCCGTTTCGGACCCATACAGCGATTCGGCAGTCCCTGGCTCCGGATCGGGCGCAGGTCTGAAATGCCTTCTGTTCGGCGGCTGCCCGTGAGGGATAATCATAGGAAGAACCGTATGCTCCGGTGGAAGGGGAATAAGCAATGGCCGCATATCTGTCTGCGGCCAGTGCGCCCTGATATCCTGCCAGTGTCAGGATAAAGGAAAATACGGCAACTGCAAAGCCTGTTCTGCGAAAAATTACAGATTTCATAAGGTCTTCTTTCTGTTGTACTGTTTTTTTTCTTATTCAGCAACTGATCCTTAACTTATCCTTTGCCGACAATTCAGCATTCAGCAGGTTGGGGACATGGAATTGCAATCCCCTCGCTTTTTTTGCATCCGTTTTTCTGTCGCGATCCGTTTCTCTTCACTGCCCTCCTTCCATAAATTTCAGCAGGGCATCAACTGTACGGTGACTTCAGGTTTTCCAGGGCACTGATTATTTCTCCTATTGCTGATTCATTTTTCGTTTCCCGGCCATCCTGATTCTGTCTCTGAACAGAAGACGGAAATTTTACCAGGATGAAAAATACACAAGCAGACGCTGAGAAATCTCATCATAAATGATGACGCGAAGGGTTCATAGTGTCCTGCCCTGACGGAAAAGCCTTATCCGCCGGGCTTTTGCAAATGATTCAGAAAATTATCCGATCCGTTTCAGAATCAGTGCATTAACAGACGGACGCAGGGTCTTTTCAATTATCACAGGACACAATCAAAAATCGGATTCAGTAAATTCAGATTGCCGGATTGCAAAGAGCGAAATGCGGGTTATATTCAAACCTGAATTTTTGCCATGACAAAACACTTCACTTCTCATTTCACCAGGGCTATATCCAGTACATCCATCATTTTTTCCACAAAGTGAAATGTAATGTCATTCTGGACTTTTTTGGGAATATCCTCCAGGTCTTTTTCATTCCATTTGGGAAGAATTAAGATTTTAATACCCGCGCGGTGGGCCGCCAGGACTTTTTCTTTGATACCGCCCACGGGCAGCACCAGTCCCCGCAGCGTAATCTCACCGGTCATGGCCAGATCTTTCTGTATGAGTTTTCCGCTAATCAGGGAGGTCAGTGCCGTAAGCATGGTGACACCGGCCGAAGGACCGTCCTTTGGAATGGCACCCGCGGGAATATGAATATGGATGTCGTGATTTTCAAAATATTCTTCTTTGATTTTCAGTTTTTTTGCATTGGAACGGATAAAACTGAGGGCAGCCGAGGCCGATTCTTTCATCACATCCCCCAAATGACCCGTAAGAATCAGTCCTTTTTTGCCTTTCATGGCCGTGGCCTCAATAAAGAGAATTTCGCCTCCGGCCTGGGTCCAGGCCAGTCCCGTGGCAACACCCGGCACAGAAGTTCTGGCCTTTCTTTCGGATGTCAGTTTGACAGGGCCGAGATATTTGGACAGATTATTGACAGTAACCGAAACAGATTCTGTTTCTTCCGATGCAATTCTGGCAGCCACCCCCCGGCATACCGAAGCGATTTCCCTTTCCAGATTCCGCAGACCGGCCTCCCGTGTATATCCGTTAATGATCCGGCGCAGGGTGCCTTTGGAAATTTTAATATGCTCGGCTTTCAGACCGTGGGCCTTCCGCTGACGGGGAATCAGATAGCGGTTGGCGATTTTGATCTTATCATCCTCTGTATATCCCAGCATTTCAATGACTTCCATACGATCCCGCAGGGCAGGGGGAATGGTATCCATGATATTGGCCGTGGTCAGAAATATCACTCTGGAAAGATCAAAGGGCACATCCAGATAATGATCCGAAAAGCTGAAATTCTGCTCCGGGTCCAGCACTTCCAGCAGCGCGGAGGAAGGGTCCCCGCGGAAATCACTGCCCACCTTGTCTATTTCATCCAGCATAAAGATGGGGTTGTTGGATTCGGCCCGGCGGATACCCTGGATAATGCGTCCCGGCATTGCGCCCACATAGGTGCGGCGATGCCCGCGGATTTCCGCTTCATCCCGCACACCGCCTAAGGAAATGCGGATGAATTTGCGGCCGATGGCACGGGCGATGGACTGTCCCAGAGAAGTTTTTCCGGTTCCCGGAGGTCCGGCAAAGCAGAGAATGGGGCTTTTGGATTCCGGGTTCAGTTTGCGCACGGCCAGGTATTCGACAATCCGTTTTTTGGGTTTTTCCAGACCGAAATGGTCTTCATCCAGAATTTTACGGGCCTTGGCAATGTCGAGATTGTCTTCGGTGCTCTCATGCCAGGGCAGGGAAGTCAGCCAGTCCAGATAGGTGGAAGCCACGGTATATTCCGAAGAGGAGGGATGCATCCGGGACAGTCGGTCCAGTTCCCGTTCCGCTTCTTTTTTGGCTTCTTCCGGCAGATTTTTTTCCTGGATTTTTGCGCGGTAATCGGCCACTTCCACAGCGGGCTCGTCCTTTTCCCCCAGTTCCTCCTTAATGGCTTTTAACTGTTCCCGCAGATAGTATTCCCGCTGACGTTTGTCCATATCCCCTTTGACCTGGTTCTGGATTTTGTTTCCCAGTTCCAGAATTTCCAGCTGATAGGTGGCAATGCGGTTGGCTTCTTTGAGTCTTGCTTTAATATCGTATGTTTCCAGCACCTTCTGCTTTTCATCCAGAGTGGAGTTCAGGGTGGAGGTTATCATATCCGCCAGGATACCGGGTTCTTTGATGGATTTGGCCATATTGGCCATTTCCGGCGGAAGCGCGGGGGAGATGCTTACAATTTTGGTAAAAAGATCAAGGATATTGTTCATGGTGGCCTCAATCTCTTTGTCTTTTTTTTCTTCTTCTTTAATATGCTCCACATCTGCCTGCAGATAGGCTTTGTCGCTGATAAAGTTTCTGACCTCAAAGCGGTTCACCCCCTGCACCAGCAGCTGGGCCTTATTGTCTTCGGTTTTGGCCATTTTCATAATCAGTGCACTGGTTCCCACTTTCTGCAGGTCCTCATCGGGATTGCTGTCTTTCTGAATTGCCTTTTTGGCTACCAGCAGACCGATATAGCGGTCTTTTGCCATGGCTTCGTCAATCAGTTGTATGGATTCTCCCTGCATTACCATCAGCGGAAGTACCATTTTCGGAAAAAGAACCGCATCGAATAAAGGGAGAATGGGCAGTGTTTCGGGTAATTTTTCAGCATTTACAATAACAGTTGTCTGCTGTTTTGACATATTTACCTCCGATACTCGTTTCTACAGATTTAGGGAATAAAGATTTCAGTCCCGTATTTCGCTCTTTACGCTCTGATTCTCTGAATTCATTAAATCCGGTTTTCCGGCCATTGAAAAAGTAACCGGAAAATCTGTTTAATTTTACAAAGTGTTACAAAGACAGGCGAAATACGGGTTCAATGCATCATGTTTCGGAGATTTCGGATATAACCTTCCGGATAATGATTCAGGGATGATTTCTGCCGGAAATATATTTCCGTATTATCTCCCTGCTACCGCTCTTCGGCAGGTTCAGGGCATTGCTTTGCCGCAGTGAATTATCTGAAAAACTGCCGTAATTGCGAACATCCGCTGCATTTGTTCCGGGTTCAGATCCGTATGCAGTCATTATTGGTCGGACACCGTAATTTTATGACTTTTCTCCATAGGAAGCTTGAGAAGACGGAGCTGCAGCATACCTTCCAGGTAGGAAGCAGTGACTTTTTCCGTATTGATGGGACTCGGCAGAAAAAGAACCCGTTCAAATTTGCCGCACTGAATTTCCGCCAGCCGGTAGGTCGCTTTTTCCAGCCGCGGCATATCAATCCGTTTTCCTGTGATTTTAACGGCTTTGGAGTTTATTTCAATATCCAGATCATCCCGGTTGACTCCGGCAATTTCCGCAATGATCATAATTTCATCCGCAGTTTCATAAATATCCATGGGCGGCGTCCAGGAGCATTCCGTACAGCTGAAACGCGGGCCGATGGAGCGGAACATTTCTTCAAGATTCCTCTCAAATTCTGAACTGAGTTTGTCCAGATCATTTCCAAAGCGAATTTTGATATAGTCCATTTTTTACTCCTGTAATAAACCGAATCCTGCAGTTAATTTCATTTTCCCTCATAAAATTCCTTTGTCTGCATATTATTTTTCTGATTTTGACTTTCCGGAATTGGCAGGGTCCTTCTTTTTTTCAGGTGGAAAACCTGCTGTCTGTCCGGATATTCCCGTGCATAATCTCTCTGAAAATCCTCAATTGTATAAGGCATGGGGATCACTCCTTCTGCTGAGTAATTTCTGAGAAGCTGTTTTAAAAATAGCTTCCAATCTCTTTCAGGATCGACACTGAAGGGGGGGCCGGTAAAAAATCGGTCAGTGATGTTCCGGGCAGACGGTGCCGGTGGAGCATTCATCATTTCTTTCGGGCATCATTTCTTTCGGGGAAGCAGTTTATCATTTTCCAGCAGCAGTTCCATTTCCCGGGGAAATCCCGCAGAGCAGATTTCCAGGGGGGCTTTTTCCCCCGGCGGAATCAGGGTCAGTGACATGGCATGAAGGCCCATGCCGCGGAAACTGCATATTGTTTCCAAAAACCGCAGGGAACGGGGGGAGGCATAACGGCGGTCACCGATGACCGGATGCCCGGCCAGTTTTGCATGACGACGGATCTGGTGTCTGCGGCCGGTGAGAAGACTGCATTCAATCAGGCTGTAATGCGGAGTTTTGCGCAGCAGTCTGAATTGGGTCTGCGCGGGATATTTTCTGCCTTTTCCCGCGGGATTTTTCCGACCGCCGGTTCCTGCACTCAGGGGAAAATTCCAGACCTGCGTTTCCTCCGCCTTTATCTCTCCATGCACTATGGCCAGATATTTTTTGCTGACTGTCCGCTGCGTAAACTGTCGGGAAAAATTGCGGAGACTTTCTTTTTCAGCAGCCAGCAGCAGCACACCGCCGGTTTCTTTGTCCAGACGGTGTACCGGATGTATACCGAAATCCGGGCTGTAAGCAATTTCTTCCGCCGGTACCGGATTCTTTTGCAAAAATTGCCGGAAAAAAGAACAGATATCCATGCCGGGTTCATTATGCACACTGATCCCTGCCGGTTTTTCCACAGCAAGCCAGCCTTTTCCCAAAGCAAGTATATCATTTTTTCCCGGAAAAATAAGATTTATTCCTTTCAAAGCGTCCTTTCGTTCCCGGACTCCGTGTCAGTGCCCTTACGTTAAGCGCGGAGAATTGCCAAACATACAGTCAGGCAGACTGAAAATTTGGCACTCCGTTAATCCCTTAACGTAGGCGATTTATTAAAACGGCCCGACTGATTTTAACCTGAATTGAGCGATTCTCAGACCTGAAAATGATTTCCGGCCGGAAATATCAGGGGCTCAGCAGTTTCCGGCTCTTCACCCGCCGGGTGAAAAGCGTAAAACAGGCAAAGTTCCGGTTATCGGACATTCAGCCGGTTTATCTGAAAAAAACCGCTCAATTTAGGTTTAAACCGGATTTAAATATCATTAATTTATATTATATTGTACAGGCAACTGTCAACTGCTGAACAAAAAATATGATGTTTCGATATATCTTGGATTTCGTTCTTTGACTCGTTCCCGGGCTCTGCCTCAATGCCATTAAGATAAGAATTTTTTTGGAGTGCCAAAATGAAGTGAAACGGAATTTTGGCCGGGTTTCCCCAATCATTAAACTTGAAACTTGAAATTTGAAACTTGACACTTTTTCACCTGACACCTGACACCTGACACCTGACACCTGACACTTGAAAATTCAGACTCGTTCCCGGGCTCTGCCTCAATGCCATTAAGATAAGAATTTTTTTGGAGTGCCAAAATGAAGTGAAACGGAATTTTGGCCGGGTTTTCCGAATTATTTCAGTGTCCCAAACTTTCAGTTCGGGACTCCTACGGTCTTAACTTAATGACATTGGGGCTCTGCCCGGGAACGCATCAAAGCTGTGGTGGAGTGGTTTTTCGCAGACACTTTCATATAAACCGCCATGAGGAATAACTCACAACGAAGCATGAAAGTCTTTTTATACCGGACGCGGAAGCGTCCCGCAGCCCGTTCCCACGCGGAGCGTCAATGCCGTTAAGTTAAGGAAAGCCCCGAAGGGGCGGATTGATACAGCCCGGGGTGAAGCCCCGGGAATACAGGATAAAAAAATCATAAGCCCTGAAAGGGCGGATGATGTGCCCGGATCATTTTTTAATGCGCCCTTTCAGGGCTTGGAGTATACTTTATTCAATATTCCCTGGGCTTTGCCACGGGCTATACCAATGCGCCCTTTCAGGGCTTACAAAAATGCCCTTTCCTTAACTTAATGGCATTGATGCAGAGTCTGGGAACGAGGTGTACGGAGAGACTTTCATATAAAACGGTCATGACTGACGGTCACAAAGAAGCATGAAAGTCACCGGTAATATGCAAAAAACCGCTTCGCTTATTTTTTGCACTCCGGAGACTTTCATATAAAATACACTGCGATTTCAGATACTGTTACTGAAGGGCTCATGCAGGAACCTCCGGTACATCCGTCAGCCGGTCATATATTTACCCGGTAAGTAACTGATTTATAAAATACATAGTTATCAGTCAATAAAATACCGCTTCCAAATTTCTTGACTTAACGGATCAGTTTTTGAAAAACTTTTTCCAGCTGCGGTTTGGAAACCATACCATGCATCTGTTCCGCGACTTCCCCTTCTTTGATAAAAAGCAGAAAAGGAACCGAACGGATGCCGTATTTTACGGCAATGTCTGTATTTTCCGCCAGATTGCATTTGGCAAAACGCATTTGTCCTGCATATTTTTCTGCAAACTGAGAAATCAAAGGCTCCAGTGCCTTGCACTGGGTACACCAGGGTGCCCAGAAATCAATCATCACGGCCTGTTCCGAGCGCAGGACTTCATCTTCAAAATTTTTCCCATCCACATCGAAAATTTTTTCTGTCAAGATTGCAATTTCCTTTCTTTTTCTGTAATGTCGGCATTCAGAATATATATTTAAACCTAAATTGAGCGATTCTCAGACCTGAAAATGATTTCCGGCCGGAAATATCAGGGGCGCAGCGGTTTCCGGCACTTCACCCGTTGGGTGAAAAGCGTAAAACAGGCAAAGTTCCGCTTACCGGACATTCAGCCGGTTTATCTGAAAAAAACCGCTCAATTTAGGTTAAAAAAACCTCCGTTTCCGGATTTTCCGGGCAGAGAGGCACACCCGTGCATCTCTGCCGTTTTATCGGGATCGGATTGTCAAAAAACTGAATTGCCTGAGTATTACCCCGAATGATCCGGTTTGTATAGAATTATTTTTGAGGAAATTTTTTATGAAAAAAATCTTTGTCTTTGTCTTTCTGTGTCCTGTTTTCGCGGTATATGCGAATGCAGAAGGTCTGTTTGTGCGCTCTGCCAAAGAAACCATCCGCCTGAGCGGATATACGCGCAGCAATACCGTCATTACCCTGTCTTCGGAAGTCAGCGGCAGGGTGCTTCAGGTAAACTATGATGTGGGGCAGCAGATTGGGGATAAGGCATTTTATGAAATTGATCCGACCTTTATAAATTTTCAGATACAGAACATCCGCCATTCTGTCAGAAAAATGAAAAATGCACTGCTGAAAAACGCTTCGGCAGTGGATTATCTGGAAAAAGAATTCCGGCGCATAGATCAGTTGCACAAAGGAGACCGGGCTACGGAAGTCAAACGGGATGCATCAAAAGAAGAACTGGATCAGGCCCGCCTGGAGCGCAAAAGTCTGAAAGTGGAAAATGCCATTTTGCTGACCGCCCTGAAA
>JAABRU010000324.1 GCA_011390755.1 Desulfobacteraceae bacterium | reverse complement strand
TGTTTCGGGGGAGCGGTATTGAGTTTGAGGAGGTGCGGGAATATTCCCCCGGGGATGAGGTGAAAAGCATTGACTGGAAAGTCTCTGCCCGCATGGGGCGGCCTTATATCAAGCGGTACCGGGAGGAACGGGAGCTGGTGGTTATTCTTCTGGTGGATATGAGCGCGTCCGGCAGTTTCGGCACACGGGCAAACCTGAAAAGGGAAACAGCCGCAGAAACCGCAGCCATCCTGGCTTTTAATGCCATCCGGAATAATGATAAAGTCGGGGCTGTTCTTTTTACGGATACAGTGGAAAAATATATTCCGCCCAAAAAAGGCTCGGCCCATGTATGGCGTGTGATTCGGGAAATATTTACTTTTTCGCCGGAAAGCAAAGGGACCGATATTGCCAATGCAGTTTCCTATCTGGGCCGGGTATGCCGGAAGAAAACCATTTCTTTTCTGATTTCGGATTTTCTGGACAAAGATTACCTGCGGCAACTCCGCACCATATCCCGAAAGCATGAATTTATCGGGGTACTGCTGTCGGATCCGGGTGATTTTCAGCTGCCCAAAGCCGGTATCTGCCGGATACAGGATTTGGAAAGCGGAAGGATAATGGCAATGGATGCCGGAGATAAAAAAACACGGCAGCAGTATCATGAAATGAAAAAAGCAGAATACCGGGATACACTGCATCTGCTGAAAACCGCAGATATTGACCGGATTGAAATCAGTACGGAAGATGCGGTTGCCGATGCCCTGACCCGTTATTTC
The DNA here is from genome assembly GCA_011390755.1 of Desulfobacteraceae bacterium. GTDB lineage: Bacteria > Desulfobacterota > Desulfobacteria > Desulfobacterales > Desulfococcaceae > JAABRU01. The sequence continues at coordinate 4,212 of JAABRU010000324.1, read as the reverse complement.
CGTTACCGGGAAAAAAGGAAACGCTGATGTTACAGATTCTGATCTTTTTCCTGATGTTACTGCCCCTGCCGGTTTTCGCCGCGGATCAGCCCGTCACCCCTCTGATTCCACCGGATGTCATGAAAAAACTGCAGGAAAAGAATGCAAAAACACCTCCGGATATTTCCCCGCAGCCCGGTTCCGCGCCCCAGTCCCCCCCTTCCCCGGACACCCCCCCTGTCATGAGGGATATCCATGATATCAAACCTCCGGTATCTGCCGGGCCTGATCCGGTCATTTTCTGTTATATTCTGGGGGGACTGCTGCTGATTGCCCTGATAGCGGGGATTGTTTACCGTTTCCGGCACCGGAAAAAAAGAGTTTCCGCCAAAACCGCGCCTTCTCTGCCGCCCCATGAGGCGGCCCTTCTGTCTTTGAATGAACTGTCCGATGTGGAAAACACGGAGGGCAAATACTTTTATTTCCGCCTGTCAGCCATTGTGCGTCATTATCTGGAAGGCAGATTCGGCATCAATGCACCGGAAATGACCACAGAAGAACTCATGCCCTGCATTGACCGCCTGGAGATACAGGGGGAGCTGCGCAAATCTTTAAAAAATGTATTCCGTTCCGCAGATCCGGTAAAATTTGCCGGGGCACATGCCATTGCCAAAAATATGCGGGAGCATCTGTTTTTTGCCCGGAAATTTGTGAAAGAAACAAGTGAAACCGCTGTCCCGGAGAGGGGGAAATCCGCTTCATAAGGGGATTCGGACCGCTATCAAAAGCAGATTGCTTTTACAGAAAATAGGGATCCGCATCTATAACAATCCGTACACCGGCAATACGGAACAAATCCGGATATTCCTCTTTGAGTTCCCGCAGAAAATGACGCAGAGATTTGGCGCTTCTGCCTTTGAGCAGGAGCTGCCAGCGGTAGCGGTCGGCTATTTTTGCCACTGCGGCTGCAATAGGTCCCAGAATTTCAATGCTGCTGCGGAAAGTATCTTCCTCCTGCAGGAGTTTCCGGCAGACAGTTCCCAGATGCTGCACACATGTTTCTGTTTTTTTTATATCTGTTCCGGATATCCGCAAAAGGATCAGGCGGGTAAAGGGCGGATAACGCAGCGCACGGCGGAAGGCGATTTCTGTCTGGTAAAAGGTTTTAAAATCCTGGGCGCGGGCCGCCAGAATGCTGAAATGATCCGGTACATAGGTTTGCAGGACAACCCGTCCCGGCACATCCCCCCGCCCGGCCCGGCCGGCCACCTGTGCCAGCATCTGGAAAGTGCGTTCTCCTGCCCGGAAATCCGGAAAACTGAGGGATAAATCCGCGCAGATAATCCCCACCAGGGTGATATGGGGAAAATCATGCCCTTTCGCCACCATCTGTGTGCCTATCAGCACATCAATTGCAGAATTCCGGAGAGCTTTGAGAATTTTCAGCACCGAACCTTTGCGGGAAGTGGTATCCCGATCCATGCGGGCCACCCGTGCGCGGGGGAAGAGTTTCCGCACCGCATCCTCCACCTTTTCTGTTCCCATGCCCAGGTATTTGAGACCGGGAGAACCGCAGGCCGGACACTGATATGTGGATTCCCGACTGAATCCGCAGTAATGGCAGCAGAAGGCGTTCTGCAGTCGGTGATAGGTGAGGGTGATGTCGCAGTGCGGACAGCGGACAGCCTGTCCGCAGGCCCCGCAGACCGGAAATGTGGCATATCCCCGCCGGTTCAGAAACAGCAGTACCTGTTCCCCCCGTTCCAGGCATTCCCCCATTGCCAGGTGCAGTTCCGGAGTGATAAAACGCCGCGCCCCTCTCACATCCCTGTTTTCGCGCAGATCCACAATACGTATCCGGGGCATGGGACGTTTTTCCACCCGGCGGGAAAGGGTCAGCAGCCGGAATTTTCCCCGGCGCACATTATAATAGGACTGCACAGAAGGTGTGGCCGAACCCAGCAGGGCAATCCCGCCGGAGAGCCGCGCCCGGACCGTTGCCAGATCCCGTGCATTGTAAAGCAGATCCGAGCCCTGCTTATAGGAAGTATCATGTTCTTCATCCACAATAATCAGACCGGGGTTCGCATAGGGGGCAAAAATGGCCGAACGCGCGCCCAGAGTGACCGGGGCATCCCCCCGGAGAATGCGCATCCACTGGTCATACCGCTCTCCCGCGGAAAGTCCGCTGTGCAGTACCGCCGCCTTTTCACCGAAACGGGCGCGGAAACGCCGTTCTGTCTGGGAAATCAGGGCAATTTCCGGCACGAGAACAATAACCGGCAGTCCCATTTCCATGGCCGCTGCAGTCAGGCGGAGATAGACCTCTGTTTTTCCGCTTCCGGTTACACCCGCCAGCAGCCAGGTGGAAAAACCTTTGCCCATGGCATCCCGGATACGGGAAAAAGCCTCGGCCTGCTCCGGGGTCAGTTCGGGTTCCTGATCCGGCGATACGGGCTCTCCGAAAGGGTCCCGGTATATCTCTTTTTCAAATATACGGACATATCCTTTTTCTGCCATGGAACGGATCAGCGTCGGAGCCGTGGGAACCGATTCTTTGAGTTTTCTGACCGGTACTTCTCCTTCGGATGCCAGGATGCAGTATATTTTTTCTCTGCTCCCGGAAATTCTGCCTTCCTGCTGCCTGTCCGGTACAAGGGAAACAAATCTTTCGGTTTTGGCGCGGGTTGTCCCGCCGCGCAGTTGCTTTTCACGGGAAATCCATGCGCTGTTTTCCATGTGCTGTATCAGCGCGGCCGGGATATTCTGATGCAGTAATGCAGGCAGGTCCTTTTGGCGCACCGGCCCTTTTTGCAGATTTTCCAGTATTTTTTTTTCAGCCGGATTCAGTGCCTCCCCATGCCGCAGGGCCTTTTTCCCTTCTTCCCGAAGTTTCAGGATGATATAATCCGAAAAGTGCATTCCCCCGGGCAGGGCGTTTTTAATCACTTCTCCCAGGGGACAGAGATAATAGGCGGCAGTCCATTGAAAAAAGGGAATCATCTCCGGGGGAAACAAAGGGATATCGTCCAGCACATCCAGAATACAGCGGGGGGTAAACTGTCCCCTGTTTTCCGCAGTCCCCAGCACATAAGCGGTCAGTCGCCGCCTGCCAAAAGGAACCAGCACTCTTTTTCCCGGAGATACGAGAGAAGCCAGGGTATCCGGAACCGCATAGGTAAAGGTGCGCTCATCCGGAAAAGCCACGGCCACTTCTATGTATACGGAAGATTTTGTATCAGACGGCATAGTGAAATCAGAATATATTCAGGCAAAAAATATAATCTGTACCTTTATTCGGCAGATATAATGTTACATTCGTGAATTACAAAGATTGGGGTCTGCGCGGTTCCTGCGGATTCGTGTCATCCGCGGCTGATGTAAATAATATTAGGGAACCGGTTCCAAATAAGCCGATCGTTTCATTTTTCTGTTTCCCTGAAGAACACTGAAGCCGATTTTCAAATGGTCAGGCTATTTCGTATTCATTCCTAATGCTTTGTCAGAGCTAAAAATTAGGGTTGGGCATCGCATAATTTATTTACACAGTTATAAACTGAAATCCGTTTACCCTAAAATTAAGCTATGACAATGCACTAAGCTGATTTATCCCCTTTCCGGAGTCCCGAAATTCCGCTGGTGTCCTGTTCTGACTGAAATACCTTATCTGCCGGGCTTTTGCAGATGATTCCGGATATTCTGCGATTCATTTCAGAATCAGGATTTTGATCAGCGGTCAGAGCGACTGTTTCAGTTATCGGAGGACACAATATAGTGTTTAAGATAATTGCTTTGGGGCAGGTTGGGGTGAACGCAGTGAACCCCGGCATACTAAATATGTTGGGGTTCGTTCCTTACCCAAACCTGCAGAAAACCCCAAAAATATTTTCTTAGGTGATTTCCTGAAAAAAATATACCGAAGGAGTGCCAGACTGAAAGTTTGGCAGTGTCTGACAGACGGCAACCCGGTTACAGACTTTCCGTTTGTGACTCCTGCTGAAGCGGTACATTCATATTTGGAAATCGCCTTAGACACTATAGTATTTAAGATAAAGATTGTCAAAATCAGTAATAAATTAGCAATAAATTCAAAGTATTAAACCCATGAATTCTATTAGCGTTTTTACAGGTTATATTTATATTAAATTTCAGGTAATTATAATTTTACACACACGTTATCCAAAATAAAACCCTTTAATAGCAAGGGTCCAAAGATTATCTTAAAATCTATAT
>JAABRU010000145.1 GCA_011390755.1 Desulfobacteraceae bacterium | reverse complement strand
AAACTGTATTTCTGCAGGGCCCCGGCTCATGCAAAAATACAATTTTTGCACTCCTCCGGAAACTTTCCGATCTGCTGTCTGCTGCTGAGATGAACCGGGGGAATTATTTTTTTCTGAGTCCCTAAGTTCAGCACTCCGGTTTTTCTTAGGGCAACAGGAGTGCCGGACTGAAAGTCTGGCAGGCTGAAATTATTCAGAAAAAGATGTGCTAAACTGTAAGTTTGGCACTCCGGTTTTTCTTAGGGCAGCAGTATTGCCCTCAGGGGAGGGGAGACCTTATCAACGGTTTTGGCCCACTACCTCATTGTTTAAAACTCTGTCCATAAATTGTGAATAAGTCATGTGTTATTGACAAAATATTTTTTCTGTCAATAAGTCTGCAGTTGTAAACATCTTACTGACAATGCAATGTTCAGAACCCGGAGGTTGAAACATATATAATATTAAATAGTTATTACAGATATAGACATTTGGACAGTCCTTATTATTATTAAAGAAGATATATAAATACAAAAATAGAAAGAAATAAAAACAATATCCGGGATAAAAAAATTGCAGAAGAAAAATATTTGTCTTATTTTCAAAGATTGCCTTTTCATAGGAACCTTCAGATAACTGTTTCCATTTTTATATATCCCTTCAGCATAGTAAAACAGAATATCCGGAAAAATATATACAGGAGAAATCACAATGAATCAGCGTATTCAAAAATTACGGCAGGAAAGTATTAATGCAAAAGAAAGCATTTCCGCAGAACGGGCCATCCTTGTAACGGATTTTTATAAAAGCGGTATCGCCCAAAAGGTCTCGGTTCCCATGCAGCGTGCTTTGGCATTTAAGTATATTATGGAAAACAAATCCCTTTGGATGGGAGAGGGGGAACTGATTGCGGGGGAACGGGGGCCTTCTCCCAAAGCAACCCCCACTTATCCGGAAATCTGCATCCACAGTCTGGAAGACCTGGAGATCATCAGCAGTCGCCCCAAAGTGGCTTTTGCCGTGTCTGAAGAAACCAGAGCCATTTATAAAGAAAAAATCATTCCCTTCTGGCAGGGGAAATCCATTCGGGAAAAAATATTTGGACAAATGCCCGAAGAATGGAAAGAGGCTTACGGAGCCGGTATTTTTACGGAATTTCAGGAACAGCGGGCACCGGGGCATACGGTTCTCGGAGATAAGATTTACAGGAAAGGCTTTCTGGATTTCAAAAAGGAAATTGACAGGGCCATAGAGAATCTGGATTTTTATACAGATCCCCATGCCTTTGACAAAGGGGAGCAGCTGCGGGCCATGGCTTTGGCTGCCGACGGACTCATGAATTATGCGGCACGATACACTTCTCTTCTGAAAGAAAAGGCCGGAATGGAAAATGATCCGGTACGGAAAAAAGAACTGGAAGAAATGGCCGGAATCTGTGAGCGGGTTCCTGCCCGTGCGCCCCGTACTTTTCACGAAGCCCTGCAGTATTACTGGTTTGTCCATGTGGGGGTGATAACGGAGCTCAATCCCTGGGATTCTTTTAACCCCGGTCGTCTGGATTGCCATTTATGGCCTTTTTATCAGAAAGGACTGGCCGATGGCAGTCTGACAGAAGAAAAGGCCAGGGAACTTCTGCAGGCATTCTGGATCAAATTCAATAACCATCCCTCCCCGCCCAAAACCGGGGTAACAGCCAAAGAAAGCAATACCTATACCGACTTTGCCCTGATTAATCTGGGGGGACTGCAGCGGGACGGTTCTGATGCGGTCAATGATCTTTCTTATCTGATTCTGGATGTGATAGAGGAAATGCGGCTGCTGCAGCCCAGTTCCATGGTGCAGCTGAGTAAAAAGAATCCGGACAGATTTCTCAAAAGGGCTTTGAAAATTGTGCGATCAGGATTCGGTCAGCCTTCCATTTTTAATACCGATGCCATTGTGCAGGAACTGCTGCGCCAGGGCAAAAGCATTGGGGATGCACGGGACGGGGGTGCCAGCGGATGTGTGGAAAGCGGGGCCTTCGGACGGGAAAGTTATTTCCTGACCGGTTATTTCAATATCCCCAAAATTCTGGAACTGACTCTGCATAAGGGACGCGATCCCCTTACTGGGAAAATCATCGGGCTTCAGACCGGAAATCCCGCGGATTTTACAGATTTCGAAGAATTTTTTGCGGCCTTTTCCAAACAACTCCGTCATTTTGCAGATATCAAGGTCAAAGGCAACAATATTATTGAGCGCATCCACGCCCGTTTTATGCCGGTTCCCTTTCTTTCCCTGCTCATTGATGACTGCATTGAGAAGGGAAAAGACTATACGGACGGCGGGGCACGGTATAATACCTCCTATATTCAGGGGGTGGGACTGGGCAGTATCACAGATTCCCTTACGGCTGTCCGGTACCATGTTTTTGACAAAAAGAATATCTCCATGTCCCTACTTCTGGATGCCCTGAAAGCTGATTTCCGGGGATATGGGGAACTGCGGGATGATCTGCTGCACCGTACCCCGAAATACGGCAATGATGATGATTACGCGGACAGTATCACCCGGAAAGTGTTTGAGCTTTACTATGATGCCGTAAACGGACGGCCCAATACCCGCGGGGGAATGCACCGCATCAACCTGCTGCCCACCACCGTGCATGTGTATTTCGGCAGTGTGCTGGGCGCGACACCGGACGGCAGAAAAGCAGGAACCCCCCTGTCCGAAGGCATATCCCCGGTGCAGGGGGCCGACAGACAGGGGCCTACGGCCGTCATCAAATCCGCTTCCAAAATTGATCATCTGCGCACGGGCGGCACACTGCTGAACCAGAAATTTCTGCCGCAGGTACTGGCAGATGACAGCGGTATCCTCAAAGTCAGTCACCTGGTGCGTTCCTATTTCCGTCTGGACGGTCATCATATACAGTTTAACGTGGTGGATGCGGAAACCCTGCGCAAAGCGCAGAACTGCCCCGATGATTACCGGGACCTCATTGTCCGGGTGGCGGGTTACAGCGATTATTTTGTGGATCTGACGGAGGAACTGCAGGATGAGATTATAAGACGGACAGCCCATGAGGGATTGTAGGTAATTCGGAAACACTGCAGAGATGCGGGGCACTGTCTCTCTGCAGTGGAAAAAGGCACATGAAAGCCGGTGTTTTGGGTGCATGGCACGACTGCTGCACCGGCAGTGTTTTTACTCATAAAAAGTAGCTTTTTTCAGTATATTTTCCGGAATTTCCACACCTAAAAGTTCCGCTGTTGTTTTATTGATAAAGACTGCCGGAGGATTTTTCTGCACCGCTATGTTTTCCAGTTTTTCGCCCTTCTGGTGCCTGTCAATGATTTCTGCTGCACTTTTCCCCGAAGCATAATAATCAAAACTCGTGGAAATAAATATGCCCTCTTTCACAAATGCGGAACTGCCGCCGATTGTCAGGATTCTGGCTGCATTGGTATAAGATGCAATCCGTGGGGCCTGTGAGGCCAGAAAACTGTCGGAAGGCAGGTAAACAGCATCTGCACCCGTTTCTTTGCTTTCCAGTTTTTTCAGATTTTTTTCCAGCACTTCCACCGTCGGAGAAGGGAGCTGGATTGTCTGGAATCCGTATTTCCGGGCCGACTTTTCCATTTCACTTACCTGAATGATTGAATTTTTCTCACCTGTATTATAAATAATGGCAATTTTTTTTATCTTCCGGATTTGCAGGACATTGTCCAATTGTTCTTCCAAAGGAACTTTGATCATCGCACCGGAAATATTTTCGCCGGGTGCTTCCGGATTTTCCACCAGCTTTGCCTTTACGGGATCCAGTACAATTGTAAACACCTGGGGAACCCTGTTTTTGAGAAAATCTTTGGTCATTTTGGAAACAGTTGTGCCAAAGGTATAGTAATAATCAAACGCATCCGGACGCGGTGCCAGCTCTGTTCTCAGCAGGATGACCAGCTTCTTTTTATCCTGCTTTGCATCAAATACAGTGTATTCGGGTGTATATCCCAATTTTTCCAGTGTTTCACGGAATCCTTTTTCCGATTCAAGTTCGCCGCGCCAAAGCATCATTGCAATTTTGATATTTTTGTTCTGCGCATAGGCACCATGCTGAAAAAAAGAAACTGACAGACATATAACAGATACAATCAGCAAAACATTTTTCCCCATTTTTTTCTCCTTTGTTGGTAATCCTGTAAAAAGTCCGGAATTCCGATGCTGCGTTATTCCGTTGGAATTATTTAATTTCACTGTTAATACAATCATTTCCGGAATTCAAAAAATAAGAACCTATCCGAAAACCTGTCTTTCGGTATTCTGAACCCCTGTTTTCACCGGTTCCAAAAATCGGTTTCGGAGGTTTTCGGATAGGTTATAAGACAAATCAACTTAATGTTGTTTACATCGGCCACGAATAACACGAATCTGCACAAACCGTAATTCGTGTTATTCGTGGCAGTAATCAAATCTTCCGGGTAATGGTACAGACGGACACTGAAAGCTCAGCATGCCCCGCACATCTCAGTTTCTTTTGGATTCCGGAAGGGAAGTATATTCAAAATTATCTCAGAAATCAAGGAAATTGCGTTTTCAGCAGGGGATTTTCAGTATTTATGGGAAGAAATCAGTTATTGGGAGACCGGTTTCAGTGCCCCTGGGTCAGGGAAGGACGATCAGATGCTGTCTTTTTTCAGGCGGAGAAAACATCCGTTGACGAAATACAGGCTTTCAGATAATATTTCTGAAAAGATACTGTCCGGAATTCAACTGCACCTCCATTGAAGTATATGCAATATGAGGGAATGGGCCAAATCCCTTGATTTTTTTCTGTAAGGGTGTATTGCACAGACCCCGGAACCGCCCATGCCGGGCATATTTAATGCATCAGTCTTTTTGACCCACTGCCAAAATATAAACTGAACTTGCGCAGCTGTTTTGCGGTTTGATCATTTTAACTACCTGAAACAATAATATATTATGTCTATATTTATCCAAATGATTATTTTTGGATATGTTGTAATTTCAATATGTTAAAGATTCAACAGCATGATAATATTGTATTTTTTGTTCAATCATAGGATTTTGCCTGCACAAGTTCAGTATAAACACAGAGGACACAGAGAAGGCACAGGGGGACACAGAGTTTTTTAATATTTTTCCAATGTGCTTATAAAAAATCAGGCGGTTTGATCCACCGACCGGTATGAAAAGGAATAACAATGGATATGAATCATATCTGTATCCGCAGTTTTCAAAAAAGATTGCTGCTGCGTCTTTTTTTGCAGTATTTTGTTTCCGCTGCTGTGTTCTACCTCTTTGCCTGGGGCACGGTGACTTTTATTCTGCGGGGAATGTTCGCCACTCCCCTGTCTGTGATTGCCCGGGGGAGTGCGGGGCTGCTCCTGCTTTTTCCTGCGGCTTTTCTGGCCGGATATAAAAAAATGCCGGAAACGGCTGCTGTCCGGGCTTTGCTGGACCGTTACAACAGACTGGGCGGGATATTTATGGCGGCAGCCGAAGCAGACACCTCCCCCTGGCCCCGGTCGGATATCCGCATCCCCCCGGTACACTGGCGGGGAAAAAGGGAGCTGCTGCTGCTGGGTTTGGCGGCAGTCTTTCTCTTTTCCGCGGCTTTTACCCCCCCTTTTATGCGTCTGCCCCCCGGGGATAATGCCATGCAGATGGATGAAATTACAAAACAGCTGACGGAAAAAGCGGAAATACTGGAGGAAGAGGAGTTGCTGACGGAAGAAAAGGCAGAAGAAATCAGACAGGCACTGGAACATCTGGCAGCGGAAGCCCGAAGCAGTGATCCGGGCAAAACATGGGAGGCCCTGGATCATCTGGAAGAAAATCTGCAAAAGGAGGCCGTCAGGGCAGCGGAGGAAATGATGGAAGATATCCGCTCTTTGCGGCAGATGCAGGCAGTAACAGAGATGCTTTCGCAGCACGGTGATTTGCAGCCGGAACTGCTTTCCGAAATTCTCAGAGAAACGGGCAGGGAACTTTCTGCACTGCAGTTATCCGAAATGATGCAGGATTCTGCGGAAAATGCGCCAGGCGGATCCGGGCAGGAAATTCTGTCGCAGGAGATGCAGGAGGCCCTGTCCGCAGGGACATTATCCAAAGGGCAGATGGAAAAATTGGCGGAAATTCTCCGGAAGATGCAGGAAAAGAGGGAAAACAAACTGAAAGCACTGGAAAAATCCGGCATGGCAGCGCTTCGTCCCGCGGATATCTCTCCGGGTGCGGCAGCGCCGGATACAAAAGCGCTGGCGGATTTTCTTAAAGAAAACCCGGGAAATATTCGCCCCGCGGATCTGTTTCTGCCCGGCAGGGGCGGAAGGGAAAGAGGTCGGGCAGATGCCTTCATGAGCTGGAAAGAAAGAAGTGCGGAAACCGGTACAGCATTCAAAGAAGAAATCCTGCCCAGGTCCGAATTCAGGCAGATGCGGGACAATCTGCTCATGGGCATCAGTCGGGGAGAACCGGAAACTGACAGAGGAAAAACAGAACTGTCTCCGGGGGGAATTTCCGATGCCCCGGCCGGAAGCGGTTCGGCCTTTACCCACCGCCCCCTTCCCCGGCACAAAGAAAGCATCCGCCGTTATTTTACAGCACCCGAAGGAGAAGACACACCGCTGCTTTTTGATGAAGTATGGTCGGGCTGGGGCTAGAAAATGAGGGGGAAAAAGAATTATGGTTGACAATTTCCTCCGGATAGATTTTCATATGAAACATTGCATATTTTCAAAAAATGATTTCTGCCGGGGAAGTCATTAATACTTCCTGTAATTTCAAAGAGTTGGGTGAAGCCCAATTGGGCAATCGTTCCCACGCGGAGCGTCAATGGCATTAGGCACTCAGCAAAAAATAACTGCCCCGTTTCATCTGATTGGGGGACGGAATGCACAGTTTCTGTTTATCCGCAGAATATTTCCGGAGGATTTATTTCTTACCGGGTCCCTTAAGTTAAGGCGATTTCCGAATATGAATGTACGGTCTCTGAAGGAGTCACAAAGTGAAAGTCTGTGAGCGGACTGTCATCTGCCGGACACTGCCGGACTTTCAGTTCGGCACTCCTCCGGTATTATCTTTTTCGGAAATCACCTAAGGACTCCCCTCCCTCCGGGGGAGGGGAATTTTTGGCTTACCTTAATGCCATTGAACGGGGTGCGCAGGGAGACTTTCATATAAACCGCCATGAGTTATCACTCACAACGAAGCATGAAAATCTTTCCCGGGCTCGTTACGGGGCTCCGCCCCGTAACTCCGGAGGTGAGGCTCCGCCTCATACTGTGTACGGGGCGGAGCCCCGGAAAAATGCGTTACGGGGCAGAGCCCCGTAACGAGTTGTAAAAGACTTTCATATAAACGGTTATGAGCCGTGACTCACAGCGAAAAATGAAAGCAGGGTGCGTTAGTCGCCATCCGTAACGCACCGGAATTTGGAGATTACGGTGCGTTACGCTTTGCTAAGGGACCCGGTAAGAAATAAATCCTCCGGAAATATTCTGCGGATAAACAGAAACTGTGCATTCCGTCCCCCAATCAGATGAAACGGGGCAGTTATTTTTTGCTGAGTGCCTAACGCACCCTGCGGTATTCAGACCGGAAGCACTGTGAAATGATATTCAGGAGCTGATAAATATTAAAAACGTTAGGAATTAAGGAGGCAATGCATGTCTGATTTCAGAATTTCCGATCCGCTCTTACGGAAAATTGTCTATGCCGTGGGTCTGATGGGGGTTATCGCCTTCGGTTTTTATACCTTCAGTCTGCTCAAAGGGGGAATTGTCCTGTTTATGGACGTACTGACCCCTTTTCTCGCTGCACTTCTGCTGGCCTATGTCCTGGCCCCTGTTGTGATTCACCTGCAGCAGCATCTGAAAATGGGACGGATTATGGGGACGTTTGCCCTGTATGTAATGATTTTTCTGGCCGTCTTTCTTTTGCTGGCCTTTCTTATTCCCACGGTGATTACAGAATTTATCCGTCTTTTCAATACTCTGAAAATCAATATTCCCCCTTTGCTGAACAAACTGGCGCAGAATCCCTATGTTAATGTGGATTCGGAGCTGATTGCCATTATTCAGAACAGAATTCATGCAATTCAGATTGATTATGAACAGATTGCCACCGCAATTCTGCCGGGCCTGAAAAAAATGGCCTCCGGAGGACTGGAAGCCGTAGGCATTGCCACCAAAGGCATTTTCAGCGGTCTGGGCTCTGTTTTCAGCTTCTTCTCCTTTATTGTTTTTGTGGGCATCATCAACTTTTATTTTATTGTGGACTGGGAAAAAATCCGTCCCACCATCCGGAAAATGGTTCCCCCGGCCCGGCGGGAACGTGTTTTTGACATACTGGAAAAAACAGACCGCGCTGTGGGCGGATTTCTCCGGGGGCAGCTTACCGTGTCCCTCATTGTGGGATTTTTGTTTGCGACCGGCCTTTTTGCTTTGGGATTTACCGGTTTTCCTACTCTGCGCAACTACTGCGTGCTTATCGGAACCGCGGCCGCCATCGGGGGCTTCATTCCCTATCTCGGCGCGGTTATGGGGGTTACACCGGCCATTCTCATTGTGGTGTTTACCGGAGGGGTGACCTGGAGTGTCAAACTGATTACTCTGGGATTTGTGTTCCTGCTTTTCGGGGCCATACAGGCTGTTGAGGGATTTGTTCTGCAGCCCAAAATTGTGGGAAAGGGAGCCGGGCTGCATCCTCTGGCCGTGATGTTTGCTCTTCTCTTCGGTGCCCAGTTCGGCATCGGGGGGATGATAGTGGCCGTTCCCCTTGCCAGTATCATCCGTGTGCTGATTCGGGAGTTCTACTGGCTGCCCATTGAACGCAGAGAGCAGCTGATGATAGAAAACCGGGAACAGACCTGATGCCCATTGAACGCAGAGATAGATTTTCAGATAAAATATTTTTGGGCAGTCCGGGGTGAGGGCAGTGAAGCCCGGCATTCTGAATCTGCAGGAACACAGAACCGGATGACGGATATGATTTTTTGATGAACCGGTAAAAAGTCATTTTTCCAGAATTCAGATTTAGTAAAATCAGCATGTTAAGCTGCTGAAATACCCGGATTTCGGACTTTTTACATATTCATCATTTTTTGATTAAGGACTTTGTAAAGGATAAAGCGGCGGCGGGAAAAAATTCACGAATCAGGGGATTTGATCCCACTACCCGGAACCGGAATTGAAGTATTAGGAATGAATAAAAAACCGCTGTTTGAACTGATTGAAAACCAGGAAAGACTGGAAGCATTTTCCCGCATCCTGCGGAGAAAAAAAATCATTGCCGTGGATATGGAAGCCGATTCCATGTACCATTTTCGGGAAAAGGTCTGCCTGATCCAGATAGCCACGCGGGAAAACAATGTGCTGATTGATCCCTTCAGAATTGAAGATTTTTCCTGTCTGCTGCCTGTATTCCGGCGCAAAGATGTGCGGAAAATTTTTCACGGCGCGGATTATGATGTCCGCTCCCTGTACCGGGATTTCGGCATGGAAATCCGCCATCTTTTTGATACACAGATAGCCGCCCGTTTTACAGGTCTGCGGGAAAGCGGGCTGGAATCCGTGCTGCATCATCATCTGGGGATTTCCCTGGATAAGAAATATCAGCGGAAAGACTGGTCCCAGCGTCCGCTGCCGCCGGAAATGCAGGAATATGCCGCGCGGGATACCCATTTTCTGATTCCCCTGGAACGGATTCTGCGGAAAAAGCTGAAAAAACTCGGACGCATGGACTGGGTGGAGGAGGAGTGTGACATCCTGAGCCGGGTGCGGGCCCTTGGCGAAAATCCCTCTCCGCTTTTTTTAAAATTCAAAGGTGCCGGGCAGTTCCGTTCCCGGAATCTGGCAGTGCTGGAACATATTCTGCAGGCCCGCAGAATTTTTGCCGAAAAAAAAGACCGGCCCGTGTTTAAAATTTTCGGCAATAATGCGGTTATCCAAATGGTGCAGGAGCGGCCGGTAACACTGCGGCAGTTGGAAAAAACCCGGGCGCTGAGCCGCAAGCAGATGAAAATGTACGGGGAGGAGATTGTTGGGGCCGTGCGCCGGGGCCTGGAAACCCCGGAAAATGAACTGCCGGTCTATCCCCGGAAGAAAATTCCCTCTTTATCTCCCAAAGTACCGGAAAGAATAAAAAAAATAAAAGAATGGCGGGATCGGAGGGCGCGGGAACTGGATATCGATCCCACCCTGATCTGCAATAAAGCCCTGATGACGGCCATTGCCGCGAAAAATCCCCGGTGCGCCGCCCATATGGAAGGGATTGAAGATATGCGGAACTGGCAGATTCATGCATTCGGAGAAGAAATGATCCGGGTGCTGCATTCCAAAACTTCCGGATAACGCGGGGTCGAACTGTGCAGCAGGATGAAATATTCCGGATTCTTCTGAAAACGGATCCTTTTGACATGCTGGAAACAGATGTGCTTCAGCAGCTTGCCCGGAAAGCAGAAATCCGCGTTTATCCCCCGGGTGCATATGTATTCCGGCAGGATGAAGTCAGTCAGGATGTTCTTTTTATCATTGCCTCGGGGCTGGTGGAACTGGTCATTATCAATGACCGGGGGGTGGAAACTGTCATCGGTCTGAGACGTCCCTTTGATTTTTTCGGGGAAACCGTTGTTTTTTCCCGCCGCCGTTATCCGGGAAGCATCCGGGTGAAAAAGCATTTATGCTGCTGCCTGATTTTCCGCGGGGATTTGGAATATCTGCTGTACCATTATCCGGAATTCTGCACTTTTTTTAACCGGCTCCTGGCAGAACGTATGCGTCTGCTTTATGAAAAACTGGTGGTCGGGCGTTCCGCAGACACTCCCGCGGGCAGCAGCGGTTATAATTTCGGTCTTTTCCGCAAACGGGTCAGTGAGGTCATGTCCAGTCCGGTCATTACCTGCCGGTTAGGGGATTCTGTCCGGGATGCTTCCCGGCTGATGTGGGAAAAAGATATTGACGCGGTGGTCGTTACGGATACGGAAAATCACCCCCGCGGCATTCTCATGGAAAAAAATCTGGTCCGCAACCTCATTGCCCGGCAGAAATATCCGGTGGAATCCTGCCGGGTGGAAGATGTGATGAACAGCAGTCTTACCGAAGTCCGTCCCCAGACCTTTATCGGTCAGGCCCTGGTGGCCATGATGCGGAAAAATACCCGGCATCTTATTGTGATGGAAAAAGGGGAGATCGCCGGCATTGTTTCCCTGGTGGATCTGGTGAAAACCCAGAGTGCGGGAACCATGATGCTGACCCGTGATATTGAATCCCAGCCGAATCTGAGCGGACTGGCCCAGGTACACCGGGAAATCCGGAAAATTCTCAAAGAAATGGTGGAAGAAAAAGCCACCCTCTATGAAATCTTTGATGTCATGTCCGAGATGCGGGAACGTCTGATCCGCAGGGCCATCCGGCTTTCGGAAGAAAAAATGAAATCCGCGGGTTTCGGCAGCGCACCGGCCGAATACTGCTGGATCAACATGGGCAGCGGGGCCAGATTTGAACAGACTTTTGCAGCAGAACAGGATAATGCCCTGATGTATGCGGATAAGGGGGAACCTGAAAAATGCAGGATCTATTTTACAGAACTGGCAGAGCGGATAGTGCGCAATCTGGAAAGATGCGGTTTTGAACGCTGCCAAAATGAAATGATGGCCGTATATGAAACCTGGCGCAAACCTTTTGCAGACTGGCTTGCGGATATTCAGCTGAAGGGGCGGGAAATAAAGCAGGAGCAGTTGCCTTATATCCTTCCCCTGCTGGATTTTCGGCCCGTATGGGGAAATTTTTCCCTGGTGGAGGATTTCCGCAGTATATTTTTCAGTCTTTTCCGCAAATGGCTCAAAAGCAGACGTTTTGAAGAAGATCATACCGAGTACAGACTGCCCATCCGTTTTCTGGGAACCTTCAGCACCGAAAGCAGGGGGATCCATAAAAATGAGATGGATTTGAAAAAATCGGCCATTATGCCCATGATTCACTGCATACGGCTCATGGCCGCGGCCGGCGGCATCACCGAACCTTCCACCCTGGGACGGCTGAAAATTCTGACAGAATCCGGCATTCTTTCCGAAGGGGACGGGGCGGCCTTTTCCCAAAGTTTTGAATTTCTCATGATGACAAAGATCCGTGAGAATATGAAAAAAATTGAAAGGGGAAGAAAGGCCGACCATTATATTGATCCCTACAGTCTGCGGAAAAATGAACGTCTGGTCTTAAAAGACGCTCTGGCCGAAGTCAGCCGTCTGACCGATATGGTGAAAGAGGAATACGGGGGATTCTGGCTGAGCTGTGTGGTATAGACCTCCGGAAAATCCTACCCCCTGCCGGGATTTTTCCCCAAGTCATTATACATCTGCCGACCCATTGCAAAAAAATCTTTTTTATGGAAGTATGCAAACCGTCTCCATGGTGGTGACCTTTTTTCCTGAGGAACGGGACTGTGTGTTTTGCAGTCCCGTTTTTTTATGCAGTAAATTAACCTGAATTATTCACAAATCAGTTTTTTGCAGTAAATACAGGAAGACACAAAAAACTGAGTTTTGCAGCCGTATTTTTGTATAAGCAAAATAATCAGCAATTTATCTAATAGAAACGAAAACGTGTGAATAATGCAGGTTAAGGAACTGTACTTTTGCATTTTTTTACAGGGAACCGCGAAATACACAAAATACACGAAAAAATATTAAAAAAAACAATAGGATATAAATATTTTCCGATAGGTGGCCGTGTTTTTCGCGGCTAAAATAAATAGGACTTACGCAGTTGAAATATAATCTGCTGTTTTTATTGACTGTCAATTTTTGATGAATCGGTAAAAAGTCCAAATTTCAAAAATCGCTATTAATAAAATCAGAGTGTTAATATGTGTCAAAACCTGATTTTCGGACTTTTTACGAATCCATCAATTTTTAAGGCACATAATAAATTCAAACAGTTAAAATTCAACTGCGTAACTCCTAATAAAATCAGATGCTTATAAAAAAATGCAAAACTATAGTCAATGCCGTTTCCTTAAGACTCCCCTCCCGCCGGGGAGGGGGGATTTTCTGCTTAAGGAAACGGCATTGAAACTATAGTAAGGAAATGTCAGTAGATCGAAAAGTTTCCCCCGGATACGGTTTTACGGCTGTCCCGGAGTGCAAAAATTGTATTTTTGCACCGCCGCATCTCCCGGTTGCCCCGTGCAAAAATACAATTTTTGCACTCCTCCGGAAACGTTTCGATCTGCTGAATGTATATATTATTTCAGGAAACTGAAGTTCTCTCCAATATAAAAACATTTGATGAACCGGTAAAAAGTCATTTTTCCAGAATTCAGCCTTAGTAAAATCAGCATGTTAAACTGCTGAAATACCCGGATTTCGGACTTTTTACATATTCATCAAAAACATTTGAATCTTCCGAAAATATATGGTATCAATATAAAAAACAATATATCTGCATGAGCTCGCAAAGGGAAAAAAATACATAAGACTTTTTTATATTCCCTTGCCCCTGATTCTGTACAGACCGTCTGCCCTGTCTGTTCTCCCCCTGAAAAAATTTTTCTTATGTCATCTCCGGCACGGTCCGTCTGAAATTATTGGTAGTGGATCAAATGGGTTGATGAATCAGATGTATGACTGTGGGGGGCGTACTGCATAGGCCCTCCGGGTGTACTTCGGGGCCTGTGCAATACACCCGCACAGAGGGAAATCAACCTTTTCGGCCCACCACCAAATTATTAATATTTTTAAAAAGGAGAGGATTATGACTGCAACTTCCGAATCCGCGAAAAAGAGTTTTCGCCGGTCCTGTGGAATTTCTGTGCTGTTCTGCCTTCTGATATTGGGCGGACTGTCGGGTCTGACCTGTTCTTCCGCGTATGCAGCGGTGTATGTTGACAAAGATGCCGTGAGCGGAGCCAATAACGGTTCCTCCTGGGCGGATGCATTCACCAATCTGAAAATGGCTTTGGAGGAAACCGGGGGCGGGGAAATCTGGGTGGCAGAAGGTACCTATTATCCCACAACTGCACCGGATCATACTGCGGAGACAGATCGGACACTTTTTTTTCCCTTAAATGACGGTATTTTTCTGTACGGAGGATTTAATGGGACGGAAAGTCTTTTGAGCGAAAGGGATCCGGCGGCAAATGTCACAATCCTCAGCGGGGATATCGGTGCTGCGGGGGATAATACGGATAATAATCTCCATGTGGTATATGCGGGGGGACCTCCTGCTTCCGTGACTGTACTTGACGGTTTTACCGTCACCGGGGGAAATGCCTCCGGCACTGTTTTTCCGGACAATTCCGGTGCGGGAATATACAATGAGGTGTCTCTTTCAGTAAAAAACTGTATTGTCATCGGAAACAGGGCGGTGTCAGGCGGGGGGATGTATAATTATTTCGGAAATCCGCTTCTTGACAATTGTACTTTTTCCAATAATGCCGCAGTAAATTTTGACGGTGGGGGGATCTGTCATTACGGAGGAAATCTGACCCTCAGCAGGTCCCTGATCAGCAGTAATACAGCAGAACAGAACGGGGGCGGCATATATATCTATTCGACAACGGATTCTTTGATCCATCTCAGCAACTGCACGATCAGCGGAAATGGGGCCGCAGGTGACACAATGCAGGTTTTCGGCGGCGGGGCGATCTATTACGGCGGAACTGTTTCCGGCACGGGTGCAATGTCCCTGCTGAACTGCACAGTATATAATAACTCCTCTTCCGACGGGCATTGCGGCGGTATCCTGAACAACTCGGTTTTTACTGTAAATATGCACAATACGATTCTTGCGGGCAATACGGATACGATGGGTTTTGCAGATTATTACGGCACATTAAACTCCCTCGGCTACAATATCATACAGGGCGGGGGCGGAACCCTCACAGGTGATACGGGAACAAATATCACCGGCACGGATCCGGTGCTCAGTCCACTGGCAGACAACGGCGGGTCCACCCAAACCCATGCCCTCCCTGCCGGAAGCATTGCCATTGACGCAGGCAATCCGGCTTTTGCATCACCCCCGGATTTTGATCAGAGAGGGGACGGTTTCCCCAGGCTGAATAACTGCCGGGTGGATATCGGAGCCTATGAAAGTGATCTGATTCCGGAAATACAGGTTTCCGATGAGGGCGGTACGGATATTGTCAGCGGAAGCGGGATTGCGGATTTCGGTTCAACACCTCTGGGAACTTCTGTTCCCAAAATTTTTACCGTCAACAATACAGGCACAAATGACCTTGTTCTGTCCAACCCGACAGTCCCGACGGGTTTTATCATCAGCAGTTTTGTTCCCCCCATATTTGTAAGTCCGTCCGGTTCAGCCACGTTTACAGTTCTGTTGGATGCAGCAACAGCCGGAACTTTCAGCGGAGTCCTGCAGTTTGATACAACGGATTACTGCGATGAGAATCCCTTTACCTTTACGGTGCAGGGAACGGTGGCTCTGCCTGAAATAGATATATTTCAGGGAACAATCCCCATTGCAGGCGGCGGGACTTATGATTTCGGTGCTGTCGCGGTGAATGCAAACTCCGGGCCTGTTGTTTTCACCATCTCCAATACCGGCGGTGCGGATCTGATCCTGACCGGCACACCCCTGATGGTGAATCTCAGCGGTGCAGATGCTTCGGAATTTGCAGTAGATGAAAGCGCCACTTCCCCCGCACTTGCCCCTGCAGGCACTGCAACATTTACAGTTACTTTTTCTCCGATGACAGCCGAAGGCAAAACAGCACAGATTTCAATCGGAAATAATGACAGTGATGAAAATCCCTATATCATCAGTCTGAGCGGAAGCGGTCAGAATACGGCCCCGGCAGCAGCGGATGACGGTCCCTATTCCGTCACTGAGGATTCGGCATCCCCTTTGACACTGGAACCTCCCGGTGTGCTGGGCAATGACAGCGATGCCAACGGCGACAGCATAGCAGCCGTCCTGCTGACAGACCCGGCCCATGCGCTTTCCTTCGACCTCTTCTCAGACGGTTCTTTCACCTACACCCCTGCCCCGAATTTCAGCGGAACCGATTTCTTTACCTATAAGGTCAATGACGGATTTCTGGATTCTGCGGAAGCAACGGTAACAATCAGTGTAACTGCCGTCAACGATCCCCCGGTCATCACGTCCGCAGCCCCGACAACAGGAACAGAGGATCTGCCGTATTCCTACCAGGTCACGGTTGACGATCCGGATGATGCCGGTAACGGAACGGATATTTCCTTCAGTCTCAGCGGAGAGCCGGTCGGGATGACCGTATCCCCCACCGGACTGATTACATGGACACCGGGGGAAGGCGTTATCACTTCCGGTTCTGTTACGGTGACAGCAGCCGACGGAGGGGAAGACGGAGCACAGCCCGCAACGCAGAGTTTCAGCGTCACGGTAACACCTGTCAACGATCCGCCGGAATTTACAAGCAGTGCTGTTCTGTCTGCCACGGAAAACAGCCCCTACACCTATGATATTTCCGCAGCAGATATTGACAGCACCCTCCTGTATATCACGATTCCCCAGAAACCGGCCTGGCTGACACTTACGGATAACGGCGACGGAACTGCCCTGCTGTCCGGGGCTCCCACTGCCGCGGACGCGGGAGAACATATTGTGATACTGCTGGTGAAAGATGCCGATGATGCGCAGGATACACAGGAATTTATCATCACTGTTTCCCCGGAAAATACCCCGCCGGAAATTTTTAACCTGGACGGAGATACCCTGATTTACAGTGAAGGACCGATGCCTTTGGATGAAGGGCAGGATGCCCTGGTCAGTGATGCGGACGGACCGGGCCTGGATTACGGTTATCTGCATGTTGAAATAACAGAAGGCGGCAGTGCGGAGGATATTCTGAAAATTGCGGAAGATGCGGACGGGGACGGAGACAGCACTACCGGTATATCTGCAAATGCAGAAGGAGATGTTTCCTATGATAATAATTATATCGGATACATCGGAAGTGATTTCGGAAATACGGTACTGAAAATATTTTTCTATTCGGAATACGCGGATACAACGGCCGTATCGCAGTTAATCCGGGCTGTGCGTTATGAAAATACAGCAGAGGAACTGCCTTCGGAAGCGAAAACCGTGCTGGTGAAAATATATGACGGTTATGCATACAGTTTCCCGGCCGCAGTGACAGTCTCTTTTGCATCTTTGTACACCGTCACGGTTTCCGTTTCCGGCGGCGGGAGTGTTTCGGGGCCGGGCATTTCCTGCTCCCCGGAATGTACTGCATCTTTCCCTTACGGTACAAAGGTTTTTCTGCAGGCGCAGCCCTATTCCGGATATATTTTTTCGGGCTGGACCGGGGATCTGCAGTCCGCGGCCGCGGGCATATCAGTGACAGTGGACGGGGATAAATATATCACAGCCGCGTTTACAATGGTTCATAATCCCTATCCCTATCCGGGGCCTTCCACCGATCTCTGTCCCTCGGATCCCTTAAAAACCGCACCGGGTATCTGCGGCTGCGGAGTGGCGGATACAGACAGGGACGGGGACGGCATTTACGACTGCAAAGACGGGTGCCCGGATGATCCCGGCAAAAGCGAAGAAGGAATCTGCGGCTGCGGAGTGGCGGATACAGACAGGGACGGGGACGGCATTTACGACTGCAAAGACGGGTGCCCGGATGATCCCGGCAAAAGCGAAGAAGGAATCTGCGGCTGCGGAGTGGCGGATACAGACAGGGACGGGGACGGCATTTACGACTGCAAAGACGGGTGCCCGGATGATCCCGGCAAAAGCGAAGAAGGAATCTGCGGCTGCGGAGTGGCGGATACAGACAGGGACGGGGACGGCATTTACGACTGCAAAGACGGGTGCCCGGATGATCCCGGCAAAAGCGAAGAAGGAATCTGCGGCTGCGGAGTGGCGGATACAG
>JAABRU010000323.1 GCA_011390755.1 Desulfobacteraceae bacterium | reverse complement strand
CCGCCTCATACTGTGTACGGGGCGGAGCCCCGGAAAAATGCGTTACGGGGCAGAGCCCCGTAACGAGTTGTGCAGGACTTTCATATAAACGGCCATGAATTGCATTCACAACAAAGCGTGAAAGTTTTTTGCACGGGACGCGGAGCGTGGGAACGAGGTGTGCGGGGAGACTTTCATATAAACGGCCATGAGTTATGACTCACAACGAAGCATGAAAGTTTTTTGTACGGGACACGGAGCGTGGGAACGAGTGCTTTGTCAACGTTTAAACTGACGGGTTACGCCCCTGCAGATAATGTCACCCGTCATTTTCATATTGACAGAGCACTAGATATTCAGAAATTGTTTTTTTCTGATATTAGGGCATGGGGAGAAGGGCCAGGGACAAATCCGCATATGTAAAATCCGCCCGTTTCAGATCCGCTTTCCATAATACGGCGGCCTGCAAATCCGCCGATATGAAAATGGCATCCTGCAGATTTGCCGCTGTCATATCGGCTCTGTTCAGACAGGCGCGCCAGAAATCCGCTCCCCGCAGCACCGCATTTTCCAGATCGGCTCTGTACAGATCGGCCTGTTCAAAATTTGCATGGGTGAAACAGGCATTTCGCAAACAGGCATTGTGCAAAAAAGCCTCCCGCAGATTGGCCTGTGTAAAATCCGCTCCGGATGCAAAACAGTTTTCCAGATGGGCCTCTGCCAGTACGGCTCTTTGCAGACGGGCATTTTCCAGATTTGCGGAACACAGAACCGCCTCACTCAGATCCGCATCCCGCAGATCCGCATCCGTGAGCATGGCAGAGCGGAGATTGCTTTGCCAAAGATTGGCCCCGGTCATATCCGCTTTTTGCAAAAAAGCATCTCCCAGGTCTGCCTGACTCAGATCCGTATTGCGTAAATTCGCTTTTTCCATAAAAGCATAGCGCAGGTCTGCATTGCGGAAATCCGCCCCCCGCAGATCGGCATTGCGGAAATCGGCATAACGGAGATCACGGCGGGCAAAACAGAAATTTTGCAAAACCGTATCGGCAAATGAAAGGCCCGAATAATAGGCATCCGGAAAATGTTTTCCGGACAGTATTTTTTGGGGGAAAAGAAATTTACCGCGGCAGATTTTCCGGTAAAAAAAAGTCTGTATCTGTGTGAGCATGTCTCTTTGCCTAAAAATTTCCGGTAGTGGGTAAAACCGCCTGATTTGAAATTCCCCTCCCCCGGCGGGAGGGGGGGGGGATTCAACCGATTTGACCCACTGCCAAATTTCTGATTCAGAAAGGGGAAACGGTTTTTCCGCTCAGAAACTTCTGAAAAAGTTTCCTGTTATCCAGAATTTTTCCGGCCCCCATGACAATGGTGGTCAGGGGGGCTTCGGCTATTCTGATGGGAAGTCCGGTTTCATCTGAAAGATACTGTTCCATATTTTTTAACCGGGCCACACCGCCGGTAACAACAATTCCGTTATCCAAAGCATTGGCTGCCAGTTCCTGGGGGGTTTTTTCCAAAACGGTTTTTACGGCATCTGAAATGGCTTTCAGCTGTTCCGCAATGGCTTCCCGCACTTCAAGGGCATTGAGAGACATAAGCATGGGCCGGCCGGATACCACATCCCAGCCTTTCACTTCAATACTTTCGGGATGCTCTCTGTGGGGGCAGGCATTGCCGATGCTGATTTTGATTTCTTCGGCAGTGCGCTCACCGATCAAAAAATTATACTGCTTCCTGATATAACGTTTAATGGCCTCATCCATTTCATCCCCGGCCACTTTGACGGAAATACCCGAAACAATTCCTCCCAGAGAGATTACAGCCACTTCTGTGGTGCCGCCCCCGATGTCCACAATCATATTGCAGGTGGGTTCGGCAACCGGCAGGCCCGCACCAATGGCCGCGGCCATGGGTTCTTCCACAAGAAGAACCGACCTGGCCCCGGCCTGTTCGGCAGATTCTTTGACAGCTCTTTTTTCCACAGAACTGATGCCGGAAGGAACGGCAATAATCATCCTGGGTTTAAAAAACTGTATCCGCCCCCTGACTTTCCGTATAAAACGGCAGAGCATGGCTCCGGTGATTTCAAAATCCGCAATCACACCGTCCCGCATGGGGCGGACAGCAATGACATTGCCGGGGGTTTTTCCCATCATCCGCTTGGCTTCCATGCCGACGGCCAGCACACTTTTTCCGTTGACCATATCGGTGCGCAGGGCCACAACCGAGGATTCGTTGAGCACAATTCCCTTTCTTTTTTTATATACCAGGGTATTGGCCGTTCCCAGATCAATGGCAAGATCATTGGAGAAACAGGCGAAAAAACGGTTCAGTATTTTCCCGGTGCTTCCGGATGTATTCCGGACTGTCTGAAATTTTTCCCTGATACGGGGATCACTGCTTTTCATCATGGCTTTGTCCAGTCTCTGATAGCATTCATAACAGATGATGTGTCCTTCATACCGGCATGGTTTTTCATATTTTCCGATAATGCGCCCGCAGTTTTTGCAGTTTTGGGAGGGAGGCGGCAGGGGGGAATCTGTATCCGGTCTGACAAAAAAACGGGTCCTGCATCTGGCGCAGCGGGCATAACAGCCCGGTTTCGGTATTTTTTCCGGTCTGATTTTATATTCTGTCCGGCATTGCGGGCACTGCACTTTCATATACTTTTTATCCGTTTTTTTATTGCCATTCATAATGGATGATGTGTATCATTATTTCGGCAGTCATGCATTTCTGTTTGCAGACCTTCCCCGTATGCATACAGAAAAATGTATGACCCGTGAATAATTATGCGTATAAAAAGAAAATAATGCAATTGGGAAAGCAGGGTATTTGACGGTCGGAATATCCTACCTGAGCGGAAGGAAAAGTGCTTTATGGATACGGTACAGTATGTTCTCATCATATCGGATATTCTGCTGGGAGGCGGCAGCGCGCTGCATGCACTGCTGAATAAAAGAGAACCCCGTTCGGCAATGGGGTGGATTGCGGTCTGTCTGATGTTTCCCTTTGCCGGTCCTTTCCTGTATTTTCTGCTGGGAATCAACCGGATCCGCATCCGGGCCAGGAAACTGGAAACCCGTTCCCCTTTCCGGATTGAGCGGGAAGAGGAGGGGACGGCATTTGTGCGGGCCTTTCAGATACCTTCCCCTCTGGATGAAATAGCCCGCATGTCCGATGCCATTATCCGGCGTCCCCTGATCTGCGGAAACCGGGTGGAACCTCTTCATGACGGAGAACAGGCATATCCGGCCATGCTGGAGACCATAGAAAAAGCGGAAAAATATGTGTATCTTACTTCCTATATCTTTGAAAGCCGGGGCATCGGACGCTGTTTTCTGGATGCTTTGGATGCGGCAAAAAAACGGGGGGTGCGGGTGCGGGTGATTATTGACGGTATCGGCGAGTTGTATTCTTTTCCCCGTGCGGGATCTTTTCTGAAAAAAAAAGGAATCCCTTTTGCCCGTTTTCTGCCGCCCGGATTTTTTCCGCCCGCCTTCCGCATCAATCTGCGGAATCACCGCAAAATTCTGGTCGGGGACGGAAAAACAGCCTTTATCGGGGGAATGAATATCGGAGACCGGCATATGGCGGAAGATTCCCGGAAAACAAGGCGGGTGAAAGATATTCATTTCCGTCTGTCCGGCCCCATCGTCACCCAGATTGAGGAGGTGTTTTTGGAAGACTGGCGTTTTTGCAGCGGAGAAAATCTGAAAACCGGACAGGTTCCCCTGTCCATGGAAGGCAATACCATCTGCCGGGCTATTGTGGACGGTCCCAATGTCAGTATTGACCGTCTGTATATGCTGCTCATCTGTGCGATCTCTTCGGCCAGAAAGAGCATTTCCATTATGACCCCCTATTTTCTGCCCGCACCGGAGCTGAGGGCAACCCTGCAGGCGGCGGCGCTCAGGGGTGTATCTGTCAATATTGTTCTGCCGGAAAAAAACAACCTGCCCTATGTTCACTGGGCGGCAATGAATACCGTTCGGGAGCTGCTGGAATTCGGAGTCTGCATATGGCTGCAGCCCCCGCCTTTTGTTCACACCAAACTTTTTCTCATTGACCGGCACTATGCCCAGATTGGCTCGGCCAATCTGGATACCCGAAGTCTGCGTCTGAATTTTGAGCTGATTGTGGAAGTTTACGACCGGAAAACCGCAGGGAAACTCTGCAGGCATTTTGACAGGCAGATGCGCAAATCCAGGGAAATCAGTCTGGAAGATATAGACAACCGCTCTTTTCCCGCGCGTCTGCGGGATGCCTTTTTCTGGCTGTTTACGCCCTATCTGTAGTGTATCGTCAGGGGTAAGAACCTGTCGGAAACCTCCGAAACCGATTTTTAAACCCGGTAAAAGCAGGGGGGTTAAATATCGGGAAACAGGTTTTCGCCTGCCCCTCCCTCAGGGGAGGGAAGACCGTCATCAGCGGATTTGACCCACTACCATATTTCATAGTCCCGGAGGGACGGAAGCCCCCCCCCTGTCTTTTCTGCCGTCCCTCCGGGACTTTCCGACTTATGCGGTTCCCTGTCCCGGCAATAAACTGCCGGCCTATTGCCTGACACCCCTCCGGGGTTTTTATTGTTTCTTCATTTAACGGCATTGACGTGGGGCATGGGAACGGGTGCCCGCATTGGGCTTTGCCCAATTCTTTGAAATTACAGGAAGTCGTAATGACTTTCCTGACAGGGAAGGCTCCCGCCTCCGGCAGTGTACGGGGCAGAGTCTCGCCTACTGTGTTCTTAGGCAGAGCCCCAATGCCGTTAAGTTAAGAAAAGCCCCGAAGGGGCGGGGTGATACAGCCCGGGGCAAAGCCCTGGGAATACAGATAAAAAACCATAAGCCCTGAAAGGGCGGATTATGCACCCGGATCATTTTTTAATGCGCCCTTTCAGGGCTTGGATTATACTTTAGACATTTATTGGAAATAACACTCGGTATTTCTTAACCCCGCAGGGGTGTCAGATAATAGCCCGGCATTTTAATGCCGGGATACAGTGAACCAATACACAGAAGTCCCGTAGGGACGGCAGAAAAATAAGCATA
>JAABRU010000144.1 GCA_011390755.1 Desulfobacteraceae bacterium | reverse complement strand
GGAGCCCCGGAAAAATGCGTTACGGGGCAGAGCCCCGTAACGAGTTGTGCAGGACTTTCATATAAACGGCCATGAGCAGTGACTTACAACGAAGCATGAAAATGCACCGCAGAGACGTACACCGCAGAGACGCACGCCGCAGAGACGCACGCCGTGCGTCTCTACAGAAGGGCTTTCATATAAATACTGAGGATCACGGCGTTTTTTCTTCAGGAATGTACTGCCAGATAGGTTCCGGTACCGGCGGCAATCAGCAGATCCCGGTCATTATGCAGCTCGGTGCGGACAACAGCCACTTTTTTTCCTGCCCGCAGAATATGACCACTCGCCCGGAAAAACTCTCCCTGTCCTGCGCGCAGGTAATCAACCCGAAGGTCTATGGTTCCGATGCCCGCCAGCCCTTTTGCCATCTCATCCTGTGAGGCCCCCCTGCTGCTCATCTGAAGCAGCACATTGGCTGAAGCAATCAGACCGCCGGTCAGATCCAGAACAGAAGAGATGACCCCGCCGTGGAGAATATTTTTGATAAAATTTCCGATCAGATCTTCCCGCATGTCAATTCTGACAATGGCATTATCTGTTGTCAGTTTTTCAATGCGAATGCCCAGCAGGCGGTCAAAAGGCATCTGATTTTGATAAACATCTTTTAAAAAATGCAGTAATTCAGAAATATTTTCTGCTGACATGTATGCGCCGGTCCGTTTTTTTCAGTTCTGTTTTATCAGCAGGTCAGTCCCGCTGCCGAATATCCCTTATTGATTTTTTTCATCCCTATTGTCATCCGCATCCCCCCCGGCATCCTCTGCCTCCACGGTTTCTTTCACCGCATTGTAGATGCTCCTGAAGGTTTCGGGAAAAGCCGTGGGGGATACCCTGCCGGTTTCAATAAATTTTACAATAATTTCTTTGGACGCTCTGAGAATCTGTTCATCTGCGGAAGATGCCATTTTTTTTTCCTTAAACATTTTTTACAGGGGATAAGGGGTCAGACTTTCATACCCCTCTTCAGTAACCAGTATGGTCTGTTCAAACTGGGCAGACAGGGACCCGTCCTTTGTCACCGCGGTCCACTGATCTCCGAGTACTTTAATATCCTTGCTTCCCAGGTTGAGCATGGGTTCAACAGTAAACACCATGCCGGGAACCAGGACAACCCCGTCCCGTTTTTTGCCGTAATGGGGCACCTGGGGAGCTTCGTGGAACTCAAACCCCACACCGCTTCCGATCTCGACAAATTCCCGGACAACAGAGCATTTTTCCCCTTCTGCATAGGTTTGTATGGCCCAGCCGATATCACCGATGGTATTGCCGGGGCGCACCATTTCCAATCCCCGTTTCAGGCTCTCTTTGCACACGCGGACAATGCGCTCGGCCTCTTCTCCGGGGGTGCCGATAAAAAAGGTCTTGTTGGCATCCGCCAGATAACCGTCCAGTATGGAAGTAATGTCCACATTGACAATATCGCCGTCTCTGAGTATCCGTTTACCCGGAATACCGTGACAGATGACTTCATTGACGGAAACACATACACTTTTGGGATATCCCCGGTAATGCAGCGGTGCTGGTTTGGCCCCGTGCCGCAGGGTGTAGTCATGCACCAGGGTATTGATTTCTTCTGTCTGCATTCCCGATTGCAGCTTTTCTTCCACCATATCCAGGGTATCCAGCACCAGTCGCCCGGTTTTGCGGATACCTGCAATATCCCCGGATTCTTTCAGGCGGATTTTATAGCGTTTGTAATATGAAGTTTTCAGATCCTGCGAATTGCTGACACGGGGTTTGCGAAGGCAGCATTTTTTATATTTTTTTCCACTGCCGCAGGGGCAGAGATCATTCCGGCCGATTTTTGTTTTGGTAAATTTCATAGCAATACTCTGTAAAAAAAGGAATCCGGACTGCGCAGCAATGCAGCAGTCCGTATATCAATGTAATCATATAAACCGCCATGAGCCATGACTCACAGCGAAGCATGAAAGCAGGTGGGTGACTGTCTTCATCCTGCCGGGGGCGGGCATAAGATATCCCCCGGCATCTGTTTTACATTATGAACATATTTAATATAATCATCCCTAGTCAAAAATCCAGCAGATAT
This sequence comes from Desulfobacteraceae bacterium, assembly GCA_011390755.1. Taxonomy (GTDB): domain Bacteria; phylum Desulfobacterota; class Desulfobacteria; order Desulfobacterales; family Desulfococcaceae; genus JAABRU01. The sequence goes on along the minus strand of JAABRU010000144.1, from coordinate 15,963 downwards.
ATTTCCGCATGAGATCAAAGGGAATAATGATAATGGAAAACAGTACAATATAGAGCCATTCCACCGGAAGCAGTCCGACTGTCCGGAACATTTCCCCGCCGAAATAGGTAATCAGCACCTGAATGACAAATATCATTCCCACAACTTTCAGAAATCCTTTGTTCTCGAAAATATGGGCAAAAAGATTGAAACCTTCCACCCTTACATTGAATTTGTTGAAGTTGTTCAGAAAAACAAAAACACCGAAAAAGGCCGTCATAAAGGCTTCCTGACTGTGAAACAGATTCCTGACCGGTTCCATTTTAAGAAAAAATAAGCAAATCAGAGTCATGAAAAATCCGTTATACAGAATGGAAGACCACATATGACTGGTAATCAGATTTTCATCCCTGTCTTTGGGTTTTTCCCTCATATGCTTGTCCAGGGGCGGTTCTCCGCTGAATGCCAGGGCCGCCAGGGTATCCATAATCAGGTTCACCCAAAGCAGCTGGATCATGGTCAGGGGCAGTTTGAAACCCAGAAAAGGCCCCAGAAAGGCAATGGCAATGGCACTGACATTCACTGTCAGCTGGAAGGTGATAAACTTCTGGATGGAACGGTAAATGGTTCTGCCGTAATGCACCGCACTGGTAATGGACTGGATATTGTCATCCAGCACCACAATATCCGAGGCCTCTTTGGCCACTTCGGTTCCGCTTCCCAGACCGAAGCCGATATCCGCATTGCTCAGGGCCGGGCTGTCATTCACGCCGTCCCCGGTCATGCCCACCACCAGACCGGCCTCCTGTGCCACTTTGACCAGTCTTGTCTTATCCTGGGGCAGGCAGCGGGAAACCACACTGAGACGGGGCAGGATTTTTTTCAGTTCCTCATCCGAAAGTTTTGCCATTTCGTCAGATTCAATGACAATATTCCCCTCATTGCCCAGCAGTCCGGCTTCTTTGGCAATGGCCTTTGCTGTTCCGGTACGGTCGCCCGTGAGCATGACCACATGAATCCCCGCGTTCTGGAGTGTCTCAATGGCCGGTCCGGATTCTTTGCGCAGATCGTCGCGGATCATGGCAAAGCCCAGCAGAACCATGTCTTCCGGCACTTCCTCCATCTGCTCCGGAGTGGGATTTTCAGTAATTGCCACGGCAATCAGGCGGAATCCGGCATCGGATTTGGTGTCAATTTCAGCCAGTATTTTCTGTTTTGCGGCATCGGAAAGTGCGGAACCGCTTCCGTCGGCCGCGTAAAATGCCAGACTTTTTTCCAGAATTCTTTCGGGCGCGCCTTTCAGCAGTGTCAGTTCCCGACCGTCTTTCGTTTTCACCCGGGCCGCAGAGAATTTCCGGGCGGAATTAAACAGCACCTGGGAAAGGTTTTCCGCGGCTTCCTCCTTGCATGCACTGACATCGGCCCGAATAAATTTCAGCAAAGCCTGTTCTGTGCTATTACCGCCGAGAATGCGCTCGGATTCCTTTTCCGCATCACAGTTGACCACGCAGGAGGTGTTTTCCCTCAAAGAGAAATCCAGCAGATTCATGATGGCGGGCGGCATTTTGTCAAAGGCATCATACTCTTTGCAGTCTGCCGCATCCCCTTCACCCTCCACGGTCATAAAACCCACGGCTTCCAGCTGCCCCTGGGTAATGGTTCCGGTTTTGTCACTGAAGAGAATATTGAGACTTCCGGATGTTTCCACACCCATAAGCTGGCGGACCAGTACGTTGGATTTGAGCAGTTTTCTCATATTCTGGGCCAGTACAATGGCAATCATCATGGGCAGTCCTTCGGGAACCGCCACCACGATGATAATCACGGCCAGGATCAGGGCTGTAACAATATCATAGGCCAGTTTCTGCCAGTTGGAGATATAGGCCATCATCAGGGCCGTATCCCCGCCGTTATCCATCCAGACAGCCTTGTAGAGAAAAGCCACGGCAATAAAGGTGGCCCCGATATAACCGAATTTGGCAATATCATCCGCCAGTTTGGCCAGTTTTACCCGCAAAGGCCCCAGCCGGTCATCGGCCTGGAGGGATTCGGCCAGTCTGCCCAGATGGGTTTTGTCTCCCACTTCCAGCACTTCCATCGCGGCTTCCCCGTCTTCCACAATACTTCCCCGGAATACGGCATGGGAATCGGACATATCCGACAGATTGACTTCTCCCGGTATTTTGCTTACAGCTTCGGCCTCCCCGGTCAGTGCGGCCTGGTTGACCCGGACTTTTCCTTTGATAATTTTTCCGTCCGCGGGAATTTTGTCTCCGGGCTGCAGCAGAACAATATCGCCTTTGACAATATCATCAATGCCGATGGGTTTGAGACTGCCTCCCCGGAAGGTATTGATGAAAATCCTGGATGCCTCTTCCTGAAGTTTCTGAAATGTCTGTTCATTTTTGAATTCCGATGCGGTGGCCACCAGGGTGGCCAGGGCCACTGCCACGGCAATGCCCACACCTTCGTACCAGGCGGTAAACCCGAGAACCGCCAGAATCGTAACAATAATTAATGCGACCACCAGGATAATAATCATGGGGTCTTTGAAATTGTCCTTAAGTTTGTCCCAGAAGGTCTCTGTCTCCTGGGGTGTAATCTGATTGGAACCGTGCTGCCGCCGGGAAGCCTCGGCTTCCTGCTGTGTCAGGCCGTCATAATGAAACATAATTACCTCTCTTTGTTTTTGTTGCCGGTTGTCAGTCTGTTCTGCCGATGGATCGGAAGTTTATTTAAATTATGAACAAATTTGACGGATTCGTAAAAAGTCCGAAAATCAGGTTTTGATACATATTAACACTCTGATTTTATTAATAGCGATTTTTGAAATTTGGACTTTTTACGAGACCATCAGGTTTATGCATCCCCTAAAAATTTTTCTCCGTCAAAATGGAGCAGATGGTCGGGCTTGTCAGTTATCCGTACATCAATGTCACTGACCTAAGCAGAGTATTCCCCTCCCCCCGGTGGGAGGGGTCAGGGGAGGGGAAGCAGCAAACTGTAATGAAAGATCCTACTCACCCTCCCCCGGCCCCTCCCTCAGGGGAGGGGAGTCTTACGTCAATGACATTGATCCGTACATCCGAAATCGCCGGGAAGTATGACCGGAATTTTTTTTATTCTTTTTTCCTCATAATCCATTGGTTTTACAATATTTTTTCTGAACAGTTTTTTCCCTGAAAGATTGGAGAATACCCTCTGTCTGCTTTTTTTGCAATACTTTTCCGGATAACGGGTCAAATCCCCTGAAGAACCGGATTCCGCCCTCTCCCGGAAACCTGCAGGGGTGTAAGGCGCAGGCCCGGCATGGGCGGGTCCGGGGTGTATGTGCCCTTACAGAAAAAAAACAAGGGATTTGAGTCACTGCCCTTTTTCGTAAAAAGTGCATCAGTCCGGAAGGAAAAGATTTCTCTGCTCCTGAAAATACAGCAGTGCTTCGGACTGCTGCAATGCGGTCAGATTCAGATCGCTGTATACTTTCATCAGAAAAGGGCGCACCTCATTGATTTCCGGATTTTCCTCCAGATAATTCCGGAAACAGTCCATGGCTGCCACTTTGAATCCGTATTCATCCAGAATATTGCCCATCAGGAATCCGTTATGCGGATCAATACGCCGGATTTTATCCTGCCTTTCTGCGAATATCTGATTTTCCCTTTGGGAAAGCCAGTGGATTCTGCCTTTTTCAGGAGAATGCTGTATCACTTCCCCCTGATAGAGGACAGCAACAGAATAAGGATGAATACCCGGTTCCGGTTCTTCCGAAGCATTCAGACGGAAACGGATTATCTTTTTTCCGGAAGCCGGAACCCTGTATTCTTTTTCCCCGATTTTCAGAAGAAAAGAATATTCCGGGCCCGGATTTTCCCAGACCAGATCCGGATAGGTGCGGGACAAAAGGAGTATGGGAACTGTTTTTACCTGAACTGTCCGGCTGCCATTTCTGCGGATGGAAGTATATTTCTGCACCCGGGAAAATTTCCGTTTCAGAAAACTCATCACAATATCAGCAGATTCGGCTTCGGATATACTGCCCCGGATCAGTCTGTGACCTTCTTTCCGGATTTCAATTTCTGAATTTTCCGCCATTTTCTGAATCAGATGGGTCTGCCTGTCAATGAGCCGGCAGCAGCCGTCTTTCCCGGTCTGCAGGCGGTATCCCTCATAAAGAAAACGGTTCCGTTTCACCGGTTCCCAGATATTGTTTCCCGGAGAATACAAAACCTGTCCCCTGGCCTGTATGATCATAACCGGCGGTGTGCTGTCTGCTTCTTCTGCCCGGGAAAGGGAAAATATGCACAGACTGAACACAGAAAGAGCTGTCAGACAGGACAATTTCTTTTGCAAATCCGAATATATCCTCAGCATATCATCTCTTATTCAAAATATTGTCCAGGGCTTCCGTATATTCCGGTTCCGTTTTTTCCTGTAAAAATTTCACCAGAATTTCCTGTTCTCTCAGATCCAGCATTATTTTCCCCCGTTTTTCCGCGGCTGCTTTCAGGGCATGATAACCGTCTCCGCCGGAAAAAAGAAAATCATTGGAAACCATGCGGAACATGCGCTGCGGATCCCCTTTGACAGCAAAATCCTCCACCAGCACATCTTCTTTCCCGTTTTTTTGCAGAATACGGAGTTCTTTGATCCGGGAACTTTTTTCCATGCGGATCTGATCCGGTTTTCCCGGTTTTTGGGAATCAAAAGCCAGAATCATCCCCGCGATCTGGGGAAAACGCCCGTCTTTATGCGGATGGCGGCTGACCGCGTTTTCCATTACAGCCAGCAGTTCATCCCCCCGCAGTTTTACCACGGCCAGTTTATTATTAAAAGGCAGGGCTGTGCTGATACCCAGACGCGTGATATTGGGGCCGGGAATGGAGCTGCGGATGCCGCCCCCGTTTTTCAGGGCAATATCCGGCCCTTTTTCTTTCAAAACCTTCCGGGCATACCAGAGAGCCGAAAGTGCTGTCAAGTCTCCCAGGCTGCTTTGCCGTGAGCGCACATCTTCCCGGATGCCGTTGAGGGGTTTTTCTGTTTTTGCAATAATCTCAAACTGTTTTTGTATCAGGGATGTTTTTTGCAGATCACGGAAAATATTCTCCGCACGGGGGGGGACAGTCAGGGGATGACCGAGTTCCTGCTCCAATGCCGCAATTCCCGCAGCAGAGGAGGGTACCGGACCGCTGCGCGTATCCGCTTTCCGGATAAAACCTTCCCGGTCAAAGGTCAGCATCAGATTGCCCGCATAACGGTACTGCTGATCCGTATTCACAATCATCACCGGTTTGCCTTCGCTGTCCTCACGGATATCCGGATAATTCCCTTCCGGACGATCCCCTTTGCGGAGCAGGTTAAAAGGGCCGGAAGGAGCGGAACGGGCCATAAAACCGGTGGCCCCGGCCATGATGACAATATCAATTCCTTTCAGGGATCGGGAATACAGGGGATCTTCCGTATAATCCTGGGAATGATCCAAAAGAATAATTTTGTTGATTCCCTGCATTTCCAGAAGCTTCACCTGCTCCCTTACCTGGCCGAGTGCGGATACAAGGGGCTGATTGTTTTCCGGGTTCCGGCCTCCGTAAAAATCCAGTCCCGCCAGTGTATGCGCGGGGTCTTTCACCACATTGAAAAAATCCGCGGGCGCACGTCCGATAATCCCGATTTTTTCTCCCCCGATTTCTGCATATGCACTCCGCACCGTTTTTCCGGCATTTTCCGATATACTCCCGGCATCTTTTCCGATGCGGATCTGCGGTATCCCTTCCGGCAGTTTCACTTTTGAAAAATCCAGATTCACGGCAATAAAGGGATAGGAGGCCCGGTGCAGCATACGGGCAAAATCTTCTGCCCCGCCGTCAAATTCATGGTTTCCCATGCCGTTGGCCCTCAGTTTTGTGGCATTGAAAATTTCAATATCCCCGATACCGGGCGCCCCCAGACTGCTGACCTGTGCCGCCGCATGATAAAACGGGCCGGGCAGACTGTGATCTCCGGCTGTCAGATAAAGGGAGTGCATGTTTTCTTTTTCTGCCAGTTCCCGCAATCCTTCCAGTACTGCCGCATAATGGAGAATTTTTTCTTCCAGGGTATCCGGATCCTGAAACGCGGATTCATTGTCCGAACTGTGCAGTATCTGCAGACGGAAGTCACCGTCTGCGGCAAAGGCGGGGGCCGGGAGGAAAAATAGAAATATGAAGAAAAAACAGGATTTCCTTTTTATCATTGCTTTTTTCCTTTTTGCAGATAGTCTATTGTGTCCCGGGGGTAATTGAAACAGGTTCTCTGCCCGCTGATCAAGGTCCTGATTGAAAAAAAAAATCACAGAATATCCGGAATCATCTGCCAAAGCCCGGCAGACAGGGTATTTCAGTCAGGGCAGGACACCGGCCGGAATTACCGGAACGAAAAATCGGAAGGCGGCAGGAAGGAGCTGCCGCTGAAATATATTTCCGGCAGAGAATACACCCGAATTCATTGCAGTCTGAATATATTTATATAAAATTGATGATTTATCTCAAATATTACACAAAGAGTCAATAGAGAAAACATTGTTCAGAAAGGAAAATCCCAGCATATGGGCAGGTTATTTTTTTATGGCAGTCCTTTCGCTGTCTTTTCAGTAATGCAGGGCAAGCGGACTGTCAAATATATTTCTGTATACTCAGAAAAGCTGCGGAGGAGTGCCGGACTGAAAGTCCGGCAGACTTCCGGACTTTCAGTCCGGACTCCCCGGTCCGGACTTTTTAAAAGGGTAAAAAATTTATTTGACATTCCAGTAAGTGTCGCTGCAGACTTCGTCATTATTTGACTTTGATATTCATTTATAGTATGCAGAAATTATCCCGGTGCAGAACCAATGCAGTTTTGTTCACTGTCCACCGACATAAACCGTGCTTTCTGAAAAGCCCCGAAATCCGGAGATGATCTGAATGATTCCCTATCACTGACAGATTTCAGCATACAGAGTCCGAAATTCAAAAATCCGGATTATTATTCCGGTGCAAAAATATCATCCGAATCCGCTAACACCGCAGAGAATCGGGAACAGCGAATTTATAACAGTTTTTGAAATAAATTGCCCGTGTACCAACTCAGCAGATGGAAAAAATTTCCCCCGGATACAACTTTTGCGACTGTCCCGGAGTGCAAAAATTGTATTTTTGCACGGCAGCAGCTTCCGGTTGCCCATGCAGAAATACAGTTTTTGCACTTCTCCGGAAACTTTTCGATCTGCTGAACTTAAAAGAGGCGCAATATAATGAATGCACAGAAAACCGCCATCAGCATTCCCGAAGATCCTGTGATACACACTGATACCTTCGGCAGGCAACCGGGTATATCCGGAAGCAGACATGTTTCCCCGTATGACGCAGGTGAAATCTGTTGACAAAAAAAGTCTTTGGGAAAAAAATCGCTGCACTTTCACAAAAAATGGAAAAAGTGCAGGGAAATCTGAAACCGGTATCGGATATATGAATGCTTCCCCCATGCAGTTCATCCTCAGTCCCTCCCGCATTGCCCGTTATTATTATCATGAATGCGGGCGTTACCTGCGTTATCATGCCACACCCAAAAACCGGAGAAAAGCCTGCGGTGTGCCGGAGATTGAAGGGGAGAGCACTCCCCTGAGCCGGGCAATTCTGGAGGGCGCTTATCTGTGGGAAGAAAAGGTGCTCCGGAACTATCTGAAGGGGCGGGTGAAAATTGCCCGCGGGAAAGGAAAAATATATGAACGGGTTTTCAGTGCGGAAGAAAGCATTTCCCTAATGAAAAAACTTGGTCCCGGTCAAAGCATTTACCAGCCCGTTTTGGAAGTGCCCCCGTCCTTTTACAAAAAATTCGGAATAGATACCGCTCTCTGCCGTTTTCCTCCCTGCCGCCCGGATCTGATTCACTTCCATGAAAAAGAGGATGGAAAGGCGGTTCTGCGGATAATTGATATGAAAGCCCCGGCTTTTCTGAAAGCCGGTCACCGCATTCAGGTTTCCCTTTATGCCCTGATTCTGGCAGAAATCATTGCATCCCGCAATCTGCCCCTGCCTCCGGATACGGAAACCGGCGGAATCTGGCTGTATGAAGCGGAAAAACCGGAATATTTTGACCTGCGTTTCAGCCGGAGCAGTCTGAAAATTTTTCTGCGCGGAAAGCTGCATCCGATTCTCAGCGCACCGCCTGCGCAGGTCCCCTGGCACCTGTTTTTCCGTTGTGAACGGTGTGAATTTTACCTTTTCTGCCGGAAAGAAGCCGAAGAAAAAAATTCCGTGTCCCTGCTGCCCTGTCTTTCTGCCGGAGGACGCGGTTTTCTCCGCAATCTGTCCCCCCCGGTAAACAGTCTGGAAGAAATGGAACATTTTCTTGCCCGGGAGGATGCGGACGATCTGCTGGAATGCTGCGGTTCCCTGCGGGGAAAAAAGGAAAGACTGCAAAAATCCCTTCGGGCCTTAGCAGAAAACAGGGTGATTCCCTACGGCGGTTCCAGTCTGCTTCTGCCCCTTCATGAAGATGTGAATATCATGATCACGGTGCAGGAGGAACCGCTGAGCGGAAAAATCTGTGCTGCGGGATTCCGGAGACTCAAAGGCAGAAGTGTTTACGGAAACGGCAGCCGGGAAGAGGTTTTCATTGCCCGGAATCCCGAAGACTGCGCAGAAATTCAGGCGGATTTTCTCCGCACTTTGCACAGGGAACTGGAAATCCTTGATGATTATAACCGGAAAAGAGAGAGGGAAGAGCAGAAAACCCTGCAGGTGTATGTATTTGACAGTTATGAAAGTCGTCTTTTCCACCGGCTTTTGCAGGAAGCCCTGAAGGTTCCGGAACCGTCTGCCCCTGACCTGATTTTCTGTTTTCAGGATGCCTCCCTTGCAGGAGAGGAAAAACATCCGGCCGAGCAGGTGCCTTTTTCCATTGCTGTTCTCACCTCCCTTATCCGCAGGCTCCTGGCCCTTCCCCTGCCTCTCTGCCTGCGTCTGCCGGAAGTGCTGTCCCGTTTACCCTCCCCGGATTTTGATTATTCCCCCGCGCCTTCCCCCCTCTTCTGGTCTGAACTGAGCAACACCCTGAAAAGTGATGTTATTTTCAGTATATGGCATGAGGGGAAAACGGAGCGGACGGAATGGATAGAAAATGAAATCCGGAAACGCCTGACCGCAGCCCAGGCTGTTGTTGACGGGATCCGGGCAAAAGTCCGGGGCAGTCTGTTTGCCCGGCCTCCGAAATTCCGTTTTCCGGAAATTCTGCATTTTCAGCATACGGAACTGTCCCGACTGGCCTTTATTGTCCGTTATGAATCCCGCATGGCCGCAATGCAAATGCGGGAAGCCCGCACAGCGCCGCTTTCAGAAAGAATCCGGAACGGATTCAGCATTCCCGTGGCCTATGCCGGGGGGCAAAGATGGAAAGTATTATCCGGAATAAAAGCAGAGCAGATCGAAACCGGCGGATTTCCCAATTATCTTCTGACTCCTTTTACAGAAGAGGGGGAAAAAGCCCAGATGTGCTATGATGATTATCATTACCGCAGAGCCCTGTTTCCCCCCGGTGGGGAAATATGCCTGGCCGCTGTCCGGGAAGTGGAAAAGAACAGCGGCGGGACAGTCTGTGTATCTCTTTTTATCAGGGAAAACAGTGGGCGGGATTATTTTGATGAAGGGGAAAAATATATCCTGCATCCCCGTTTTACGGATTTCAGTTCCGACAGAATTTTGCAAAGACTTGCGGAAACGGATGCACAGCCGGAGCATGATTTTCACAAGCTGCTGCGGGATCCACCGGCATTTGCCTCAAAGATTCCCTGGCCCGGGAAAAAAGACTGTATCCGGACTGCCGGGGCTTACGCGGGATTCACATCCAGTCAGGAGCAGGCATTCCGGCATGTGCTGGAAAACCGCCTGACGCTGGTGTGGGGGCCGCCCGGAACCGGCAAAACCCATTTTCTGGCAAAAACCGTCCTGACCCTGCTCCGTACAGCTTCGGAAAAGCGGCAGACACTGAGAATCGCGGTAACAGCCTTCACCCATGCGGCCATAGAAAATCTGCTGGAAGAAATCCGCCTGCACAGAAAAGACTTCGGGCTGGCATCCTGTCTCTCCCTGTACAAAATGAAATATATTTCTGTTCCCAGGGGAGAAGATCTGGAAGTCATTCAGGAAAAAGAACTGTGGGATGTCATGGAAGCAGACCTTCTGGTGGTCGGCGGAACAGTTTACAGTTTTCTCAAATCCGGTGTGGAAGGCGAATTCCCCCTCCTTATTGCGGACGAAGCCTCCCAGATGAAATGGGGGGAGCTGGCCCTGGCAGTAAATGTGCTTGGGGAAAAGGGCCGTCTGCTGCTGGCCGGGGATGATCTGCAGCTGCCGCCCATTATCAGCGGGGAATACCCGGAATCCGAAGACGGTCTGCCCGGTCTCCACGAATCTGTTTTTGCCTTCCTGCGTGCGCGGGACAGGGAAAAATCTCCCTATACCTGCCAGTTGCAGGAAAACTGGCGCATGAATGCCACCCTTTCCCTTTTTCCGGCCCGGACATTATACGGCAAAGACTACCGCCCGGTCTGCAAAGAAATCGGAAAACAGAAAATTGCACTGAAAGCGGAAAAGGGAAATCCCTTTGCCTGCAGTTCCCCGGAAGCAGTTTTCTGCCAATGGCTGCTGGATCCGGCTTATCCCCTTTGCCTGTGCATTTCCGAAGATATGCGGGCCGCAGTGGAAAATCCCGCGGAAGCCCGGCTGACAGCCCTGCTTGCAGAATATCTGCGGGAGAATCTCTTACAGGAAAACAGCCGCCGTCCTTATCCCCGCAGTGCATCCGGGGACAGGGCCTTTGGCCGGGAAGGTCTGTTTATTGTCAGCCCCCACCATGCCCAGATCCGCCTGATCCGGAAAGAACTCAATGCCATAGGGAAGTGGAACGCTCCCCCTTTTGTGGATACAGTGGATAAAATGCAGGGGCAGCAGTGCCGCAATGTGATTGTCAGTTACGGAGTCAGTGATGCGGAAACAGCTTTGTCGGAGTCTTCTTTTATTTACAGTGTAAACCGCCTGAATGTATCTGTCACCCGGGCCCGCGCCAAATGCATTGTCTTTCTCTCCCGCCCCCTGCTGCAGCCTTCCTTTGCATTGCTTGAGAATGAAAAAGCCCTGCGCGGACTGGAATATATGCTTGCCCTTTCGGATTTCTGCACCGGCTGCGGAGATGAAAAAGAATGGGATATTTCTTTTGCCGGGGGAGGGGGAAAAATGCGCTGCCTGCGGGCAGGGAGCAGGGATTGACAGGGGGCGGGTGGTCGGTGTCAGGGGTTCGGTGTTCAGTGTCAGGTGGTCGGTGTCAGGTGGCCGGTGTCAGGGGTTCGGTGTTCAGTGTCAGGTGGTCGGTGTCAGGTGGCCGGTGTCAGGTGGTTGGTGGTTGGTATTTGGTGCAGGTGCCTAGGGTGGTGTTGGGCTCAATGCCTTTAAGTTAAGGGCGGCGGAGTCCCGAACTGAAAGTTTGGGACACTGAAATGATTGGGAAAATCCGGCCAAAATTCCGTTTTACTTCATTTTGGCTCTCCGGAAATTTCTTAACATACCGGCATTGTGTGTTCGGCTGCAGTCCTAAGGCGATTTCCGAATATGAATGTACCGTCTCTGAAGGAGTCACAGACGGAAAGTCTGTGAGCGGACTGTCATCCGCCGGACACTGCCGGACTTTCAGTTCGGCACTCCTCCGGTATTATCTTTTTCGGAAATCACCTACGCACCATGCTCGGCTGATAATCTGTAAAAAAAACAGGAAGGTAATAAGAGCAATGACAGACTGGAAAAAAATACAGGAAAACTGGCCAGTGAACCGGGAGCTGATCTGGCTCAACAACTGCGGCACGACACCGGCGGGCAGTCATATTGTGCAGGCGGTAAATCTTTTTATGGAAGGATATGCCCGGAAAGGTCTGCTGACCGATGTTGCGGAATACGCAGATGTGAAACAGCGCATTAAGAAAATACTGGCTGAACTGCTCCGCTGCCATCCCGAAGAACTGGCGCTGATTCATAATACCTCCGAAGGCATGAACCATATTTCCCACGGTCTGAATCTCAAAAGCGGGGATGAAATCATTCTGCTGGAAAATGAATATCCCAGCAATGTTTATCCCTGGCAGCATTGGGAAGAAAAAGGCGTACTGCTGAAAACAGCCCCCATGCGCAAAAATCCGGAAGCCTTTTATCAGGAACTTCAACCCCTGATGACAGAAAAGACAAAAGTGATAAGCATGTCCGCGGTTCACTGGTGTACGGGAATGCCTTTGCCTTTGGAGCGCATGGGGAAACACTGCCGGGAAAAAGGAATCCTGTTTGTCGTGGACGGTGCCCAGGGGGTGGGAATGCAGCCTTTGGACATGAAAAAAATGGGAATTGATGCAATGGCCTTTTCCGCGTGGAAATGGCTCATGGGGCCTTTGGGAATGGGTATTCTGTATATTTCCAAAGAAAAACTGCCGGAGATCAGACCCATATTTGTCGGTACGGAATCCGTTGTCAGGGACCGGGAATATCTGCCCTATAAAAAAGAGCTGAAAGCCGGTGCAGACCGTTTTACGATTTCCACATCCGATTTCATCAACTGGGTGTATTTTCTGGCTTCCCTGGAATATCTGCGGAATATCGGTTTTGATGCGGTGCGGGAACGGATTTTTGAACTGAACTCTTATCTGCAGGAACGTCTCCGGATGATCGGTTTCCGGCTTTTGTCCGATGAATTCCCGGATTATCCCACGGGCATCAGTGTATGTGAAAAGCAGGATTTGTCTTCGGATATGCTGGTAAAACGTCTGCAGGAAGAGAAGATCATTGCGGCAGAAAGGCTGGGCAGAATCCGTCTGTCTCCCCATATTTATCTTTCCCGGCATCAGCTGGATGAAGCGGTGCGCGGCCTTTCCCAGGCAGGTATGGCGCAGTTGTATTCCCGTGCTGTGAAAGGGGGATAAGTGTTTTTTTTTGCAGACCGGCTGCGGAAATACACAAAAACAGTCTTGACCCTTTCATGCTTTTGCCATAAGAAGTGAAACGCATTTTTGCAGAAATTCCTGCATTCTGTTTCCAATGCCAATGAAGAGTCAAAAACTCCGGAATCAGTAAAAACAGGATATTATAAAATCAGACGCAGCAGACATGCCTTATAGGCAACTGATTTTACAATACCGGATTCAACCCTTCATTGGCATTTCCGTTCATCACTTATCTGAGGAGGAAGAATGAAATTTTCTATGCTTTTGAAAAAATCCTTTGCTTTGTCTGCCCTGCTGTTTCTGGTGGGTACAGGGGCAGCGCTGGCTGCCGGCAGTTTTACCTTCGGACTTCTGCTGGTGGGGCCCTATAATGACCACGGTTACAGCCAGGCCCATTACGAAGGCGGGAAATATGTGGAAGAAAAAATTCCCGGCACCAAAATGATCTATATTGACAAGGTGAATCCCGCGGACCGCCCCGGCATCACCATTCCCCAACTGGTGGATGATATGGTGGAAAAAGGGGCAAAACTCATTATCGCCAATTCCGATGACATGAAAGACGGCATCCGGGAAGCGGCCATGATGCATCCGGACACCTATTTTGTCCACTGCTCCGGAGATGATGTTCTGACAGGAAAGGCCCCTGAAAATCTGCTCAACCTGTTCGCCCGCATGGAATACGGTAAAATGCTGGGCGGTTTTGCAGCGGCCATGACCACAAAGACAGGAAAAATCGCCTATCTCGGCCCTCTGATTAATGAAGAAACCCGCCGTCTGGCAGCCTCCTCCTATCTGGGCGCGAAATACGCCTGGGAAAAAGTGCTGAAAAAAAATCCTGCGGATCTGAAATTCCAGGTGACATGGATTGGTTTCTGGTTTAATATTCCGGGAGTTACGGCAGATCCCACCCAGGTGGCCCAGAATTTTTTCAATACCGCTTATGATGTGGTCATTTCCGGCATTGATACCACGGAAAATATTGTTGTAGCCGGACAGAAACAAAAAGAAGGCAAAGAAGTCTGGGCGGTTCCCTATGATTATAAAGGCGCGTGTGAAACCGCCCCTGATGTCTGCCTGGGGGTTCCCTATTTCAACTGGGGGCCGGGATATACGGATCTCCTGAAAAAGGCCATGTCCGGAAAATGGAAATCCGAATGGATCTGGCTGGAACCGGACTGGACCGACATTAACAGTGCCGATACCAGTACAGTGGGATTTCTGGAGGGGAATGCCCTTTCGGAAAATGCAAAAAAAGAAATGGCGGCATTTATCAAAGACCTGGGTTCCGGCAAAGTAAAACTGTTTCAGGGCCCCCTGTATTATCAGGACGGAAGTGTATATCTCAAAGAGGGGGAAACTGCCACGGATCAGCAGATATGGTATATGAAGCAGCTGCTGAAGGGGATGGAGGGACAGAGCAGCGCGAAATAAACAGACTTTACCGGAAATAAATACTGCAGGGTGCCTTAGCGGCAGTCTAACGCATCATTACATGAAATAACAGTGTGTTACATATTCCGCCAATGCATCCTGCGGTGAAAATCATGATTTCCGATAATATCTGATGAATATAGTGATGCGAATTAAGGGTTGAATCCGGCAATGTAAAATCAGTTATTTATAAAGCCTGCCTGCTGTGTCTGATTTTATAATATGCTGTTTTTACTGAGTCCGGAGTTTTTGACTCTTAATTGGCATTAGTGTTTAAGAATACAGATTTGGGGTTTCATGCAGCTTGGGTGAGGAACGAACCCCGGCAGATTCAGTATGCCGGGGTTTACTGCGTTCACCCGACCTGCCCCAAAACTATTATCTCAAACACTATAGAAACTGCGGACACATCCTTTTCTGTGTCCGCCTCAGCAAATAGTGCCTCATTCCACTTAGGCGATTTCCGAATATGAATGTACCGTCTCTGAAGGAGTCGCAGACGGAAAGCCTGTGAGCGGACTGTCATTTGCCGGACACTGCCGGACTTTCAGTTCGGCACTCCTTATGGTATTATCTTTTTCGGAAATCACCTTAAAACTGTGAATGTGTTTTGGAAGAAAATAACAAATTGCCGGGTTGTGCGGAAGCCCCGCTTCCGGTACGGTGCCCGGCATGATTCCTGCATCAGGGTAAAAGTACCCTCCCCCTCCTGCCCGAAGGGCTTCCGTACAACAACAAGCTAAGCGGTTTTGTGGGGTGTAGCGATAGCGGAACCCCACAAAATCCGCTTGAGCGCCGGGTTAGCCACCTTTATTGACTAACGCCATTTTGGTAACGTTCTGTTTTTAATAACGTACCATCTTTTTTATATTCTTTCAAATTTCCATCCAGTTTGTCATTTTTATAAGGATATTCAGCCCACAGTTTACCGTTTTCATAGTAAATTTTACTTGTTCCCTGTTTTTTGCCGTCAACATAATTTGATTCTGATTTGAGTTTTCCGCTGTCTTCATAATATTCTTTGGACAGCCCGTTTTTGTTATCGTTCTTCCAGTAATATTCGGTGTACAGTATGCCGTTTTTGTAGTATTCCCGGCAAAGTCCTTCTCTCACATCATTGACAAAGGGATATTCAGCCCACAGTTTACCATTTTCATGATAATATTTTGCAGCGCCCTCTTTTTTGCCATCTATGAGATTTAATACTGATTTTAGTTTACCGCTATCGTAAAATTTTTTTTCTTCCACTGCCATTGATAGTGAAAAGATACACACCACGTTTAATATTACGATTAAAGTAATCAGTGTGGTAAGTTTGACGTTTTTTCTCATCATATTAGTCCTTTTTTGTTAATAATTTTAGGTGGCTAACGCTAAGCTAACCGGCGCAAAAGGGTGGAGGGAGCGATAGCGACCGGAACCCTTTTGCGTCCGGGTTCCGGGTAAAGGCATCAGTTACCTGACGCCCTCCCCACAGATCCGTACGTGAGCAATTAACTCATACGGTTCCTCAGTTCTGAGGGTTCTCCCTCAGAAACCGGGCAGGAGACACCCCGACCGGC